>NZ_LT635782.1:625000-937500 GCF_900128425.1 Anaerococcus urinomassiliensis
TAATACCTGAGTTTTATGATGGGGACATTTCTGGCAGCGTTATGGTCAATGGTATGAATACATTTACCACACCAATTTATAAATTATCTAATAATGTAGGCTCGGTTTTTCAAAATCCTAAAACACAGTTTTATACAACCAATACAACCGATGAAATTGCTTTTGGTTTAGAAAATTACGGAATAGAAAGAGAAGTAATTAACAAAAGGATTGAAGAAGTTGAAAAAGAGCTTCATCTTGAAAACTTGATGAATAAAAATATATTCAATCTTTCTGGAGGAGAGAAGCAGAAGATTGCTATAGCAAGCATTTACGCATTAAACCCTGAGATATTTATTCTTGATGAACCATCTTCAAGCTTAGACATAAAGTCAATGAAAGAATTATCGCTTACAATAAAAAAGCTTAAATCTTTAGGAAAAACTATTATTATTGCAGAACATAGGTTGTGGTATTTAAAAGACATTGTTGATAGAGCAATATACTTAGAGGATGGAAAAATCATCAGAGAATATAGTATGGACGAAATTGAAAATCTAAGTGAAGATGAACGAATGAGAACAGGACTTAGGCATTCTGATTATAAAGCTATTGAAAGATTTGATGATTTTGAAACTTCAAATAAAGGGACTGTATTAGAGTTAAAAAATCTGATATTCAAAAGAAATACCAAAATAATTTTGTCCATTGAGGATCTTAAATTTTGCTATGGGAATATTATTGGGATTGTTGGAGAAAATGGAATTGGGAAGTCTACATTAGCAAAAATCATATGTGGCTTATACAAAGAAAATAAAGGTAAAATTTTAAAATATGATGAGAATTTAAATATAAAAGGTAGGCTAAATGAGAGCCTGCTTATTATGCAGGAAGTGAACTGTCAGTTATTCACAGATAGCGTTAAAGATGAAATAGTATTAACATCAAATATTAAAGATGATTATGTTTTAGATAGTTGGCTAAAAGATATGGAATTGAAAAATATCAGTGATAGGAATCCTCACACCTTGTCAGGAGGACAAAAACAGAGAGTAATTATCTTATCCGCTTTACTATCCGACAAGAAAATTCTATTTTTCGATGAACCAACCAGTGGATTAGACTATAGAAATATGAAAATAGTAGCTAAAAACATAAAGAAAGTAAAAGAAGAAGATAAGTTGATTTTAATAATATCACATGATGTTGAGTTTTTAGAGTCAGTTTGTGATAAAGTGATTGATTTTACTTACTTATGAAAATGCATACATTAGTAAATTACAAGAGGGACACATGATAAATAAGCAAGAAAAACGAGAAGTCGTAAATAGTATTTTTCATGATACTCCATAATATAAACTTTATAATATTTTTTTATTTTTGAGGATTTATGCCTAATAGCATAAGTCCTCATTTTTTATATTCAAATTAATTATTAAAACTCAAAAATACTATAAAAAAATAAAAATTCTGGTTACCAAAGAGGGCAAATTTCACTTTATAAAGTGAGGGGTGTTTTATCATCTTTCTATAAAAATCAAAATACTTTGAAGTGTGAATATTCTTGAAATTGATTATGTGAGATTAGCATATTTCAAATTTAATCCACTTATCAAGGTAAAAAAATAATTTACATAGGAGGTAAAATGCAAGCAATAAAGATTTATAGTATGAGAGTTGCTATGTTATGTAGACTTTATGATCTTAAATTAATTAATGATAAGGAATATACAAAAATAAAAAATAGAATAGAAAATGATTATAAGAAGAGAGATAGAAAGTAGTTAAATTTGTGATATAATAACACTGTAGAAAGATACAAAATGGGAAGGAGGTAAAATGAATACTAAAGTAAAATTAATAAAAGCTTCAAATACAGGAGCAAGAAATAGAAATGCACTACATTTAGATTTAAAACGAGTTGCAGCATATTGTCGAGTTAGCACTGATAGTAAAGACCAACTTGAATCATACAAATCGCAAGTTGATTATTATACAAATCTAATAAAAAACAATAAGAACTGGACTTTAGCTGGTATATACGCAGATGAAGCAACAACAGGAACAACTGCTACTAAAAGAGCTGATTTCATGAGACTGATTAGCGATTGTCAAAATGGAGATATAGATATGATAATAACAAAATCTATATCAAGATTTGCTAGAAACACATTAGATACTTTGAAATATGTAAGATTATTAAAGGAAAATAATGTTGGTGTAGTATTTGAAGAAGAAAATATAGATACTTTGACAATGGATGGAGAGCTACTATTAACAATATTAAGTTCAGTAGCTCAACAAGAAGTAGAAAATACCTCAGCCCATGTGAAAAAAGGACTAAAAATGAAAATGGAAAAAGGGGAGCTTATTGGTTTTCAAGGTTGCCTTGGATACGACTATGACCCTATAACAAAAAGTGTCTCTATAAATGAAGAAGAAGCTAAGATTGTTAGATATATCTTTAAAAGATATTTAGAAGGCAATGGTGGTTCGGTCATTGGTAGGGAACTAGAAGAACAAGGATATCTCACTCCTAGAGGTAAAACAAAATGGTCTGACACTACAGTGTTAGGAGTAATTAAAAATGAAAAGTATATTGGCGATATACTAATGGGAAAGACCTTCACAGTTGATCCCATAACAAAAAGAAGACTAGCAAACTTTGGTGAATCTGATAAATATCATATTGAAAATCATCACGAGCCAATTATATCAAGAGAAGATTTTGAAAAAGCACAGGAGATTAGACTAAGAAGAGCACAAAACAGAAACACAATTGCTAATAAGGATAGGAAGAGAGAAAAACTATCAAGGCAATACGCTTTTTCAAGTATGTTAGAATGTGGATTTTGTGGAGAGATACTTTCAAGAAGAACATGGCATACAAGTTCAATTTATAAAAAAATTAACTGGCAATGTGTAAAGTCAACAAAAAAAGGTAAAAAATATTGCCCTCATTCAAAAGGAATACAAGAAGCAGCGATAGAAAAAGCTTTTGTTGAAAGCTACAGACAATTATGCCATGCAGATTCAACAGTAATAGATGACTTTTTAAAAATTGTAGAAGAAGAAATAAATGATAATACTTTAGTCAAAGATTTGAAAAAGTTAGAAAACCAATTAAACAGAATCATTAGTCAAGAAAGAAAGTTAGTTGATCTGCATTTAGAAGATAGTATAGACGAAGAAGTTTATGCTAAAAAGTATAAAAAACTAACAAAACAAAAAGAAGAATTACTTGATGAAAAGAAAACATTGGAACTAACGATAAAAGATGAAAACTCTATTAAAGAAAGATTAAAGCAATTTAAAAAGGTCTTAGAAAATAAAGAAATTATAGAGGAATTTAACAGAACAGTATTTGAAAGCATAGTTGATAAAGTTGTGGTTGGAAGAATTGACAAAGACGGAACAATTCATCCTTATGACTTAACATTCTATTTCAAAACAGGAGTTAAAGATAGTCAAGATTCTAGTGATTTCAAAGATAAAAGAAAAAATGCCAAAGACAATGATATTGATAAATTGTGCTCCTGCAAGAATGACGAGGATAAAAAATTATGTTCCCAAGCAAAAGACAACGCATGTGGAGGCAATCTGTTTGTTAACTAGAAACTAAGACATGTATTATAGAACTAAGTAAAAATTGTTAGAAAATATTTAAAAATATAAAATAACTGAAATAGTATAATTAGTGAAGATACAAGCTGAGGTATGTTAGAGTCCAAATCAGGGTCTGATTTATTTTATGAGATTGATAGTAAATTCTTGTGGTTTTATTATTGATAAAGACAAAGATAGGGTAAATATTAATAGAGATTAATTTACAAAGGAGATATTGTGTACGATTTTATTTTTAACATACCAACAAAGGTTCTATTTGGAAAAAAACAACTTAAAAATTTGCCGGAGGAGATTAAAAAATATGGTAGTAAAGTTATTTTGGTTTATGGACGAAATAGCATAAAAAAGATTGGTCTTTATGATGATATAATTAAGTTATTTGATGAAAATTCAATTGAAGTTTTTGAGCTGTCAGGAATAGTTCCAAATCCAAGAATAGATAAAGTTCGTGAAGGTGTTAAGATTGCCAAAGATAATGACATTGACTTTATCCTTGCTGTTGGTGGTGGATCTACTATTGATTCTGCCAAGCTTATTGCAGTAGGTGCAAAATCATCTGCTGATCCTTGGGATATAGTTATAGGCAAAGAAAAACCTAATGATGGTATTGCTTTAGGAAGTATTTTGACCCTTGCTGCTACAGGATCAGAAATGAATGCAGGATCTGTAATTACTAACGAAGAAACTGGACAAAAATTAGGTTGGGGCTCAGAATATGCAAGACCAAAATTTGCTCTAATAAATCCAGAGTATACCTACAGTGTAAACAAATATCATTCAGCAGCAGGAACTTGTGACATAATAAGCCATACTTTGGAAAATTATTTCACTTTAAACGATGGGGCATATTTAGATGATAGATTTGCAGAAGCTATTTTAAAAACTTGTATAAAATACGGACCTATAGCGCTTAAAGAACCAGAAAATTATGAAGCTCGTGCCAACTTAATCTGGGCAAATACCTGGGCAATCAACGGCCTTCTAAATGCTGGTAAATCTACAGCTTGGTCAGTTCACCCAATTGAACACGAACTTTCTGCCCTAAGAGATATAACTCATGGCGTAGGACTTGCAATACTTACTCCTTATTGGCTAGAATATTGCTTGGATGATGAGACAAGCGAAAAAATTGCCACATTTGGATATAATGTATTTGATATAGAAAAGACAGGCTCTCCAATGGATGATGCTAAAAAGGCTATAGATGCTCTAAGAGAATTCTTTATTTCAATTGGTATACCAGAAAACTTAAGAGCTGAAGGATTTAGCGAAGAAGATCTTCCTATAATGGCGAAAAATTGTGTAAATAATAGAGAAAAACCTCAAATAGATGGATTTAAACTTCTAAAAGAAGAAGATATACTAAAGATATATAAGATGGCCCTATAAATATATGGTAGATATTGAAAAATTAGCCAAAGATATTGTAAATAAAGGTGATTCTTCTGAAAGTATAATTATTTTTGACAATAAAAACAATAAGACCATAGAATTTGCAAAAGATAAAGTTTTTGATGTTAGATCAATATCAAAAACAGTCTTATCCTTAACATGTGGGATTTTAATTAACCAAAGTAAGGAAAAATTTAACCTAGATACTTATATATATCCAATTATTAAAGATAAGATAAAGCTAGAAAACAAAGAGAATTTATCTTATCTTAAGGAAATTAAAGTAAAACATCTACTCACTCATACTACAGGATACAGAGACTTGTTCCTATATAGCAAAGATATAATAGAAAGTGATTATGATGACTTATTTGCCTATGTAGTAAATTATCCACTTTATTATAAACCTGGAAGTCACTTTCTCTACTCAAACGCAGGTTACTATCTCTTAGCTATAGTTATGCAGGAGTATATAAAATATGATCTATTTGATTTTGTAGATGAAGAATTATTAAAACCTTTGGGTATAAATGATAGGTCACGGGGAAAACTTGGTGACTATATTGCAGGTGCTACAAAAATAAATTTAAATGCTTACGATATGTTAAAAATAGGACAAGTTATAATAAACAAGGGCCTATATAACAACTTGCAGATAGTGGATAGCGCGTATATAGATTTGATGCAAAAACCCTACCAAAAATCCATAAATGAGGTTAAAAGAGAATATATTTCTGAAGACTACTATGGTTATGGTATGTGGATATCTGAAAAGGGGGTAGTATTTGCATCAGGAACTGGAGGACAACTTATTGTTCTTTTAAAGGACTTGGACCTACTAATAGTGTCTACAAATTCTTGTTCTGACAGTAGAAGCTACCAAATAAAAACTGATATTGATAATTTGATAAATATTATTTATGAAGATAGGAGATAAAATGGACTACAAACACATTGACCAATACACAAAAATTTATGAAGACCACAAAGAATTAATTGAAAATCTAGCTAAATCTTTAGAGGAATTTAAAGATCATCAAAAAGAATTAAATAAACTAGAAAAATATTATTACTCTGAAGAATTTATGAAAGATTATGATGCATCTAATAAAGGGGAGATACCAGACGATATTATACAAGGTATACTTACAGAAGATGCAATATACGATCTATTAGGCGACAATTATTTTATGGCAAAAGATTTATTAGATCTTGCAAATGATATAATCCAAGATAAATAATAAAAAAATAAGACCTTAGCACTAGTGCTAAGGTCTTATTTATATTTGGTGCACCATCAGAGGCTCGAACTCTGGACACCCTGATTAAGAGTCAGGTGCTCTACCAACTGAGCTAATGGTACTAAAGAATACTTTTCTATTATATAGCACCATTATATTTTTGTCAAGTTAATATATGGACCAAATTTTTACAATTTGATTACTTATTTGATCAAATGTCCATTCTATCTTAGAATTTCTTATACTATTTGGGTCATTTATAAGAAACTTGCCATCTTTGTATGAGTCTATTACAAAAATATGCCCAAATAGAGTGAAGTATCCTCTATTTACAGAAACTAATAGGGGACCCTTGTCCAAAGCTTTTTTCATAGCTTCCTCATTTAAGGAAACATCTTCTATTTTATAATTATATTTTTTTGCTCCATCATAAAAAAAGTTCCAAGAAATTCCTTCATTGCCCATATAATTTTTAGCATCTACTGTTATTTTATCAGGCGTGATAGAACTATCTTTCTTTAACCTAGATAAAATCATAGCCATAGATGTAGGACCACAGCCACTAATTCCAATATTTCTATCACCTAAATCATTGTATGCCCATCTATTATCCCATTGGATGTAGTATGGGGTTTTTCGTCCTAAGTCGACTGATTGGCCAGGTGTGTTTGGGAAGTTAGTAAGTCCGTTGTTCATATTATAAACGAATTCAATTGTGTCCTCATCGTTACCTGCCAAATATGCATCTATATTATTCAAATCATCAAAGTTTTCATAAATCCACTTTGCTTTTGGATTTTCACCAATCCATGATCCTATATTTTTTTTAAGTTCCTCTTTGTTATCAGACTTAAGTTTTGGATTGATATTTTGGTAATTGTCTAGATCATTATTAAGAGTAAGCTCCTTTTTTGGAATAAATGTATCAATAGCAAGCTCATTTATGCTTGTAAGAATATTTAAATTTTCTTCATTAACTATGCCTTCATTCTCTCTAATGTCATCTCTAGAACAAGATGTTAATAGGGGAATGAGAAGAGCTATTATTAGATATTTTTTCATAAGATTACTTTACTACTATAAAGATTTGCTTCAATATCTGTGATAAATATAAAATTTATGATATAATGAGTCGGTAATGTTTCTTGGCACCCATTATAAAAAATATCAAGGAGAGAAAAATGAATAAGAATTTTACAAAAGATACTAATTTTTTGGTTAGATCTGCAGTAGTTGCTGCACTTTACGCAGTACTAACTTTAGTTGTGCCTATGCCACAATACGGACCTATACAATTTAGGTTTTCAGAAATTTTAGTACTATTAGTTTTCTATAATAGAAAATACATACCAGGACTAGTATTAGGATGTGCTATAGCAAATCTATTTAGCCCAATGGCATGGTTTGATGTTATATTTGGTACTTTATCTTCATACATTGCATTTAGATTGATGGAGAAGACAGATAAGTTATTTGTAGCATCTTTATTTCCAGTACTTATGGTTTCTGTACCAGCAATTGGAACTTACCTATTGCTAGATAACTCAGGAGCATTTATAACTATGCTATTCTCATTTATGGCAAGTGAATTTGTAATGGTTTCTATCATTGCTGTTATTATTTTTAAAATCCTAGAACAAAATACTGGTTTTATGAAAATTATTACAGAATTTTAAAAAAGCTCCCGACTGGGAGCTTTCTTATATTTTATTTAGTTTATCAATTATAGCTTCAATTTCTTCTATTTTCTTTAGGCCATCTTCCTTATCTTCATTACTAATAGCATCATATACACAATGCTCTAGGTGTCCTCTAAGAACATCTTTATTTACATTTTTTAATATGGAAATTGATGCCATCAATTGATTACTTATATCTATACAATATCTATCATCTTCAACCATTTTTATTAATCCATCGATTTGTCCACCGACAGTTTTTAATTTTCTTATGGTTTTTGCTTTATCAGCATGCATTATTTATATTCGATACCCTTATATTCATAACCTGCTTCACTTATAGCATTTCTAATTGCTTCTTCATCTGCTGATCCAAAATATTTAACTTCTGCGTTTTTAGCATCTAGGTTTACTTCAGCATCTTCTACAAAGGATAGGCCTTTTAGAGCTTTTTCTACGTTTGCCTTACAGTGGTTACAGGTCATTCCATTTACATTTACTAATAATTTGTTTGTTTCTGCCATTTTTTCTTCTCCTTTATTTACATTTTCTCTTAGTTTATTTTCTTCTTTATTTTGAAGTTTTTCGATTTCTCTTATTTTATTTTCGTTTTTAAATTGAGGCTTAAAACCTCTTAGCCTTAGTGAGTTAAGACATACAAATACTGATGATATACTCATAGCAAAGGCTGCAAACATTGGATTTAAGGTAATTCCAAAACTTGGATATAGTAAACCAGCTGCAAGTGGGATTAGTATTACGTTATAGAAGAATGCCCAAAATAGATTTTGCTTTATGGTCTTAATGGTTGCCTTAGATAGTTCAATTGAACTAACTATATCAAGCAATGAATTTCTCATTAAAACTACATCGGCTGAATCTATAGCAACATCAGTACCATTACCAATAGCCATACCTATATCACTTCTGGCAAGCGCTGGTGCATCATTTATACCATCACCTACCATGGTTACTTTATTACCCATATCTTGGAGTTCTTTCACAACTTTATCTTTATCTTGAGGAAGAACTTCAGCAAATTTTTTATCTATATTAAGCTCAGATCTAATTGCTTCAGCAGTTGTTTTATTATCTCCAGTTACCATAGTTACTTCATAACCTAAATTCTTAAGCTCATCAATTGCAATTTTAGATGTGTTTTTAGCAACATCTTTTACAGCTATAATACCAATTACTTGACTTTGATCAGCAAAGTACATAGAAGTTTTGCCTTGGCTTGCATATTTTTCAGCAATATTTTTATAATTAGCGAGGTCAATATTTTCTTCCGTCATCAACCTAAGGTTACCAGCAAAATAAGTATTATTATCTATTATAGCTTTGATACCCTTACCGGATATAGCATTAAATTCACCAACCTTAACTGGGTGTATATTATTTTCACCTGCATAAGAAGTAATAGCTGTACTTAATGGGTGTTCTGATGAACTTTCTATACTTGTAGCAAGCTCTAAGAAGTCTTTTTCACCCATACTTGTTTCTATATCGGTAACAACAGGCTTTCCTTCAGTAATAGTTCCAGTTTTATCTAAAAGTATTGTATCTACCTTGTGTAAATTTTCTAAGGATTCTGCGTTTTTAAATAATAGTCCAAGCTCAGCGGATTTACCAGTAGATACCATTATTGCCATTGGTGTAGCAAGACCCAGTGCACAAGGACATGATATAACTAGTACCGCGATCATAAGATTTAAGGCAAACTCGAAGTCATAACCTAAAAGCATCCATATAGCAAAAGTAAGTATGGAGATAATAATCACAACTGGTACAAATACAGCTGAAATCTTATCTGCCATTTTTGCAATAGGAGCCTTTGTTTCGTTAGCTTCATTAACTAGGTTAATGATTTGGGATAAAGTAGTATCTTCACCTACAGCAGTTGCCTTAAACTTAAACGATCCATCTTTATTTATGGTAGCTGTCACTACTTGGTCATCAATACTTTTAGTTACTGGTATAGATTCACCTGTAATAGCAGATTCATCAACAACTGAAGAACCTTCTACAATGACACCATCAACTGGTATAGAATCACCAGGCTTGATTAAGATGATATCCCCTTTATTAATTTGATCTACATCAACAATCTCGTGTTTACCATCAACAATCCTGGTAGCTTTCTTTGGAGCAAGGTTCATAAGGTTTTCTAAACTCGCCTTAGTTTTACCTTTAGATCTTGCCTCAAAATATTTTCCTAGGGTTATTAGGGTCAGAATCGTTGCCGCCGACTCGAAGTATAAACTGTGCATATAGGTATGAACTAAATCAAAATCCCCAATGCCTAAACCATAGGCCATACGCATTATTGAGAATATCCCATAAACTGTTGCTGCACTAGAGCCTAAGGCTACTAGGGTATCCATGTTAGGAGCCTTATTTACTAAACCCTTGAATCCTGATATAAAGAACTTTCTATTTACGAATATAACAGGAATACTTAGCAAGAACTGTAAAAATGCATTATTTAAAGCACCCTCAGGGCCTGTAATAAAGTCAAAAACTGGTAATCCTACCATTGGTCCCATAGCTAGATACATAAGTGGAATCAGAAAAGCAAATGATACTTTTAATCTATGTTTAGTTTCATCTTCTAATGTATCTTCATTTTTTTTCTCACTTGTTTTTGGTGTATCTGATGATTTTAAACTAGCTCCATAGCCGATATTTTCTACAGCATTTATTATATCATCATCTGAAATCATGCTTTCGTCATAATCAACACTCATAGATTCGTTGATAAGATTAACATTGACATCATTTACACCGAGCTTTTTTACAGCTCTTGTAACATTAGCCTGGCAAGCGGAGCATGTCATGCCTGTTACATCATAACGTTGTTTCATCTAACCTCCTTCTAACACCCATAGGGGGTGTTAGTATTACTAAACAATTTTTAGTTATTTTTGTCAAGCTAGGGTATCTAAAAATAAATAGACCAGCTATCAAATGTCAAGAGAAAATAAAAAATAATTTATCTTGAAATTTAATGCACGTCAAACAAGCCTAAAAATTTAGGCTTAGAAAAATTAAATAACAACTAAATATTCGGTACGTAAGTTTTGTTATCTCTTAAAACTGCAAAAATTATGTTAGTAAGTTTTCTAGCAACAGCACCAATAGCTGTACCATGAGCCTTACCCCTTTGTCTAAGTTTTTGATAGTAAACAGACAAAGCAGGGTCCTTAAAGGCAGCTACACTAGCAGCAAGCCAAATAGCACGTCTAAGATAAGGAGAGCCACGCTTAGAAATCTTCGTATCGGTTGCATTAAAATTACCAGATTGCTTAACAGCAACATCTAAACCAGCATAAGCAACTAACTGGTTAGCTCTCTCAAAACGAGAAATATCACCAATTTCTGAGAAAATAGCACCACCTAAGATATCGCCAATACCAGTGATAGAAGTAATAACAGGGCATAAAGAATTAATCATAGAAGAAATTTCATCTTCAATATCAGCTATCTGATCTTCAAGAAAAGAAATTTGAGCAATAATCTGTTTAATTTGAAAAGAAAAAGACTTCAAAGCAAACTTAACACCAAAAGAATTAGAAGCCTTCTCTTGAATTTCTTTAGCCTTATCAAGGCCAAAGTGCCCCTTACTACACTTAGACAACATCTTAGCAAGCTCATCAGCAGGAATAGAAATCATATCTTCAGGTAAAGGGAACTTACTCAAAAGCTCTTTAGAAGCAACACCATAAATATTAGAAAAAAGCGAAGAATACTCAGGGAAAACCTGATCTAAAATAGCAACAAGCTTTCTTTTCCAATCAGAAGCTTCATCAACAAGAGCAAACCTAAACCTAGAAAGATTTCTTAAAGCAAAAGTATCCTCATCAGAAAAATGAGAAACAGAAAACTCACCAAACCTAAGAATTTGAGCAATAACAAAAGAATCAACAGAATCATTCTTAGTCTGTCTAATATACATCTTTCTAAAAGCATCAGACTGAATGGGATTAATAACAACACAAGAAAAACCTAAATCAATCAAGAAAGAATAAAGAGAAAGCCAATAATGCCCAGTAGCTTCCATACCAATAATACAATTGTTAGAATCAATCGAAAAAGAGGAAATAAATTTCTGAAACTTCTCTAAACCCCTAATAGAATTAGAGAAAGAAAAAGACTCAGAAACAAGTTTCCCATTAGAATCAATTATTGAGGCTTCGTGGTTGTTCTTTGCAATATCAACACCAATGTAAAACATAAAATCACCTAGCTTAAATATAAATTTAGATAGAGAAAGAACCCTCAATAACTTTACGACAATCAAACCTCGTTAGACATACAGCAACGAAATGTGCTATCCAGCTCATACTGATAAAGACGTAAAGAAGAGGCGTAACCCTTTTTAAGGAAGACTAGCTTCAAGGAGGAAATCTACGACCTCTATCTATACAATTATTATCCCACAAGAAAGTGGGATAGAGAACAAAAAGTAGTATTAAATACTACAACTATAATATACGAGGAGGAACTTATGAAAAGATATAGGATTTTGTTTAAAGGAAGAGTTCAGGGAGTTGGTTTTAGATTTACTGCAAAGATGATTGCAGATAGATTAAATCTAACAGGAAGTGTCAAAAACTTATATAACTATGATGTAGAATCTTATGTACAAGGAAAAGTAGAGAGTATAGAAAGATTCATATATGAACTAGAAAACCAAAGATTTATTAGGATTGAATCTATCGATAAAACTGAAGTTGATATAATTGAAGACGAAAATTCTTTTGATATAATTGGCTAACTATTGATTAACTGTTATTATAAGATATATTAAAACTATGAGTTTTAAAAATAAATTTTCAAAAGTAATAGCAAAAATAGTTAGGGCAGGTCTTAGGCTTACAAAACATAATGCCACTAGTCTGCCAGGATATGTAGCTTATAAATTAGATAAAGATATACTAGATGAGTTATCAAAAAACACCAAATTTATTTTCGTGACAGGAACAAACGGAAAGACTATGACAACTCATTTTTTAGTAAGCATACTTAAACAAAGATATGACAAGGTCTATACAAATGAATCTGGATCAAATATGATTCAGGGTATTATCACAACATTATTAGATAATCCTGCTAAGGAAGATACAATAGCAGTACTAGAAGTTGATGAGGCTAATCTAGTTAAAATTGGTAAAAATATAAAGGCTGATTATGTCGTATTTACAAATATATTTAGAGACCAAATGGATAGGTTTGGCGAAATCTATAATATTTACGCTAAGCTAATTGATGGAATGAAAGTTATGCCAGATGCAAAAATAATTGCCAATGGAGATCTGCCTATATTTAATTATAAAGAAATGAAAGATTTTAACAAGTCTTACTTTGCAATAAGAGATTATTCAAAGGCTAGTGATTACTATGAGCTTGACGCAGAACTTAATTCAGATGGGATATTGTGTCCAAACTGCCATAGCGTACTTAAATACAGATTAAATAATTATGCTTCTTTGGGTGATTATGCTTGCCCAAATTGCGATTTCCATACACCTGAGATCACATATAGCATAGATGAGCTTATAAAGCTAGATGCTAATTATTCTGAATTTCTAGTAGATGGTAGCAAATACGAAGTTAATGTTGGTGGCTTATATAATGTATACAATGCCTTGGCTGCTCTTAGTGTTGCAAAAGAACTAGGACTAAGTGATAAAGAAATTTATGATGGCTTAAAAAGTCAAAAAAATGTATTTGGTAGGCAGGAAAATGTAGTTATTGATGGTAAAAATTTAACTATAAATCTAGTGAAAAATCCTACTGGTCTAAATCAAATAATAGATCTTATGATGTTAGAAAAAGAGGAAATATCTCTAATTTGCCTATTGAATGACAAATATGCCGATGGAACTGATATTAGTTGGATTTATGATTCATATTATGAAAAATTAAAAGACCTAGATATCAAAGATATTTACGTTTCAGGTATTAGAAAAAAAGACATGAAAAGGCGTTTAGAAATAGCAGAAATATTTGATGGTGAAATTTCTGAATTTGATTACGAAAAAGAAATTAATGCTGTAATTAAAAATTCTAAGACACGAAACATCTATGTATTATCAACCTACACAGCTATGTTAAAACTAAGGGAGGTATTAGGTTTATGAAAAGAATAAATATATGCCACCTCTATGGTAATTTACTAAATACCTATGGAGATATTGGAAATGTTATGGCTATTAGCCACGAAGCCCACAAAAATGGCTATGAAGTAAATACCAAGATAGTTACTGTAGGTGATGATTTTAATCCTAATGATTATGACTTTGTATTTTTTGGCGGGGGTCAAGACTACGAACAATCAATAGTTCAAAAAGATCTAGGAGATAAGGCTAACAAACTTAAAGAATTTATTGAAAATGATGGAGTATTACTTGCTATCTGCGGTGGCTATCAGTTGTTAGGAAAGTATTATTATGATGCTTACAACAACAAGATAAAAGGGTTATCAATATTCCCTCACTATACTAAGAATCAAGAAAATAGTAAAAGATTCACAGGACCCATAAAAATAAAGGACAGTTTATCAGGAGATATCTACGAAGGTTTTGAAAATCACGGTGGTGTTACATTTTTATCAGAAGATCAAAACCCCTTTGCCATTGTATTGGATGGAAATGGAAACAACGGATCAGACAAGACAGAAGGATTTAGATACAAAAATACTATTGGTACCTATCTTCACGGACCTTTACTTGCCAGAAATGAAGTATTATGCAAGAATTTGTTTAACTTGATAGAAAAAAATGCCAATTCAAGCAGATAAATACTTTAGTATAAAATAAGCATAAATTTATTAGTTAAATACTTTTTAAAATTTATACCAATTTAAAAATAATGTAGTATACTAATAAAGAAAAGAAAATACCTTTTTAGGGGGGAATATGACAGATTCAAAATTAAGAAATGAACAAACTGATGAGCTTTTTGAAGCAATCTTGATGCTAAAAGATGTTGATGAATGTTATAGTTTTTTTACAGATATATGTACAGCTAGAGAAATTCAATCAATAGCTCAAAGGTTACACGTAGCTAAGCTTCTAAAAATAAGAAAAACATATAATGTAATTGAAGAAGAAACTGGGGCATCTACTGCAACTATCTCTAGAGTTAATAGATCATTAAATTATGGTCTAAGTGGTTATGACCTTGTTTTGGATAAGCTTATAGAAAAAGATTTAAAGAAACAAAGAGAAAATAATAAATAGAAAATAATAGATTTCTAAGATACAATATAAGAGTTGGCTTATGCCACTCTTTTTTTGTAGTATAATTAATAGGTAGGAAGGATTTAATTATGGAATTTGAAGGATTAAATGATAAGCAAAAACAAGCCGTATTACATAAAAATGGCCCCTTGCTGGTATTGGCAGGAGCAGGAAGTGGTAAGACTCGCGTATTGACTACTAGCATAGCAAATTTAATCGAAAATGAAAATGTGGATCCAAGAAATATTTTAGCAATAACTTTCACAAATAAAGCAGCAAATGAAATGAAGTATAGGATTTCAAATCTATTAAATATGGACGTAAGTCATTTATGGATAGGAACTTTCCATTCAATTTGCGCAAGAATTTTGAGGATGAACATTGAAAAAATAGGATATACATCAAATTTTACTATATATGATACTAATGATCAGAAAACCTTAATTAAAGATATAATAAATGAATTAGGTTATAAAGACACAATTAGTCCTAGAAGTGCCCAAAATTTAATTTCTTCTCTAAAAAATAAATCTATTAGCCCAAAAGAATTTCTAATTATAGATGGTTACTATCAGAATAAGAATGAGTATTACGAAATATATAAGCTATATGAAAAAAGAAAGTTTGAATACAATGCTCTAGATTTTGACGATTTGATTGAAAAAGTACTGGATTTATTTGCTAAAGATAAAGAAATGTTAAAGTATTACCAATACAAATTTTCTTATGTATATGTGGATGAATACCAAGATACAAATAAGTCCCAATATGAACTAATAAAGTACTTTGCTGGCTACCATAATAATGTTGTAGTCGTAGGAGATGCTGACCAATCAATATATTCTTTTAGGGGAGCGAATATTAATAATATCCTTAACTTTGAAAAAGACTTTGAAGATGCTAAGCTAATTAAGCTTGAGCAAAATTATAGGTCAACTTCAAATATACTAAATACTGCAAATTCTTTGATTGTAAATAATATAAATCGTAAGGATAAAAAATTGTGGACAGATAATGATAACGGTGATGAAGTTATATATAAGAGCAACTCTGTTGAAAGCGAAGAAAGTAAATTTGTAGTTGATGAGATTAAAAGTCTACAAAATCAAGGTTATGGCTTAGAGGATATTGCGATTTTATATAGAACTAATGCCCAGTCTAGGTCATTTGAAGAAGCTCTTATGAAAAATCTGATTGACTACAAGGTAGTTGGTGGACTTAAATTCTATGATAGGAAAGAAATCAAGGATTTGATTTCTTATCTAAAAATTATTGTCAATCCTAAAGATGATTTGGCTTTAAAAAGAATAATAAATGAACCAAAAAGAGGTATTGGAAATAAGAGTATTGAACAAATGGAGAAGATCGCTACTAATAACGAAATATCCATCCTAGATCTTATAAGAAATCCTCTTTATGACTATCTACTATCAGATAGGCTAAAAAATTTAGCAAAAAAGTTTTACACTCCACTAAGCGACATATTTGATAATGTGGATAAGTATAAAATCACAGATTTAATAAATGAAACTTTAGAAAAATCTGGCTATCTAAAGGCCCTTGAATCTAGCTATTCTGTTGAAGATAGGTCTAGAATTGATAATATAAATGAGTTTATATCAGCTGCTAGCGAATACGAAGAAAATAATCCAGAAGATACAATATATGATTATCTAGAAAATTTAAGCTTGATATCTGACTTGGAAAAAACTGAAGACAGTGACCAATCAGTTTACCTAATGACCATGCATGCGGCAAAGGGACTAGAATTCCCGGTTGTTTTTGTGGTTGGCATGGATGAAGGATTGTTTCCAGGCAAAAGGTCCATTGATGAAGGAAATATTGAGGAAGAACGTAGATTGTTTTATGTAGGAATTACAAGAGCTAGGGAAAAGTTATACTTAACTAGTAGTCAAGTTCGTAGAGCCTATGGGAAGCCAATATACTACAAGCCATCTCGTTTTATTGACGAAATCAGAGAAAATATAAATGAATTAGAAAATTCATCAATTGGACAATTCACCTCTAAATCTTTTGAAAGAGCATCAAATGAAGATTATATGAGGGAAAAGACAAGACAATCAGTACTTGATACAAAGTTAAAAGCACATAAAAAAAATGATGAAAACTACAAAATTGGAGACAAGGTAATGCATTCAAAGTGGGGCCAGGGCATGATTGTTCAGATAAAAGAAAATGAAGATGGTAATGAGTTGGTTGTTGCTTTTGAAAAAAAGGGATTAAAAAAACTTAACCAGGACTATGCTCCAATAATAAAGGTGTGATTATGGGAAAAATAGAAGAAATTAATGAATTAATAGAAAAAATAGAAGAATTAAACTATCATTATTACACCCTCGATGCACCCTTGGTTTCAGATGGTGAATATGACAAACTATACGATAGGTTAAAAGAACTTGAAGAAGAAACCGGATTTTCTCCAGACAATTCGCCTACCAAAAAAGTTGGTGGACAAGTACTAGAAAAGTTTGAGAAACACTTTCATATTTCAAGGCTATATTCTCAGGATAAGGCCCAGTCATTTGAAGATTTAGAAAACTGGATAGGAAGAATAAATAGACTTCGTGATACTTATAATGAAAGCCACGAAGATAAGCTTGATGATATAGAATACATCTTAGAATATAAATTTGATGGTCTAACAATTAACCTAACTTATGAAGATGGTAAATTAATAAATGCAGCTACTAGGGGTAATGGCAGTGTTGGAGAAGAGATATCTGCCCAGGTACATACTATAAAATCAGTGCCCAGAACTATCAAGGAGAAATCACTTTTAGAAATTCAAGGTGAAGCTTTGATGCCATTATCTGAGCTAGAAAGATATAATAAGGAAAATGAATTTCAGCTAAAAAATGCTAGAAATGCAGCGGCTGGAGCTCTCAGGAATCTAGATACAAATGAAACAAAAAAAAGAAATTTAACAGCCTATATATACAATATTTCAACTACAAATCTAGAATTTGATACTGAAGAAGAAATGTTAGATTTTTTAAAGGATCAAGGTTTTATCGTTCATCCCTACCATAAAAAAGTTAAAACTTATGATGAAATAATCAAAGAATTAGATAAAATAGAAGAAGAACGCAAAACTTTGGACATCTTAACAGATGGCGTTGTAATTAAGATTAATGATAAGAAAACTCAACAAGCTTTGGGTTATACAAACAAATTTCCAAGATGGTCACTGGCTTATAAGTTTGAAGCTGAAGAATACACAACAACGCTTTTAGATGTGGTTTGGAATGTTGGAAGGACTGGAAAAGTTACACCATCTGCTATTCTTGAACCAGTTGATTTTTCAGGAGTCACAGTATCTCGTGCAACATTAAATAATTATGATGATATATTAAGAAAAAAAGTTAAACTTGGGTCAAGAGTATTTATAAGAAGGTCAAATGACGTTATTCCAGAAATACTGGGAGTTGTTGATGAAAATCAAGAGGGTACAAAAGTAATAGAAAAGCCAAGTCATTGTCCGTATTGTGGCAGTGAGTTAATAGAGGGAAATGTTCATATTATTTGCCCAAACTCTTTATCTTGTACTCCACAACTACTAGCCAGGATTGAACATTTTGCATCTAGAAATGCCATGGATATTGAGGGACTTTCTGAAAAAACCATTGGTCAATTAATGGATGAACTTGGTATAAAAGAAGTTTATGATCTCTACGATCTTACCTATGATGATCTTATTGATTTAGAACGTTTTGGTCCTAAGAAAACAAAGAATCTATTAGATGCAATTGAAGCTAGTAAAGATGTTGATTTAAATAGATTTATATATGCAATTGGTATACCAAATGTAGGGGAGAGAACAGCTAGAGATTTAGCAAGTAAGTTTAAAAATTTTGCTAGTCTAAGAAAAGCAGAAGCTGGTGAATTAACACAAATCCCAGACATTGGAGAAATAACGGCAGAAAACATTGTGGAATTTTTTGCTGATACAAATATCAATGAAGCAATTGACTTGCTCTTATCAAAAGGAATAAAGATAAATGAAGATATCAATAAGGATTCAACAAATAAGCTAGAATCTTTAACCTATGTAATTACTGGAACTATTGATAACTACAAAAGAGATGATGTTAAAGAATTAATTGAGAAAAATGGGGGCAAAGTCACAGGCTCTGTTTCAAAAAAAACTGACGCTTTAATTTGTGGGGAAAACGCAGGTTCCAAGCTTGATAAGGCAAAAAGTTTAGATATTAAGATAATTGAAGGCAATGAACTAAAGGAATTTATGAACGAACTAGAAGGGAAGTAATATGGATACTAAAGAAGTTGAAAAGATTTATAATCTTTCCAATCTGAGCCTAGAAGGTAAGGATTTGGAGTCTATAACTGGAAAATTCAATCAAGTATTAGATTTTATTGAGGGGATTTTTGATGTAGATACTGAAGGTGTTCCTATGACAGAAAGTATTTATAATCACAAAGCAGTATTTAGAGAGGATGAGATTTTTGAAGAAATTTCAAGAGATGAAGCTCTTAAAAATGCTGGTGATAAAGAATTTGGATATTTTAGATTGGATTGGAAGTTATAGTGGAAATGATGAATATAGAAAATTTAGTAAATAAGTTTAAATCTGGTGAAATCTCAGTAAGCCAATATACAAAAGAAACTTTAGAAAAAATAAAAGAAAACAAATATAACGCATATATTTCTTATGACGAAGAAGATAGCTTGAAAAGAGCTGAGTACCTAGAAGAAAAACTTAAAAGTGGCGAAGAACTTGGCAAGTTATTTGGTCTGCCAATCACTATTAAAGATAATATTTCATATAAAAATATGAAAATGACCTGTGGATCAAAAATGCTTGAAGATTTCACACCAATATATAATGCCACAGTCATAGAAAATCTTTTGAAAGAAGATGCTATTATAATAGCAAAAACTAATATGGATGAATTTGCTATGGGAGCAAGTTCAAAAACATCATATTTTGGTATAGTAAAAAATAATTTGGACACTGAAAGAATCCCAGGTGGATCTTCATCAGGATCAGCCGTATCCGTATCAAGTGATGATGTTCTAGTATCAGTTGGAACAGATACAGGTGGATCAGTTAGGGGTCCAGCATCATATACAAATATAATTGGTTACAAACCAACTTACTCTCTAATGAGTAGGTATGGTGTAGTATCTATGTCAAATACCCTAGATCAAGTTTCATTGTTTGCAAAAAATATCGATGATTTAAGGACTTTGGCTAGTGTATCTTCATCTGCTGATAAACATGATATGACCTCTATACTAGAGCCATATGTTTACCAAAAAGAAAGCTATGATTTTAAAGGCAAAAAAATTGGATATATCTCCACAGAGAGTCACTTATACAATGGTATTGATGATACAGTAAAAAATGACTACCATAATGCCCTAGATAGACTCAAAAAACTTGGAGCAGAATTAATTGAAATAGAATTAAAATATGCTAAATTTGCCAATCCTGTTTACAATGTTGTAATGAGTTGTGAAGTTTCTTCCAATATGAGCAGATTTGATGGTGTGAGATTTGGCCATCAAACTAAAGATTATAAGGATGTAAATGAACTTTTCGTAAAATCAAGATCGGAAGGTTTGGGAGAAGAGGTCCAAAGAAGAATTGCCCTAGGTACTATGTATCTATCTGCCAACGATGGTCAAAAAATCTATAAAAAAGGTCTACAACTTAGAACATTGATAAAAGAAGAACTTGAAGAGTATTTCAAAGAATTAGATTTGATTGTTACTCCAACAACAACTAATCTACCACCAAAAATCAGCGAGAATAACGATGATCCACTAAGCGATTTCAGAGCTGATGGTTTTAACGTAATTGTAAATTTGGCTGGAATGTGTGGTATTTCCGTTCCAGTAAGAGATGGAATTTCAGGATCTATCCAATTCATAGGAGATAGATTTGATGATAATAGCATTATCAATGCTGCACAAGGATTTTTAGAGGAGGAATAATGACTACAAAAACAATAATAGGACTTGAAATCCACGTAGAATTATCTACAAAAACAAAAATGTTTTGCTCCTGTAAAAATGAATTTGGAGCAGTACCAAATACTCATGTATGCCCAGTATGTTTAGGTCATCCTGGTGCGCTTCCTGTAGTAAATAAAAAGGCAGTTGAACTTGCTATTACCGCAGGTCTTGCATTTAATTGCGATATAGCTAAAGATCAAAAAATGGATAGAAAAAAATATTTCTACCCAGACTTAACTAAAGGCTATCAAATAACACAATTTGACAAACCATTTGCTACTAATGGATATATAGAGCTTAAAAATGGTAAAAAAATTGGTCTTATAGAAATTCATATGGAAGAAGATACTGGTAAGTCTAACCATGATGAGGAAAATAGAGCTCTTATGGACTATAACAGAGCAGGAGTTCCATTGATTGAAATAGTAACAAAACCTGACATAAATTCACCAGATGAGGCTCGTGAATTTGTAGAAACATTAGCATCAACTTTAAAATTTTTAGGGATTTCTGATTGTATAATGGCTCAAGGTTCTATGCGTGTGGATGTCAATATAAATATGGTTGACGAAGAAACTGGTAATAAGACTGCTATCTCTGAAATCAAGAACATGAACTCTATAAAGGCTATAGAAAATGCTCTAGCATTTGAAGAAGAACGTCATAGGGGACTTTTAGCAATTGGAGAAAGTGGAATAAAAGAAACTAGACGTTGGGATGATGAAAAGCTTCAAACAATCCACATGCGTGATAAACTTCTTGAAAATGATTATAGATTTTCAGTAGATGGAGATATACCTGAAATAAAAATTGAAGACAGCTTCATTGAAAATTTAAAAAATAATCTACCAGAACTCCCAAACAAAAAAGAAAGAAGATACATTAAAGAATACTCTTTAAGTGAATACGACGCTAACCTTTTAGCAAATGATAGAAACCTTGCTAATTTATTTGAAGAAACTAATAAAATAATAAAAGATCCAAAAATAGTAGCAAATTGGATACTTACAGAATTATCTAGAAGACTTAATGAAAATGAAATATCAGCAGATCAAATGAACCTATCAATTGAAAACTTCGCTAAGCTAATTAACCTTGCCAAGGATAATAAAGTCAACAATAATGTTGCTAAAAAACTTCTAAGAGAAATTTTCGAATCAAACGAGGATCCTGAAAAATTAGCTGAAGACAGAAATCTACTACAAATTTCTGATAGTAATTTCTTAGAAGAAATTGTAGATGAAGTTTTAGCTGAAAATCCAGAATCTATTGAAGATATAAAAAATGGAAAAGATAGAGCCTTTGGTTTCTTAGTAGGCCAAGCTATGAAGAAAACTAAGGGTAAGGGAAATCCTGTCGAAATAAATGAATTGCTTAAAGAAAAAATAGGAGAATAGGAGTGGGTTACACTCCTTTTTTGGAATATGAAAACACTTATCAAAAATACATCAATCCTTGATATGCTTAGTCCCGATATTATAAAGGGAGATATTTATATTGAAGATGACAAAATAATAGAAGTGGGATCTTTAGAAAAATTTAAAGCTGATAAAGTCATTGATGGTACGAATTTTCTAACCATGCCAGGCTTTATCAACTGCCATACCCATGTTGCTATGAGTTACTTTAGAAATTATGGCAATGATACTGATTTGATGACATGGATAAATGATTATATATTTCCTGCCGAAGAGAATCTAAATACAGATATTGTATACAATGCATCGCTTTTATCTTTCGCTGAGATGATAAAATCTGGAACAACAAGTTTTGCTGATATGTATTTTTTTGAAGAATCTACTATAATGGCTTTGGAAAAAGGGAAATTAAGAGCTCAAATTTCAAGAGGCCTATCTTCACCCGATTCTAGTGACTTTAGGATTAATGAAAATATCAATTTGTATAAAAATTTTAACGGCAAAGAAGGTAGAATTGAGGTCGCTTTAGGTCCACATGCTGTCTATACAACTGACAAGAAATATCTTAAAAAGATTGCAGAATATGCAAAAAGATATAAAATGCCTATACATATTCACCTATCAGAAACTAAATTTGAAAATGACCAGTGCATGAAAAAATATGGTCAAAGTCCAACAGAAGTATTTGATGAATGTGGGATATTCGAAAATAGGACTATAGCAGCCCATGGTGTATATCTAAGCGATAAAGATATAAAAATTTTAAGTGAAAAAAATATTTCTATAGTGCATAACCCATCAAGTAATCTAAAGCTATCATCAGGTATATTAGATGTAAAGAGACTGATGAGTGCTGGAATAAATGTATGTTTAGGAACAGACTCAGCAGCAAGCAACAATAAGCAATCAATGCTAAAAGAAATTGAATTGGCTGCACTTCTCGCAAAGTACCATTCTCCAGATGCTTTAAAGGCATTTGATATTTTGAAGATGGCTACTATTAATGGTGCGAAAGCTTTGGGTCTTTCAGATGAAATTGCTAGCATAGAAAAAGGCAAAAAAGCAGATCTTATAATGTTGGATTTAGATAACATAAATCATTTACCATCCAATGATATACTAAGCTCTATTTGTTATTCAACTTATGAAGAAGATATAAAATATGTGTTTATAGATGGGGATTTAGTCTTAGATAATAGAAAACTAATATACTTAAATGAGGATCAGATAAAAGAAAAAGCAAAAAGTCTATCAAGGGAATTAATATGATAGGCATAGATTTAGTTAATATAGAAAAATTTTCAAAAAAAACCAACATTTTAAATACTTTTACCGAAAATGAAATTTCTCATGCAGCAAGTAAAGTAAATACAAATGAATCTTTGGCCGGTATTTATGCCGCAAAAGAGGCTATAATAAAGGCATGTGGATTGAATCTATACTATATATTAAGAAAAAAAATCGAAATTAAGTATGAAAACGACAAGCCAGTTGCCTATATCAACGGTCAAGAAAGTAAGGTAGATATTTCCATAAGCCATGACGGATCTTATGCTATTAGTGTTTGCTCTACTACGTATAATGGTTTACACTTAGTAGATGATGAAGTTAAAAATATTTTACCAAAAAGAAATTCGGATACTCACAAGGGAACATATGGTAAAATTGGATTTTTAGGCGGAAGCCCTGGTATGGCAGGATCAATATATATGGCAAGCCTTGCAGCCCTAAGATCTGGTGCAGGCCTTACTTATATTCTTGCCCCAGAATCTATAGCAGATATTCTTGCTATTAAATCAAATGAACAAATAATAAAAGAAATATCTTGCAATAGTTTTTGCTACAAAGAAAACATAAAAGCTCAGATAATATCTGCTAGCAAAAATTTAGATGTTCTAGCTATTGGTCCAGGTATGGGTCAAGCTAAGGATTTACATATATTAATTGATGAAATTATCAAAAATACCAAAATGAAACTTGTCATTGATGCTGATGGTATCAATGCTATTAGTAATGATTTAACTATACTAAATGTAAATAGAGAAATTATATTAACACCACATTTAGGTGAATTTTCTAGATTAATCGGACTTTCTATTGATGATATCAAGAAAGATAAAATAAATTTAGCGAAAAAGTTTGCAAAAACTTATAATGTCATTTTGGTATTAAAAAGCAATGAAACAATTATAACTGATGGTGATAGATTGTACATAAATAAAATAGGAAATCCTGGGATGGCAACAGCTGGAAGTGGAGATGTTTTAACTGGTATAATCTCTTCGCTGTTAAAAAGACTACAAGCCTATGATGCTGCCCTTTTGGGGGTATATATCCATTCATTAGCTGGAGATTTAGCAGCTGAAGATCTAGGCGAAGAATCTATCATTGCAAGCGATGTAATTAATCACCTAGCAGATGCATTTAAATTATTAAGGAATTCATATGGAGTCATATCTTAATGTTAATTTAGATTACATAGATAAAAATATAGATAATATAAGAGCATTAAAACCCAATAAATTATTTTGTGCAGTACTTAAAGCCAATGCATATGGTCTAGGTCTTGTTCCTATAGCTCAATCAATTGAGGGTAAAGTTGACTACTTTGCAGTAGCAAGGTTGGAAGAGGCAATTTGCCTTAGAAAGAGTGGTATAAAAAAACCAATCATGCTATTAGGTTATGTAGCCTACAATGAGGTTGATGAATGCATTAAATATGATGTTGATATACCAATCTACGACCTTTCATATGCTAAAAAGATCAATGATAATATAAATAATCAAGTTAATGTACATATAGCTATTGATAGTGGACACGGGCGATTGGGTTTTAGAGAAAATCAGACTGACGATATTTTAGTTTTGAAAAATCTACATAACTTAAATATTATAGGTATTTTTAGCCATTATTCAACAGCTGATGAACCGGACTCTACATTTACAAATTTACAAAATGAAAGATTTCAAGAAATCTTAAGAAATACTAGTAGTGAATTTAATTTTAAGTACATACATATAGAAAACAGTGCTGGATCCATAAATGTAAAAAGCCAAAGCAATATGATTAGAGTAGGCTTGGCTTTATATGGATTATATCCATCTGTCGACATGAAAAATAAGGTAAAATTATATCAGTCTTTTGAATTGAAAACACATATTTCTTTTGTAAAGAATGTAGAAAAAGGAATCCCAATTTCATATGGTCGTACTTATGTAACAGAAAAAAATATGAAAATCGCCACCATTCCTATAGGATATGCTGATGGTTTTTTAAGAGCGTTTTCTAATCTAGGAGAAGTTCTAATCAAGGGTAAGCTTTGTAAGATCCTAGGTAGGGTATGCATGGATCAAATCATGGTTGATGTTACAGGTCTTGATGTAAATATTGATGATGAGGTTATCATATATTCTGATATATATAAAGAAGCTAATAAAGTCAATACCATTACATATGAACTATTGACAGATATAGGTATGAGGATACCACGCGTCTATATAAAAAATGGTAAAATAATAGATATAATTAATTATTTAGGAGAAATCTATGAAAATTAAAAGAGGAGATTTATTCTATGCAGATTTATCTCCCGTGGTTGGCAGCGAGCAGGGGGGAGTAAGGCCTGTAATTGTCGTACAAAACGATGTAGGCAATAAATATTCGCCAACTATTATAGTGGCTCCAATAACTAGTCAACTAAATAAAGCAAAACTTCCTACTCATGTGAAGATTAAGGGCAATGAATTTGGTCTTCCAAAAAATAGTGTAGCTCTTCTTGAACAATTAAGAACAATAGATAAGAGAAGGTTACGCGAAAAAATAGGTGCATTTGATAACAATGTCATGGTAAAGATTAATGAAGCCATAGCTATATCCTTAGATATAATAAGTGATTATTAAAAAAGGTGCCGTTGCAAATATATAAACTGCAACAACACCTTTATTTTTATGCACCGATTTTTACTTGATCATCTACAATCATATGAGCTAGGACATCGGGGTTACCACAACCTGTAGTAAGCACTACGTCCATATCGCCAGCTATATCGTATATATAATCTCTTGCTTTTTCAAAAGTTCCAATATATTTAGCATTTATTCCTTTTTTTACTAAGGCATCAACCACATCTTTAGAATGGATTGTCGGGTCAAACTTTTCTCTAGCCGCATATATATCTGTAATGATGACTTCATCACAAGCATCAAAACAATTTAAAAAATCGTTAAACAATGTTTTGGTCCTACTATAAGTATGTGGCTGCCACACACAAACTAACTTACCTTCTGTATGTTCTCTTAAAGCTTCTAAGGTTACTTCTATCTCTGATGGGTGGTGGCCGTAATCAGTCATAATAGTTGCAGTATTAACGTGTCCTATTATTTCCATTCTTCTTTTCAAACCAGAATATTCTTTGATATTTTCTTTTATAGTTTCTAGATCTATGCCGTTTTCATATGTTGAAATAATAGCGGCCATGGCATTGTTAATATTATGTCTACCAATAACTCCAAGTTCAAAATGTTCAACTAAGCCATTTTTCATCTTTAAATCAAAGTTAGGCCTACCAATTTCATCAAATTTAATATTATGTGCCACATAGTCTGCATCATAATTTTCTTGAGCATAGGTTATTAGCTCACCCTTAACAGAATCAATTATTAATCTATTGTTAGCTTCATTTAAATTTAGAATTGTTTTGGAATTTTCATCTTGATTTTGCAAGTAATATTTAAAAGTGTCAACTATATCATCTAAGTTTTTATAATAATCTAGGTGGTCTTCGTCTATATTTAAGACAATTACAGTCTGAGGATAATAATATCTAATATTGCCTTTGTATTCACAAGCCTCTGTAACAAGATATTTTTGATCGCCTACATGTACATTACCTTTCATTTCATCTAGTTCTCCACCGAGAAGAATAGTAGCATCCTCTTTGGAGTTTAGCAAGATTTTTGAAATCATACTAGTTGTTGTAGACTTGCCGTGAGAACCAGAAACGGCAATTGAATTTTCGTAGTTTCTCATTAATGCACCTAGAAAAACTCCTCTACTAACAACAGGTATATCTAATTTTCTAGCTGCTATAATTTCCTCATTATCATCTAAAATAGCATCAGTGTAAATCACTAAATCAGGATTATCTATATTATCCTTGCTCTGGCCTATATAAATTTCTGCACCCTCATCTTTTAGATGCTTAGTAATTTCTGTAAGTGACCTGTCAGAGCCAGACACTTCATATCCTTTATTTAACAACAAAGAAGCGATACCGCTCATCGAAATACCGCCTATTCCTATAAAATGAACCTTTTTAAAATCATGTTCATTTAAATTAAATTCAAACATTATATCTCCTAATTAGTTTATCTTATGGGTTTATATCATATATCATATGCTTTTTTAATTTACTTGTAAAGTACTTTGACCTGTGTTAACATAAAATTAGAAAATTATGACGGAGGCTTAAATGAAATATGTAATTGGAAATGATCATGGTGGTCTAGATTTAGTTGAAATAGTAAAGGAAACATTAGAGTCGCTCGGACATGAAGTTATTCACGTTGGCACTACCGGTAAAGAAAGTGTTGATTATCCGGATTATGCAAACCTTGCTTGTCAAAAAGTTTTAGATAATGAAGCTGATTTTGCAATACTTATTTGTGGTACTGGCATAGGAATGAGCATATCAGCAAACAAAATATCTGGTATTAGAGCTGCTGCAGTCTCCGAAACTTATTCTGCAAGAATGAGTAGAGCACATAACAACGCAAACTGTCTTTGCATAGGAGCTAGAGTTATAGGCAGTGAAACAGCAAAAATGATAATAGAAGAATTTGCTAAGACAGATTTTGAAGGTGGACGCCACCAGAAAAGAGTTGACAAAATTACTAATTTAGAATCTAATAATTAAGTTGTATTTAAAAAATTAGTTAAAAATGATATCATATAATTAATGAAGTTTTAAAAAGGAGACTTAAATGAATATACCTACACCACATATTTCGGCAAAAAGTCCAGATGAGATAGCGAGCACTGTATTAATGCCCGGAGATCCTCTTAGGGCAAAATATATTGCAGAAAACTTCTTGGAAAATGTAACTCAATTTAATAATACTCGTGGAATGCTTGGTTTTACTGGATATTATGGAGGAAAGAGAGTTTCTGTAATGGGTTCTGGAATGGGAATTCCATCATCAATGATTTATTATAATGAATTATTTGGTGGATATGATGTTGATACAATTATTAGAATTGGCACAGCTGGTTCAATGCAAGAAAATATAAAACTACATGATATAGTAATTGCTACAAGCGCTTGTTCAGAAAGCTCAATAAATGATAATCTATTTGCAAATATAAACTTTTCACCAACCCCAGATTTTGACTTAATGCTAGAAGCTTATAATAAGTCAGTAGATTTAAATTACACAACACACTGTGGACAGGTTCATAGTTCGGATCAATTCTATAGTGAATTACCTGAAGGTGTTTTTGAAAATCTAAAAAAATACGGGGTTTTATGCGTTGAAATGGAGTCATATGGTCTATATATGACTGCAAGAAAATATGGTAAGAAGGCACTAGGTATATTTACTATTAGTGATTCACTAGTTGAAAATGTAGCTGATAGTGCAGAAAACAGAGAGAAATCATATACAGATATGATGAAGTTAGCATTAGAAATCGCTTAGGAAAATTTATGATAAAAACAATAATATTAGCAGCAGGTGAAGGGACTAGGATGAAGTCCCACAAATCTAAAGTATTACACAAATTACTCAATAGAGAAATGATAAAATATGTAGTAGAATCTTCAAAATTAGACGAATCTCAAACTATTATCATTGCTGGCAAAAATAAAAACGACTTAGAAGAAATTTTTACAGATGAAATTATTATTGAACAAAAAATAGGGGAATCTTATCCTTATGGAACTGGCTATGCTGCCTCTCTTGCAATAAATAATATTGAAGATGAGGATACGGTTTTAGTTTTAAATGGGGATATACCACTAATTACAAAAGCTTCCATCAAAGAATTTGTAGACAATCACATTTCATCAAATTCTTGCGCTTCTGTATTATCTACTAGAGTTATTAATCCTATAGGATATGGGCGCATAATAAGAGATGAAAAAGGAGAATTTATTGGCATAGTTGAGCATAAAGATCTTGATTTATCCCAGAATTCTATTGATGAGATAAATACAGGAATATATGCTTTTAATGGTAAATGCTTTAAAAAATCAGTAACATGCTTGGAAACAAACAATGAGCAGAATGAACTTTATTTGACCGATTGCATAGATATTTTATACAATCAAGGTGAAAAAGTTATGGCCTTTACAGCCCATGATCCTAGCGAATTTTATGGAATAAACAATAAAAAAGAGCTAGCAGAGGCAAGTAAAATTTTACAAAAACGAGTAAATGACAACCATATGCTAAATGGAGTTATAATAGAAAATCCAGATATGGTTATCATAGATCCGTTAGTAAAAATTGGCCAGGATACCGTAATCTCTGGTCCAGTAAAATTATTGGGTCAAACAGTTATTGGAGAAAACTGTATAATAGAAGGATCAACAAGGATTGAAGATTCCAAAATCAGTAGTGATGTAAAAATTGACAATTCAGTGATAGAATCTTCAAGTGTTGCCGAAGGAACAGATATAGGACCTTACTCTCACTTAAGACCAAAAGCTAATCTGGGCAAGAATGTTCACATTGGTAACTTTGTAGAGGTTAAAAACTCAAATGTTGGAGACAATACAAAAGCTGGTCACTTAGCTTACATTGGAGATAGCGACTTAGGTAGTGGCATCAATATAGGATGTGGGGTTATTTTCGTAAATTATGATGGGAAATTTAAACATAGATCAATAGTTGAAGATGATGCCTTCATAGGATCAAATTCAAACATAGTAGCTCCCGTTAATATAAAGAAAGATGCCTATATAGCAGCTGGTTCAACAATTACAAAAGATGTTAATGAGGGTATGTTATCAATAGAGAGGGCTGAGCAAAAAAATATTGCTGGTTACACTTATAAAAAACGTAAAAGAGATATAGAAAAATCAAAGGAGAAATAATGTCATCTAAAAATTCACAATCATTTATCCAAAGAGGAGAACTAAAACTACTAAGCGGAAATGCCAATCATAAGCTTTCTGCATCTATAGCTAAAGCTTTAGGAGTTGAGCTTGGAGAATCCGAGATTGAAAAGTTTAGTGATGGTGAAATAAAAATCAAAATCAACGAATCTATTAGGGGAAAAGATGTATATATTGTTCAACCTACATCTTATCCAACTAATGATAATCTTATGGAACTACTAATTATGGTAGATGCTTGTAGAAGAGCTTCAGCAGGCTATATCAATGCAATAATTCCATATTATGGATATGCTAGACAAGACAGAAAAACTAGAGGTCGTGAACCAATAACTGCAAAACTTGTTGCTAATCTATTGACAATAGCTGGAGTTGATAGAATTATCACAATGGACTTGCATGCTGGACAAATTCAAGGTTATTTTGATATACCAGTAGACCACTTTTCAGCTATAAGACTTCTATCAAGCTACTTTACAGACATGGCTTTTGATAAACCAGATGACTTTGTTGTAGTAAGCCCTGACTTGGGTGGAGTAAGAAGGGCTCGTGAATTTTCAGATTATTTAAAACTTCCAATAGCTATTATTGAAAAAAGACGTCCAATGCCAAATGTATCTGAGGTAATGAGTGTTATAGGCGATTTCAAAGGCAAACATGCAATTCTAGTAGATGACATGGTTGATACAGCAGGAACCATTACAAATGCAGCAAACTATTTGATTGAAAATGGAGCAAAAGACGTATATATAGCTGCAACTCATGGTGTATTGTCAGGAAAAGCAATTGAAAGACTTTCTGATTCTAGTGTAAAAGAAGTTATTATAACAAATACAATCGAACTTCCAAAAGAAAAACAACTTGATAAGATAAAGCAATTGGAAGTTGGACCATTACTTGCCGAAGCAATTCATAGAATCAATACCTATGAATCAATAAGTGGTCTTTTTGATGATGGAGAATAAATGTATTTTATAGTAGGACTTGGCAATCCAGGTAGGCAATACGAAAATACCAGGCATAATGTTGGATTTTTAACTATTGATTACCTTGCCAATAAACACAACATTGACGTTAAAAAATCAAAATTTAAAGCCTTATATGGCCAGGGAGAAATTTCTGGCCAAAAAGTCATGCTCATAAAGCCACAAACTTATATGAACAATTCAGGTGAAGCAGTAAGGGATTTTAGAAATTTTTATAAATTTGAGGAAGATAAGCTAATTGTTATTGTAGATGATATAGATATTGATTTTGGAAAAATAAGGATTAAACAAAAGGGTTCAGCTGGAACTCACAATGGAATGAAGTCAATCATTTATCAACTGCAATATGATACTTTTCCAAGGATAAAAGTTGCAGTAGGCAAAAAACCAGATTATATGGACCTTGCTAACTTTGTATTAAGTGGTTTTAGCGAAAAGGAAGTCGAGATAATAAGAGAAGAAATAAAGCTAGCTTCTCAATCTATTGAAACATTGCTTGAAAGTGGAATTGATAAAGCAATGAACAAGTTTAATTCTATAAACTTGTTGGAAGAGTAGTAATGAATCCATTAATAAATAGATTAATTAATTTAGATCAAATTAAAAATGTAAATGAAAATATTGTTAATAGCTCTCCAATATATATTCATGGACTTACAGAAGGGATAAAAGCACATTTGGTTTTATCTCTTTTTAAAAGTTTAGGTAAGAATATTATTTTAATAGCCGAAAATGAAAAAAGAGCAAAAGAATATTTAGATGACATCAATAGCATGGAAGATATAGGTCTTTATTATCCATCTTATGATATTAACTTTTATAATATAAAGTCGATTGATGATGAAATTACCTCAGATCGCATGCAAATTTTGATAAAACAGGCAAAAAAACAAAAATTCATTACAGTTACCACTATTGATGCTATAAAAAATAAATTGACGCCTTTACACAAATTTAATGAGAGCTTTGTTAATATAACAAGCGAGGATGTGATTGATGATTTTAAGCTAATAAAGACTTTATCTGATTTAAACTTTACAATTACATCTTTAGTTGAAAACAAGGGTGAATTTTCTAGACGTGGATCTATAATAGATTTTTGGCCAGTTGATTATGACCATCCAATACGTCTGGAATTGTTTGACGACGAGATTGATTCAATAAGAATTTTTGATGAAAAAAATCAAAGAACTATTGAAAATATTGATAAAGTTACGATTTCACCCTTAAATGAGCTTATTTATGATGAAGATGATTTTGATAGCGCAATAGTTGAGATCAAAAAAGAAATTAGCAAAATAGGCAAAGTTGATAGTAATGATCAGAAGTTAGTTGATAAATACAATCAAATAATAGATTATCTTACAAATAGTCGATATGTTTCAAATTGGGACTTGATAAATCCTTATAGAAAAAAGAACTATGAAGTATTTACAGATTACTTAGCAGAAGATACAGTTTTTGTATTTGATGATATTTCAAGGATAGCTTTGGCAGAAGAAAGCAATGTAGATAGTTTTATAGAAGATATTACCTACCAAAGGGATAGGGGTGAGGTATTTAATAGTTTTAAAGATTTGCTGATAGCAAGTGATGATATATACAAAAAAATAGAAGATTTTTCTATAGTTAACCTCACATCTTTATTAAAAAGATCCAAGCTTTTTAATCCAAGACTTTTAGTGGATTTAAAGACTATGGAAGCAGAAAATTTTAATAAAAACTTAGATGTTTTTGTTGAATTTGCACAAAATCTAGAAAGTAAAGCTAAAGTGTATGTTCTTACTTCAAATGAGGATAATAAAGAAAAGCTTTATGATGTATTTAGCTATAATAACTATAGTAATGCTAGCTACAAAGACACTAGCCAAGTTACTATATCAGATGTTTTTGCCAAAGAAGGTTATTATATACCAAGTGAAAATCTCTATGTTTTTACTCAAAAAGAGTTATATGGTCATGGCAAGAATAAATCTCATAAGAAAATTAAAAATAAATTATCTTCATCAGATATCATAAACTATTCTGATTTAGATATTGGAGATTATGTTGTACACGAGAATAATGGTATTGGTATATATAGTGGCCTTGAAAAAATTGAAGTTAACAATATTCAAAAGGATTTTATTGTCATAAATTATAAGGGCAATGATAAGGTATATGTCCCAATTGATCAGATGAATCTTGTTTCAAAATATATTGGTAATAAGGGAGAAAAACCTAGACTATCCACACTCGGCTCGCCTACTTGGACTAAGGCTAAGCAAAGAGCCAAAAAGGCTGTAGATGAAATTGCTGACGACTTGGTAAAACTCTATGCGAAAAGATCAAAAATTAGTGGACATGCCTTTGGTTCAGATACACCATGGCAAAATGAGTTTGAGCAATCTTTTCCTTACGAAGAAACTTATAGTCAAATACGAAGTATCCGTGAGATAAAAGATGATATGGAAACTGATAAGCCTATGGATAGGCTTTTGACAGGAGATGTTGGATATGGTAAAACAGAAGTTGCCTTAAGAGCAGCATTTAAATCTATTGTAGACGGTTATCAAGTAGCTTTTCTAGTACCAACCACAATTCTTGCCAGTCAACATTATGAAACAGCTAAGGATAGATTCAAAGATTTTCCCATGGATATAAGATTATTGTCTAGATTTAATAGCAAGAAAGAACAAGATCAGACGGTTAAGGACTTAAAAAATGGTAAAGTAGACTTTGTAATAGGTACTCATAGAATTTTATCAAAAGATGTTTCATTCAAAAAATTAGGTTTATTAATAATTGATGAGGAGCAAAGGTTTGGTGTTAAAGATAAGGAGAAATTAAAGGGACTAAAGACTAACTTAGATGTTCTTACTCTATCAGCAACACCAATACCTAGAACCTTACAAATGTCATTAGCTGGTATAAGAGACCTATCAACACTTGATGAACCACCTGAGGAAAGACTTCCTGTTAATACCTATGTCATTGAATACGATGAAAATATTATAAAATCTGCCATAGAAAAAGAATTAAACAGAAATGGTCAAGTCTACTTTGTATATAACAGAGTCCATAATATAACTTTATTGTACAATCACCTAGCTGAGCTAGTTCCAAATGCAAGGATAGAGATAATTCATGGCAAATTAACTCCTAAACAAATCGAAAATATAATGAGTGATTTTGTAATTGGTGATATTGATATTTTGCTTTCCACAACCATAATAGAAACTGGTATGGACATATCAAATGTAAATACACTCATAGTATATGATTCGGATATGATGGGTCTTTCCCAACTTTACCAGCTAAAGGGTAGGATAGGTAGAGGTAATAGGTCTTCCTATGCTTATTTTACATATAGGAGAGGCAAAGTCTTATCTGAAATAAGTGAAAAGAGGCTCAAATCAATTAGAGACTTTTCTGATTTTGGTAGTGGTTACAAAATTGCAATGAAAGACTTAGAACTAAGAGGAGCTGGAAATCTACTAGGTGAAAGCCAAAGCGGCCATGTTGAAGCAGTTGGTTATGATCTCTATGTCAAGTTCTTACAAGAAGCAGTAGAAAAAGCTTCGGGTAAAGAAATAGATATCAAAAAGAAATCTGATGTGTATATAGATATTAAGGTCGATGCTTATATTCCAAACTCATATATAAGTGATGGAGCTCAAAAAATTGAAATGTATACAAGGATTGCAAGAATTAGTGATAGTGATGACTATAATATTTTGGTCGAAGATTTGATAGATATTTATGGCGATATCCCAATAATGGTGGATAATATAATGTATGTATCTCTTATTAAATCTCTAGCTGAAAAAATAGGCTTTAAGGAAATAAGAGAATTGAAAGGTTTTGTTAATTTATATTTTGAAAATAGAGAAGATTTTTCTTTTGAAGAACTAAAGGAAATTAGCGCATCTTTTAAAGGTGATATGCAGATGGATTTATCAAATAGACCATCTTTTAAGATTCCAATTTCAAAAACAAAATTAATTGATACCTATAATCTTTTAGAAGTTATTGATAACATAAGGAGTAATGATGAAAAAAACAAGTAAATTAGTAGCACTTTTATTAACAAGTTCAATGTTTTTAGCAGCTTGCAATAACAATCAAGATGCAAATACAAAAGAAGAAGCAAAAGTAGAATCAACAGAAAAAGCAACAAAAGAGTCTAACTCACAATTAGATGATAAAACAGTTGCCATGGTAAATGGAGAAAAGTTGAGTAAGGATGACTATAAAAAAGAAATTTCCTTCTATGGAGCAACTCTTGCAAGCCAACAACAACTTAAAAATTCAGTTATCCAAATGATGGTACAGGATAAACTTATTGCTGATGATTCTGCAAAAAATGATTTAAAAGTAGATGATAAAGAAGTTTCAGATGCATTTTTACAACAAGTTGATAGACTTGGTGGCAAAGAAACATTCGATAAGATGTTGGATGATTACAACATGGATGTAGAAATGTTCAAGGAAACCATCAAGAAAGATTTGATGTATAAAAAACACAAAGAATGGTTTGACAAAAATCATGAGGTAACTGAAGATGAAATCAATAAATACTATGAAGAAAATAAAGATCAATTTAAGAAAGTTGATGCATCTCACATCTTAGTAGAAGATGAAGAAACTGCTAAAGAAGTAAAACAAAAATTAGACGCTGGAGAAGATTTTGCAAAATTAGCTAGCGAATACTCTAAAGATACTGCCAACAAGGACAAGGGTGGAGATTTAGGAGAATTTGCAAAAGGACAAATGGTAAAAGAATTTGAAGAAAAAGCTTTTGCAATGAAAAAGGACGAAATAAGTGATCCAGTTCAAACTCAATTTGGTTGGCATATCATAAAAGTTAATGATATTAAAGAATCTGCAGAAGATTCAAAAGAGGAAATCAAGACTTTATTAGCTAACGAAAAATACAAAAATTACCTACAAGAATTAAGAGATGGAGCAGATGTAGTTACTGAAGATTCTAACAGCACGGAAGAAGAGAATGCTGACAGTGAAGAAAAAGAATCAACAACAGAAGTTGAAACAGAAGAAAATGCTGATTCTAAAGAAAAAGCAGAAACTGAAGAATCTGATGAAGCAGACAAAGATAAAGAAGACAAAAACAACTAAGCTATTATTAGCTTTACTTGTAATAATAAGCCTAAGCTCTTGTAATAATAAAAAGGAATATAAAAATAGTATAGCCGTGGTTGGTGATGTTCCTATTAGTCAGGAATTATTTACTAAAGAACTTGAATATTATCAAAAGTTTTATAGCAAAAAATACGGTGAAGATTATTTGGATATTGAAATAACTAAGGGTAAGACCAATAATGATATTTTACAAGAAGAATTGACTGATTCTTTGATTAAAGATCAACTTATGCTAAATGACCTAAAGGCAAACAATATTAAAGTAGATGATTCAAAGGCAGCAGAATTAAGAAATGACTTGGAAGATCAGCTAGGTGGGAAAGATTCCTTAAAAGCTAATATTACTGCCATTGACTTAAGTGAAAATGACTTTAGTGATGTTTTGTATAGAGATGCAATCAGAAAGCAACACTATGATTATTTCATAAACCATAACAAAATAAAAGATAGTGAAATTTTGGATTACTACAAAAAAAACGAAAAATACCACAGGATGTACAAGTATGATGTCCTAGTTTTTGACAATGAGAATGAAGCAAAAAGGTTTAGAGAAAATATTAAATCATCTGATGATTTTTACCAATATGTCAAAAATCCTATAAAAAATTATGATGTTATAAGATCGGATTTTGTATATATAGATGATCCAAAAATAGAAAAAGCAAATGTTAGCAAAAAAGATGAGCTAAGTGATGTCTTTGAATTTGATGATAAGTTTATGATTTTGATGATTAATTCTTACAATGAAAACGAGAATGAATTATTAATCAAGCTTAAGGAAATATATTTGAAAGAAAGTTACGAAAAATATCTAAATAATTTGACGAAAAAGACTAAAATTAGGCTTTTTGTCTAATATAAGTCTTGAAAAAAGACAAATTGTTTTGTATAATCAAGTATAGAGTTAAACAGAATCATATATTTGATTTATAGGAGGAAATATGAATAAATCAGAATTATTAGTAAGCATTTCAGAAAAAAGTGGACTTAAAAAAAGTGAATCTGAAAAAGCTTTAAACGCATTGATAGAAACAATTACTGAAACATTAGCAAGTGGTGAAAAAGTACAGTTAGTTGGATTTGGAACATTCGAAACAAGAGATAGAAAAGCTCGTGAAGGTAGAAACCCAAGAAAACCTGACGAAGTTATTAAAATTCCAGCTTCTAAAGCACCAGTTTTCAAAGCAGGTAAAACATTAAAAGAAGCTGTAAACTAAAAATATAAAAAAACAAACCGGAACTTGAAATAAAGGTCCGGTTTTTTATATTTCTTTATATCTATCTTCTATATTAAGATTTGAATCGACAGTAATGGTTTTAAAATCTTCATAATATACCATGCCAGGAGCAGCTCCTTTGGCTTTGTTGACATTTTTCTTTTCAGTATAATCTATATCTATTTTATTATCATTTGAGATTGATGAGTTTATAGCGGCAAGATATGAAGCAATTTCTATATCTTCTTGATTTATATTATCTGATCTTAATATTACATGGCTACCAGGAACATCTTTTACGTGGAACCAAAGATCATTTTTATTTGCTAGTTTCAGTGTAATGTAATCATTTTGTTTAGAATTTTTTCCTACATAGATATCTGATCCATTGTTAGTCTTATAATGGTATGGTTTGGATTTTGTATTTTTGATTTTTTTCTTATTAGACTTTTTTATCAAAGCATTTTCTATCATTTCTTCTTTAAGATCATTTATATCTTCAATACTCTTAGTTCTTGATATAAAGTATTTTAGCTGTCGTAGATACTCTAAATGACTTATTTGCTTAGGTAAATCCTTTTTGGCATATTCAACTGAATTTTTAATCTTTTTAGCTCTGTTATAGAAGCTTTCAGCATTTTCCCAAGGAGTTTTGAGCGGATCTATTTTGATTGCGACTTCTTTATTAGCATCGTAGAAATCTGATACGACTATTTCCTTATCACCTTTTTTAATTCTATGAACATTTGCAGATAATAGATCTCCATTTTTTCTTAAATCAGCGAGTTTTCCTTCATTTAATATATTAGTATTTAGTATGTCGATTTTCTTTTCAGTTTGTTTTATATGAGAATCGACTTTTCTAATATAGTCTGTTTTGAGTTGATTTAACCTATCGTTGGTTTTGTTATATTCATAAAAATGCTCTATGGCTTCACTCATCAGATCATATTGGATTTCTTGGTAGGCAAGATGGCTTAATTTTATTGTATGAAATTCTTTGACTTTTCCGTCTTCTTCGTAAGAGTAGGATTCTAGATTATCATTTATAATTCTATCTTTTAAGTCATATAATAAGTCGTTTAGTCTATCTTTCTCATCCTCACTTACTAAAGCCCATTTAATTTTTGGGTCTATACCAGTCCTATAGATTAATTCTTCTCCTATAATAGGGGAGAATCCCTGATAATTTTGATAGAAGATCTTATAGGGAACTGCAGTATCTGCTAGTCTTTGATCTAAAGTTTTAATATCATAATCTTCTAAACTAATATCGTGTTTGCTATCTTCTATGAATTCATATTTCAAACCTGGCAATAATTGTCTGACCTGGCTCATAGAAAGATTAACTCTTTTTATTGAATCAATTATCCTATAGTCATCGTCCGTTAGAATAATATTTGAGTGTTTGCCCATAATTTCAACAATTAATTTTTTGGATGTATCAAAACCCATTTCATCAATTGAACTAATAGAGAAGATAACTACTCTGTCCAAGCCTTTTTGTTTGATATCAACAATCTTACCTTGGTTTATATGTTTTCTAAGTACCATTGTAAAATTCGGTGGTACGTCTGGGTTTTCATATTTCTTATTTGTTAAATGGATTCTAGCTTCATTGTTATTTGCACTAAGCAACAATTTATAAGCCTTACCCATTGAATAAACATTAAATACTATGTCATTTTTAGAAGGTTGGGTTATTTTCTGAATCTTACCTCCTAAAAGTTTTTCTTTTAGTTCATTTACTATTTTTCTAGTAACTATTCCGTCATAACTCATTTCTTCACCTCCTTGTTATTATACTTTATTTTCTAACTTGTAATAAGAAAGGCTAAAAGTAAAATAATTATAATAAGGAGGCGTAATGAAGAAAGGTTTTTTACTAGTAGTATCTGGTCCTTCAGGAGTTGGAAAAGGTACTGTCCTTCACGATCTTATGAATACACAAAAGAATCTTGTTTATTCAGTTTCAGCAACGACAAGAAATAAGAGAGATGGAGAGATTGAAGGAGTAAGTTATTTTTATAAGACTCATGAAGAATTTAAGCAAATGATTGATGAAGATGAATTTCTTGAATATGCCGAGGTACATAATAATTATTACGGAACTCCAAAAGAATTCGTAGATAGAAAAATCAATGAAGGCAAAATCGTAGTTCTTGAAATAGATGTCCAAGGGGCAGTAAATGTCAAGAAAAACACTGATAATGCTGTTTTCATTTTTTTAGCTCCGCCGAGCCTATCAGAACTGAAAAATAGAATAGTAGGTCGAGGTACAGAAACGGAACAAGATATCAATGTTAGAATGAAAAATGCTAGAAAAGAGTTAGAGTATATCAAGTACTATGATTACCTTGTAATAAATGACCACATTAATTCAGCAATTAACTCAGTAAATGAGATAATTAATGCTGAAAAGCATAAAGTATTTAGAGAAGAAGATTTTGATATAAAGGAGATTTTAGATGAATAATCCGTCTTTTAAGAAGCTATCAGAAATAAGCCCAAGTAGATACGACATCTGTATGATGGTATCAAAAAGGGCAAGAAGAATTGTTAGTGGTTCTGCTCCACTAACTAAAAAACTTGAGGCAAAACCTGTAACACAAGCCCTAAACGAAGTAGTTGAAGGTAAAGTTTGTAAGAAATGATTAAAGGGAAAAATATTTTACTTGGAGTTACTGGAGGCATAGCTTGCTATAAAGATCTTGAGCTGTGTTCAAGACTAATAAAAAAAGGTGCCAACATAAAGGTGATTATGACTCCTAGTGCGACAGAATTTGTAAGACCCTTAGCTTTTGAAACCATGGCTAGGTCAGAAGTTTACTCAGATATGTGGGAAGGTCACCATGATATAGTTCATCATATTGACCTACCAAAATGGGCTGATCTTATGCTTATAGCACCAGCTTCAGCTTCAACTATTGGTAAAATGGCAAATGGAATTTCAGATAATTTCCTAACAGCCGCTTATTTGGCTTGTGCTAAGGATGTTATAATAGCTCCATCTATGAACACCCAAATGTTACACAATCCTGCTACTCAAAAAAATATTGATACTTTAAAATCATATGGCGTTAAGATCATAGCTCCAGAATCAGGAATCCTTGCTTGTGATACAATCGGTGATGGTAGAATGGAAGAACCTGAACAAATTGTAGAATACTTGGAAGACTACTTTACAAAGAAAGATTTACTTGGCAAAAATATTATAGTTACTGCAGGACCAACCATAGAGCCTATAGATTTTGTAAGATATATTACCAATCATTCGTCAGGAAAAATGGGCTACAATATAGCAAACGAGGCTAAAAAAAGAGGAGCTAATGTAACACTTATATCTGGACCTGTTAAACCTTTTGATATAAGTGGCGTTAATCGTATCGAAATAAAAACTAATGATCAGTTAAAAGAAGCTATAGAAAAAAAATTCGATGATGCAGATGCGCTAATAATGGCTGCAGCGCCTGTAGATTATAGGGCAAGTGAAGTTAGTGATAAAAAGATCAAAAAATCAGGATCCAATTTAGATATAGAATTTATCGAAAATACTGATATTCTTAAACATTTTGGATTAGTGAAAACAAATCAAACAATTATTGGATTTGCCGCTGAAACTGATGATTTGATCGATAATGCAAATAAAAAACTAATTTCCAAAAATGCTGATTATATTATCGCTAATGATTTGAAAAAAGAAGGTGCAGGTTTTAACACCGATACCAATATCGCAAGTATTATTTCAAAAGAAAATGTCATAAATCTTGATATAATGACAAAGGTTGAATTAGCAAATAAAATATTAGATTTAGTAAGGTGAGATTATTTACGCTAAAGTTATAATCGATAGTAAGAGTAGATTTTTAAATAGACCCTTTACCTATCGTATTCCAGAAAAATTTAATAAAAAAATTGACATAGCAATGAGAGTTTTAGTTCCCTTTGGTAAGGGAAATAAAACTAGCGTTGCTTTTGTTTATGAAATTTTAGAAGATGTAAATCTAGATTTTGAGACTAAAGATATATTAGAAATTATTGACCAAAAACCTCTTATATCAAAAGAGCTTATTGATTTGGCTTTCTTTATGTCCCAAAAATATATGTCACCCATACAAGCTTCTTTAAGTCAGGTGATGCCACCAACTGAAATAAAGAATATTATGACCTTTTATCAATCAAATGGTGAGGATATTGGTGAATTTACAGAATTTTTAAAAAAACCAAGAACTATGGAAGATATAATAGAGGAATTTGGAGATGCAAAAGATGATATTATATCTTTACTTGATGATGAGAAGATTCTAGTTTCTTATGATATTAAAAAAACTCAAAAGATATCATATGATCAGTATGCTAAGCTAGTAGACAATTCAAATGCAAAAGTCAGTGGTAATGCAATTAAGCAAAAAGAAATAGTAAAATATTTGAAAGAAAATGGACCATCCAGCGTTAAAGAAATATTAATGCAAACTAAGTCTAGTAAATCTAGTATAAATTCATTAGTAGAAAAAAATATTGTCGAATATTATTATATAGAGTCAAAAAAAGAACTTACTAAAAATTATAAAAAATATGATAAATTCAATCTAAATGAAGAACAAGAAAGAGCTTATAACGATATAATTGCTAACCCATCGTCTGACTTTTTGTTGTATGGGGTTACAGGATCTGGTAAGACAGAAATTTTTCTACAAGTTGTAGAGAAAGTGATAAAAGATGGAAAGGAAGCTATTATTTTGGTTCCAGAAATATCGCTTACTCCCCAAACTATTGAAAGATTTAAAGGTAGATTTGATGAAAAAATTGCGATTATACACTCTAGATTAACCCCTAAGGAAAGATTTAACCAATGGAGAATGATTAATAATGGAGAGGTTAAAATAGCAATTGGGGCAAGATCTGCAATATTTGCGCCTTTTAAAAATCTAGGTGTAATAATAATCGATGAAGAACATGATCAATCCTACATATCATCTAAAGACCCCAAATATCACACAGATGAGATAGCAAGGTTTAGGTCTTCATACAATAACTGTAATCTTATATTAGCAACGGCAACACCGTCCATAAAAACAATGAATAAGGTGAGCGAAGGCACATACAAGCTTATACACCTAAAAAACAGAGTTAACAAGAAGCCACCGACAATAGAAATAGTAGATTTAAAAGAAGAATTAAAAAAGTCAAATTACTCAATTATTAGCATGAGGCTTAGAGAAGAGATTGAGAAAAACTTAAAAAACAGAGAACAAACCATCTTATTCTTAAATAAAATAGGACACGATTCTTTTACGTTTTGTAGATCATGTGGTTATGTTGTAAAATGTGAAGCCTGTGATGTGGCTATGACTTATCATAAAAGGGTTGATAAGTTAGTTTGTCACTATTGCGGACGAACTGCAAATCAACCTAAGGTTTGTCCTGTGTGTCATTCCAAAAAGATTAAAGAATTTGGTGCAGGAACAGAAAAGCTAGAGGAGGAAGTAAGAGAGTTATTTCCACAAGCAAGAGTTCTTAGGATGGATAGTATGGTTGCAAATCAGAAGAATTCTTATGATAAGATGTATACAGCTATGAAAAATAATCAGATTGATATACTGCTTGGAACTCAGATGATAGCAAAAGGGTTGGACTTTAAAAATGTTACGTTAGTTGGCATAATATCTGCAGACTTGTCTTTAAATGTTGGGGATTTTAAGGCTCAAGAAAATACCTTTCAACTATTAACTCAGGTTGCTGGAAGGGCAGGTAGAGACAAAAAGGACGGAAGAGTCATAATTCAAACATACAGGCCAGATAACTTTGTAATACAAGCAGTAAGAAATAATGATTATGAAAGTTTTTATAAAAATGAGATTATTGAAAGAGAAGCTTTTTCATATCCACCTTTCAAAAATATAATTACCGTAAAAATAATAAACATTTCTAGAACTATGTGTGCTAATATTTCTAAAGAATTTGTTGAATGCTTAAAAAAGAAATTATTTTCTAAGGAATCTATTGAAGTAATAGGACCTAACCCTTGTAAAATTTCAAGAATTAATAATAAACATAGGTATAATATCATTATAAAAGCTTTTGATGGTGATCTTAAAATTACTATTGATACAATTAATCAGTTAAGAAATACATTTATAAAAAAATATAAGGATACTAGTTTTATCCCAGCCCTAAACCCTAGCATTATTAATTAAGGAGTGTATATGTTTGATTTTTTTAGAAGAAAAAAGGATAAAGAGAAGACTGAGGAGATAAAAAAAGAAAGTGAAAATTTAGCTTTTGAAGATGAAATTGAAGAAAATGTTCTAGATGATGATTCCAAAATTGAGGATAAGCAAAATAATATTGGAGACAAAGATAGATTAGTCTTTGAATCGGGCTCTATATCAAATGAAGTAGAAAAAACTATAGATAATGAAGATACTAGTAAGTCAATTGATGAAGATAGTATTCGCGAATACGACAGTAAAAATCATATAGAGAATAAATTTGTAAAAATGGACGAAGAAGATTTATCAAATGATGAAGGAACTTATGCATCATCAGAAGATGAATTTAATGAAACAGATCAAAATTTAGAAAATAGTGATGACGAAGTTAAAAAAGTAGGATTTTTTGACCGTATTAGAAATGGATTAGTTAAAACTCGCGACCAATTTTCATCTCAAGTTAAAAATCTATTTACTGCAAATGTAAAGATTGACGATGAATTGTTTGAAGAATTAGAAGAAATACTTATCTCTGCTGATATAGGTATGGATACAACTCTTGCTATAGTTGATAGTCTTCGCTATGAGATAAAAGAAAGAAAGATCAAAGATTCAGACCAAATATATCCACTTCTTGAAGAAATAATGGTAAGACATTTGGATAGAGATAATCTAAACAATGATTTAAACATAAATGATAATGACCTTGCTATAATTTTAGTTATAGGAGTAAATGGTGTTGGTAAGACAACAACAATTGGTAAACTTGCTTACAATCTTAAAAACGAAGGCAAGACTGTTATGTTAGCTGCTGCCGATACTTTTAGAGCAGCTGCTATCGAACAACTTGGAGAGTGGGCAGATAGGGCGGATGTAGAAATGATAGCCCACAAGGAAGGGTCAGATCCATCAGCAGTTATATTTGACGCTATTCAATCAGCAAAAAATAAAAATGTTGATGTATTGATTTGTGACACCGCTGGTAGACTTCACAACAAGAAAAACTTGATGAAAGAGCTGGAGAAAATCAATAAAACAATTGATAGCCACGCCGGAAAAGCAACTAGGGATAACATCCTTGTTTTAGATGCCACAACTGGACAAAATGCTGTTAGCCAACTTAGAGAATTTAAAAATGTTACAGATATCACTGGACTAATATTGACTAAGCTAGATGGAACTGCAAAAGGTGGAATAATATTCCCATTACAGTATGAACTCAATGTACCAGTTAAATATATAGGTCTTGGTGAGGGTATTGATAATTTAGAGAAATTTGATTCAAAAACTTTTGTTGATGCTCTATTTTAACTATTGAAATTTTAACAAGTCTATAGTAGAATATAACAGTACTACAAAAATATACACATTCCTGGATAGGTGCTTCGTTGCCAGATAATGGTTAAGTATCTATAAGAAGGGAATGGAAGAAGAAAACGGAGGAAAATATATGGCAGTAGTTTCAATGAAAAAATTACTAGAAGCTGGTGTACACTTTGGACACCAAACTAGAAGATGGAATCCAAAAATGTCTAGATTCATCTTCACAGAAAGAAATGGAATCTATATAGTAGATTTACAAAAGACATCTACTCAACTTGACGAAGCATATGCAATGATTAGAGATATTGTTGCTGATGGTGGAAATGTCTTATTTGTAGGAACAAAAAAACAAGCACAAGATTCTATCGAACAAGAAGCAAAAAGATCTGGTCAATTTTACGTATCTAACAGATGGTTAGGTGGTATGTTAACCAACTTTAAAACTATTAGAAAAAGCATTGACAAACTAAAAAGATATGAACAAATGGAAGAAGATGGAACATTTGATCTTCTACCAAAAAAAGAAGTACTACAATACCAAAAAGAAATGGATAAACTAGAAAAGAACCTTGGTGGTATCAAAGAAATGACAAAACTACCAGATGTTCTATTTGTAGTTGACCCAGGTGAAGAATCAATAGCTGTTCATGAAGCAAGAATTCTTGGTATCCCAGTTGTAGCAATTGTTGATACAAACTGTGACCCAGATGAAGTTGATCTAGCTATCCCTGGTAACGATGATGCAATCCGTGCTGTAAAACTTATCACATCAGTAATGGCAGATGCAGTTATCGAAGCAAACCAAGGAAGTGAATTTGCTCCAAAAGAAGAAGATTTTGAAGACCAAGAAGATGATGATTTAACAGAAGAAAATTCTGATGAAGATTTAGAAGTTGTTGACGAAGACGAAGAAGAAAACGAAGAAAATTAAGGAGTATAAGATGGCTATAAGTGCAAGCTTAGTAAAAGAATTAAGAGAAATGACTGGCGCTGGAATGATGGACTGCAAAAAAGCTCTACAAGAGACAGATGGTGATATCGACGCAGCAGTTAAACTATTAAAGGAAAAAGGACAAGCTACACTTGATAAAAAAGCTGGACGTATTGCAGCTGAAGGTGTTATTGGTTCATACATTCACAACAATAAAATTGGTGTTATTGTAGAAATTAACACAGAAACTGATTTCTCTGCTAATACTGATACTGTAAAGGACTTTGCTCGTGACATAGCAATGCACATTGCAGCATCAAATCCACTTTATATTTCTGAGGAAGATGCTGATGAAAAAGATATAGCTGAACAAAGAGAAATCCTTACAAACCAAGCAATCAACGAAGCAAATGAAAATATGCCAGAAGATAAAAAGAAAATGATTGCTGAGAAAAAGGTTGAAGGAAGACTTAAAAAATACTTCTCAGAAGTTTGCCTATTAGACCAAGCTTATATTAAAAATCCTGACCAAACAGTTGAACAATATCTAAGGGATACAGCTAGCAAGGTTGGTGAAAACATTAAAATTAGAAGATTCGCTAGATTTGAAGTAGGCGAAGGTCTTGAAAAGAAAGAAGAAGATTTTGCAGCTGAAGTAGCTTCACAAATGAACGCATAATAATTTAAAATTACTAAAGTGTCACCTATATTTATTATAGGTGACACTTTTTAAATAAAAGCTAAAGTTATATAAATACGGAGTATATATGTTTAAAAATTTTAAATGGTTTCTAAAGTACTCGAAGAAAAATTATATTATAGGATCTATATCTCTCATTGTTACAGATATAATATCTCTATTTTTACCTTATTTGACAGGTAAGCTAATAGATATGGTTTATCTTGGAACTCTTACAATGGACACATTCACTAAGATGGTGGTAATAGCTTTTATAATGATTATTTTAAAATATATAACAGCTATGGCTTGGTCTTACAATATCTTTAAATCATCATCATTAATGGAATATGTTACAAGAGATAAACTAATGAGTAAGTTTTTGAAACAATCTCAAAGATTTTTTGAGTTAAATTCAACTGGATCTCTAATGAGTAAATCTACCCAAGATGTAGGCCAAGTTGCAATGTTTGCTGGTTTTGGAATATTAGCTTTTTTTGATGCTTTAGTTTTCCCTATATTTATTTTGATTATGATGGTAACAACGATTGATTTTAAATTGACTATTTTTTCAATTTTACCTATGCTTATATTTTTGATTACTTATTCTAAGCTCGTAGGAAAATGGTATATAAGATCAAAAGCAGTTAATGAAAGCTTTGATGACTTAACAAATAGGGTGCTAGAGGATGTCGAGGGCATAAGAATTATTAGGGTTTTTAATATTGGCGAAACTAGATACAATAATTTTAAAAAGTCTGCAAGAAAACTAGCTGATAAGAGTATTGACTTAGCTAAGCTTCAATCATGGATGGAGCCATCAGAAAGGCTTACAGTATCTTTAGCTTATATGATTTCTATTGGCTATGGAGCGGTTTTGATTTCTAGAGGTGATATAAGCGTAGGCCAAGTAGTATCTTTTACTTATTACCTAAACATGCTTATCTGGCCAATGTTTGCCTTTGGTGAGTTTATGAATCTAAATCAACAAGCAAATGCTGCAATGGATAGGATAATGGCCGTATTAAATTACAAGGAAGAAATATATAATTCTGATAGTTTGGAAAAGGTAGATAATAATCCATCTATTAGTTTTGTAGATTATAACTTTACTTATCCATCAAATAATGAGAAAGCCCTAGAAGATATAAATTTAATGATTAAACAGGGAAGTTCTTTAGGGATTATAGGTAAAACTGGATCTGGAAAAACAACTTTGATTAGGCAACTACTTGATACATATAAGGTTGATAAAGAATCTATTATTATTTCAGATGACAGATTTAGTGAGATCTCATCAAAATCTTTCAAGGATAAAATAGGATATGTTCCACAAGAACATATGATATTTTCTGATACGTTGAAAAATAATATAAGATTTTCTAAGCTAAATGCTAGTGACAAAGAAATAGATGAAGCAATATCTATTGCAGACTTTACAAAAGATATAAAAGAGTTTTCTGATGGTCTTGATACATTAACTGGCGAAAAAGGCGTTTCCTTATCTGGTGGACAAAAACAAAGACTTGCTATAGCAAGAGCTGTTTTGAAAGATCCAGATATCTTGATACTAGATGATGCTATGAGCGCTGTAGATGCAAATACTGAACAGAATATTATTAAAAATCTGTCCACTAGTAGGAAAGGTAAAACTACAATAATCATTGCCCACAGAATAAGTCAGGTACAAAACTGTGATAATATAATTATTATAGAAGATGGTAAAATAGTCGATTCTGGAAATCACGATGATTTGATGAATAGAGAGACTTGGTACAAAGAACAATATATAAAACAGATAAGTGGAGGTAATAATGGCTAATGCAGATAAACAAGTAAGAAATTTACTTAAAAATTATGCCTTAAATGAAAAAGCGTCCTTTATCAAAGGATTTGTTCTTTCACTTTTAAATACTATATTGCAATTACTCTCGCCACTAATTATAGGATACATTATAAATAATCTTTTGAAAGAAGGTATTACTAGCGCTGATTTTGCAAATATAATAAAATATTTGATGCTTTATTTATTAGTTAATATGCTTGCTAGTTTCTTTTTAAATAGAGCTTTCATTACTTTTCAAATTGCATCAAATGATATAGCTTATAAAATGCAAAATGATGTGTACAATAAGGTAAATTCTTTTCCTATTGCTTATTTTGATAACCTGCCAGCGGGGAAAATATCATCAAGGATCACAAATGATACTAATAAAGTAAAGATGCTTTTTAAGTTAATAATAACAGATATTACAACCTCTATGATCCTTGCTGTTGGATTAGGCATTACTATATTTATCACTAACCCTATTGCAGGCTTAATGCTAATACCATTAGCTCCTATCATATATATAATCTATAAGTCTTACACTTCTTACACGAGAAAATATACAGGAGAAATTAGGAAAAATACTTCTGAGATTAACGCTCAAATTAATGAGTATATTCAAAATATGGAAGTTATCCAAGTTTTTAATAAAGAAAATTATATAAAAGAAAAATTTGATAAGACTAATAATCGTATATTTTCTTTATCTAAGGAGCTTGCAAAAATAAGGTCCTACTCAGGTTACAGGGCCATGGATATTGTTTCCTACTTGGCATCATTAATAATATTGATATATTTTGGTTTAGGTCAAATCACTGATTATTATTCAGTAAGCATTGGTAGTTTATATGTGATTTTTGAATACACTTCAAGATTGTTTAATGAAATAAGATTCATAATAATGAGAGTTGGTGAAGTCAACGAATCAATGGCAAGTGCAAGCCATATTTTTGAAATATTAAAGCTAGAAAGTCAGGAAGAATTATTTGACACAATTGATGATATAAATCAAGAAATTATTTTTTATGATGTAAGATTTTCTTATACTGAAGGCGAAGAAGTGATAAAAGGTATATCATTTCATGTTAATCCAGGAGAATCGGTAGCTTTTGTTGGACAAACTGGTTCTGGAAAATCTACTTTAATAAATCTATTATTAAATTTCTACTCTCCCCAATCTGGCAAAATCACTATAGGGGATAAGGATATATCAAAAGTTAATAGAGATGATTTAAGGCGTGAAATGGCTGTAGTCCTACAAGATGCCTTCCTATTTAAAGGGGATATTGGCGAAAATATATCTTTAGGATATGACTATAGTGATAAAGAAATTAAAGAAGCTCTCAGAGCCGTAGGTGGGGATAGGTTGATTATAAAAGGCATACACACAGAAGTTATGGAAGGTGGATCAAACTTATCTCAAGGGGAGAAACAACTGATAAGTTTTGCCAGAGCATATATCAGAAATCCTAAGATATTAATTCTAGATGAAGCTACTAGTAATATAGATACTGAAACAGAATCTATAATTCAGCAGGGTATTAATAAACTAAAAGAGAATAGAACAACTTTTATAATAGCTCATAGACTTTCTACAATTAAAGAAGTAGATAATATTATAGTACTATCTCACGGGAAGATCGTAGAAATGGGAGATCATAACAAACTTATGAGATCTACTGGTTATTATAAAGAAATGTATAACAAACAAATGAAAGAAGATTATAGTCTCTAATTTTGTTATAGGATATTTCTTTTGCTAATAAAAATCATTTTATGGTATAATTATAAAGGAATGTAAATTCCGAGTAAAATTTTACAGGAGGTGATAATAAATGGATAATCCAGTTGTTATAATCATTACTGTCGCCTTCGTATTGTTAGCTTTTATTTTAGGCTTCATATATCATAAAGTAACTAGTGAAAAAAAGATAGGTGCAGCTGACGCATTAAGTCGCCAGATCATCGAAGATGCTAATAAACAAGCGGAAACTTTAAGACGCGAAACTCTTAAAGAAGCAAAAGATGAAATATCTAAAATCAAATTAGAAAATGATAGGAAGTTAAACAAGCGTTCTGATGAACTAGATAAAAAAGAATCACGTTTGTTTAAAAAAGAAGAAAGTCTTGACAATAGAGCTTTATTGATTGACAAAAAGGCTGATCAGATCTCTAGCGATCAGAAGAGGTTAAAACAAAAAGAAGACAGCATTGATAAACTGATTGAACAACAACAGTTAGAATTGCAAAATATCGCAGGTCTCACAAACAACGAAGCTAAAGAAATTATACTAGAAAATGTCAAAAACGAAACTATTCACGAAACTGCCAAACTAATCAAAGAAAGTGAAGAACGCATAAAATCTGAAAGCAAAAAAATTGCAACAGAAATACTTGCTACTACTATACAAAGATACGCAGCCGAACAAGTTGCTGAAAATACAGTATCTGTAGTTTCTCTTCCAAATGATGAGATGAAAGGTAGAATTATAGGACGTGAAGGTAGAAATATCAGAGCCTTTGAACAATTATCGGGAGTTGATCTAATTATAGATGATACACCTGAAGCGGTTGTTATTTCATCCTTTGAACCTGTTAGACGTGAAATTGCAAAGGTAGCACTAGAAAGATTGATCCAAGATGGCCGTATAAATCCATCTAGAATTGAAGAAACTCTTCAAAAAGCGGAAGAAGAAGTTGAGCAAAGAATCATAGAAGATGGTGAAGAAGCTGCTGATGCTGCTGGAGTTCATAACCTACATCCACAACTCATTAGAATGGTTGGAAAGATGAAGTTTAGAACCAGCTATGGTCAAAATGTTATGAAGCACTCGGTTGAAGTGGCAAATCTTGCAGGAATGCTTGCTGAAGAAATTGGTGCAGATGCACAAACAGCAAGACGTGGCGGACTTCTACATGACATAGGTAAATCTATAGATCAAGAAGTAGCAGGAACCCATATAGAACTAGGTGTAGATGCAGCAACTAGATACGGTGAAAACAAGTATGTTGTAAATGCTATCCAATCACACCATGGTGAAGTTGAGCCAAATTGTGTAGAATCTATATTAGTCCAAACCGCAGATACAATATCTGCCGCAAGGCCAGGTGCTAGGCGAGAAAGCTTAGAAAATTACATTAGAAGATTAGAGTCTCTTGAAGAGATAGCTAATTCATATCAAGGAATAGAAAAATCATTTGCTTTGCAAGCTGGTAGAGAACTTAGAATTATGGTTAAACCAGAAAAAATAACAGATGATGAAATGATTGTAGTTGCTAGAGAGATTGCAAAAAGAATTGAAGATGAATTAGAATATCCAGGAGAAATAAAAGTAAATGTTCTTAGAGAATCAAATGCGATAGAATATGCAAGATAATTATTAAGAGTAATTATGACAAACTGCCATTAATATAAATAGTGGCAGTTTTTTAGTTTTTGAAAGAGAGAGATTTTAGAATATAAATTATTGCACAAAATAATAATTTTGTGCAATAATTGTAAATATATAAAGTATCAGTACAATAATATTATGAAAACTATAATTTATGCTATTTGGAGCAATTTATGAATCAACCAATACTACTTATAGACTATTTAAATTTCTTAAAATCAATTCGAGGTCTATCTCCCAATACAATTAAAGAATACGGATATGATTTAGAAGTTTTTTTCAAATATCAAATTCTAAGAAAAGTTTATTATGGAGATCAAAGCTCATTTGTGAAAGAATTTAAAGATACAGATATGAAAAAAATAATTGATGCTAAATTCTTAGCTAATCTTACGATTGCTGATTTTTATGCTTATCTCTCATATTTAGATAATGAAAAAAATGATAATCCTACTACTAGGTCGAGAAAGATTTCAGCTATAAAATCTTTTTATAAGTACCTCTATCAGGAAATTGAAGTTATTGACGAGAATATTACAGAGAAACTGAGAAATCCAAAAATCAGCCAAAGGCAGCCCGTCTACCTCACTTTGGATGAAACTGAAAGATTATTAACGGTAGTCAATGCTGAAAAGAACGAATTTCTGAGAGCTCGTGACTTAGCTATTATATTCACATTCCTTACAACTGGAATGCGCTTATCTGAGCTGGTATCTATAAATGTATCAGATATAGAAAATGATCACTTTAAGATAATTGGAAAAGGAAATAAAGAAAGAACTGTTTACTTAACTGAAAATGCCCTTAAACTAATTCATAATTATTTAAATATAAGAAATAAATATTTGGATGGTATGTATATAGATGCTTTATTCGTATCTACTAGAAAAAATCGAATTTCAAATAGAGCTGTACAATCAACTATAGAAAAATACCTTAACAAGGCTGGATTTGACACTTCTTTGTACTCTACCCACAAACTTAGACATACTGCTGCAACTTTGATGTATAAGTATGGCAATGTTGATATAAGAGCCTTAAAAGATATTCTAGGGCACACAAATATTTCTACAACACAAATTTACACTCACTTAGATGATGAAGATTTAAAAGATGCTGTCAATAAGAATCCACTTTCAAAATTAGACATATAGATAAAAAATCAAGGGTACCTATATGTATCCTTGATTTTTAAAACGGCTTAAAACGAGTTTTAGAGCGAGCTTTCCATGGTAGTAATTTAATCCACCCTGTAAGTATGCTATATATGGACTTCTTAGTGGACCATCAGCAGATAACTCTGAAGTTGATCCTTCTACAAATCCACCTGCAGCCATTATTACAGGATCTTCATATCCTGGCATAGGAAAAGGTTCTGGGATTAAATTTGAATCAACTGTAGATGCTTCTTGTATAGCTTTACAAAATGTAATGACCTTGTCCGGATCTTCAAATTTTATAGCTTGAACTACGTCACTTTGATGGTCTCCGATTTTTGGAATTACTTCATAACCAAGTTCATTAAATACTTTCCCAAACAACATCCCTACTTTTATAGCCTCTTTAACAATTTGTGGCGCAAAATATAGGCCTTGCAATACTTGTCTAGTTGTACCAAAGCTTAATCCTTCGTCCTTACCGATTCCTGGGGCTGTTAAAGTATTTGAACAATACTCTATCAAATCCTTTTTTCCTACAATATATCCACCAGTTATTGCAATACCACCACCAAGATTTTTAATTAATGAACCAGCTAGAATATCAGCTCCAACTTCTATAGGTTCTTTATCTTCGGTAAATTCTCCATAACAATTATCAACAAAAATAATTGTTTCAGGATTCGCTTTTCTAATTTCATTAACAGCTTTTTCAATTTCTTCTATTGTAAAGGCGCGTCTTTGAGTATAGCCAGTAGATCTTTGAATTAGTGCTAATTTAGTCTTTTTATCAACAACTTTGTGAATATTTTGATAATCAATTTGATTATTTTCATCTAGGCTCAGTTTGTCATAAGAAATTCCCTTTGAAATCAAATTACCTTTTTTATTGCCTACAATTCCTATTACTTGTTGCATGGTATCGTAAGGATCATCAGTTATGGCAACCATTTTATCTCCATAATTTAATAGAGCAAATAAGACCAATGATAAAGCATGTGTTCCTGCAACTATACTTGGTCTTACTAAGGCATCTTCAGCCTTAAAGATATCAGCATATATTTCTTCTAACTTTGCCCTACCTGTATCTGCATAACCATATCCGGTTGCACTAATAAAATCTTGAGTATTAAGATTATTTTTATTGAATGCTTTTAATACTTTTACTTGATTGATTTCAGCAATTTCTTCTAATTTATTAAAATCATTAATTAGACTAGCTTGAGCCTTATTTATAATATTATCAAATGAGCTATCTATATTATAATGATTATATATTTCGTTAAAATTCATAAATATCCTTAATTGTACTAATAATTATATCACTAGCATCATTTTTGCTTAGATTATCCATAATAATCTCATGGGCAAAGTCATAATTTAGGTATCTTTTCATCCATGTTACTTGCCTTTTTGCGTAGTGCCTTGTATTTTTTTGTATCAAATCTATAAGTTCATCAATATCTATTTCATCTTTTATAAAAGGAAAGATTTCCTTATATCCAATAGCTGACATAGATTGTGATTCTCTATCTAGCCTATAGGCCTTAACTACGTTTACAAATTCTTCTATTAGACCGTTAGAGATCATTTCGATAACTCTATTATTAATCTTTTCGTAAAGACCAGATCTGTCTTTGAAATTTAAGAAGAATAAAATCGGATCGACTTTTTTGTTTAATGCTTTTTCACCACTTCTTACATCAGAAGGCTTTTTACCTGTAAGTTCATATATCTCAAGGGATCTTATTATCCTATTTCTTTCGTTTTCATGGTATTTATCAGCTGTAAGGGGATCAATATACTTAAGTCTATCATATAAATATGAGTTTCCCTTATTATCAGCTATTGCTTCTAGTTCATTTCTTAGATCAGAATCTCTGGGAGTTGCTCCATAATTCATATCAAATAAAATAGAATCTATATAGAATCCAGTACCACCGGTAAGTATTGGAATATCCCCATATTCATTAATTTGATGAATCAATAATCTTGCTTTTGAAGAGAAATCTTCCACTGTAAAGTTTTCATTTGGATTAATTAGATCAATTAAATGATGATTTATGCCGTAAGTTTGATCTATTTTATTTGTTCCTATGTTCATATCTTTATAAATTTGCTGGCTATCGGCAGATATTATTTGTCCACTAAAAGCCTTGGCAACATTTATTGATATATCACTCTTGCCACTAGCTGTAGGCCCTGTTATTATAATTACTTTATCTTTCAAAATATCTCTCCAAATCTTTGTCAGTTAATTCTATAATAATAGATTTACCATCATAAGTTTTGTATGGATTGTCGAGCTTTAATAGGTCATTTAGGTATTTCGTGGCTTCTATTTCTCTTAGCTTATAGCCCTTTCTAAATGACTTAGATTTAATATACTTTCGTATATTTTTATAAAATAAATCACCTTTATTCGCTAAATCTAGATCTAGTAAGTCATAAAAGAAATTATTGTAATTGTCATTATCAAATATTTTAGGAATTGATCTTATTATAACTTCATCCTCAGTAATCAGGTCAATATCAAATCCCATATACATTAAGTAATCTTTTTTATCCACAAATTTTAACTTATCATTAGCTTTTAACTTAATGACTATAGGATCTAATAATAATTGCTGACTGACATTACCATTTTCTAACTCTTCCAAAAACTTGTTATAAAGTATTGCTTCATTAGCTCTTCTTGCATCCATCAAAATAATTTTACCATTAGAAGATTCAAACAATGAATATCTAGAAAAAACACTAGTTAGGTAAGCATATGATTTTTCTTCGGTAAAAGAAATGATATCAATATCCTCAGAAACAATGTCATTATTATTGGAAGTATTAACCTTTTTATCAGATAATTGATTCATATTTTCAAAAAAATTATTATCCTCATAGGAAGGCTTATTTTCCTTTACAATAGAAGAATTTTGATATTTCTCTAAGACACTTGTATAATCACTAAAATCTAACAAAGACTTAGTCTTATTTTCATTAATTGGCATTTTATTTGGGTAAATATTTTCTGCCAGAGATTTATATACACAATCACTAAGCAAGGATAATAAATTATCTTCATAAATAAACTTTATGGTTCTCTTGTTAGGATGCACATTTATATCTAGATTCTTTGGATTAGTGCAAATAAATAAAAATAAAGCTGGAAATCTTCCATTAGGTATATAAGTCTTATATTCATTTTCAATTGTATTAATGATTAAAGGACTATCAACTAATCTATTATTAACATATAGATACTGAAGGGATCTGGATGCTCTGTAGTAGTTTGAATTTGAAATATATCCTTTCACAGTATAAATCTCATTGCTTTCATCTATCTCAATCAGCTCATCCTTTAGATTATCATCTAGCAAGTTATAAATCCTAAGATCAAGCGGTTCGTTAGCTGAAGTTTTAAATTCTAATCTATCATCTTTTACATATTTAAATCCTATGTTATTATAGCCTAAAGCTAAAGAATACATCAATTTAGTAATCGCATTTGACTCAGCTAGGTCTGATTTTAAAAATTTATATCTAGCAGGAATATTAGCAAAAATATTTAAGACTTCTATACTTGTTCCTATATTTGTAGCAATCGATGATTCTTTGACTTTGTTGTTTGCAAACTCAATTTTACTACCAATATTAGTATCAGAAGTTTTAGTAATAGCTTTGACATTTGCAACACTAACTATAGTGGATAAAGCTTCGCCCCTAAAACCTAGAGAATAAATATCATATAAATCTTCAAAATGTACTATTTTTGATGTAGTGTGCTTTTCAAATGCAAGTTTGAGGTCATCTTTAGCTATACCACTTCCATCATCAGTAACTCTTATATAAGTTTTTCCACCGTTTTTAATTTCAACTGTAATACATTTTGCCTTAGCATCTATCGAATTTTCTACCAGTTCTTTTACAACAGAAACAGGTGATTCAATTACCTCTCCTGCTGCTATCTGTTCTATTGTATATTGGTCTAATTTTCTAATAGTCATTATGCTAAACCATTAATCCTTTCTACTAAGGAATTAAGCTTATTAATTGCTTCTAGAGGAGTTAGGGCGTTAACATTAATATCCTTTGTTAGAGATATAATTTCTTCCATATTTTTTAAATTTATATCATCTATAGTATCTACAATATTCTTAGTCTTATTTGTTTGAAAATAATCATCATCCGAAATTTTATCCATAAAGACTTTGGCATCCTCTATTATTTCAACAGGAAGACCACTTAGTTTGGCTACTTCAATTCCATACGACCTGTCAGATTTTCCAGAAGATATCTTCCTAAGGAATATTAGATTGTCATTTTCATTTAATATTTCAATTTTAAGATTTTTAACATTATCTAGCTCGTTTTCAAGAATTGTTAGCTCATGAAAATGAGTTGCAAAAACAGTCTTAAATTTCTTAACTTTCGATATATATTTTACTAAAGCCATAGCAATACTTAATCCATCATCTGATGAAGTTCCTCTTCCAACTTCATCTAAAATAACAAAAGACTTAGGGCTTGCATTTTTTAAAATATTGCTTACCTCATTCATTTCTAGCATAAATGTAGATTCGCCCTTGGAAATATTATCGCTTGCTCCAATCCTAGAAAATACCTTATCACATATAGCTATATCGGCATAGCTTGCTGGTACAAAAGATCCCATTTGAGCCAGTATTATTATAATGGCCATTTGTCTCATATAAGTCGACTTGCCAGCCATATTAGGGCCGGTAATTATTTGAATCAAATTATCGTCTTCACCTATATCAGTATCATTAGCAATAAATTCATTTTCTTTAAGTTTACTTTCTATTACAGGATGCCTACCATCTTTTATTATGATTTGGTTGCCATCATTAAGCTTTGGTCTAACATAATTATTGAAATTAGCAACTCTAGATAAGGTGTTTAGGCAATCAATATTAGCAATCATTTTTGCCAAGGCTTGGAGCATTAAAGTTTTTTCTAATAAAATATCCCTTATTTCATTAAATAATTGGTATTCAATCTCATTAACTTGATCCTTGCCATTTAAAATTAAGCTGCTTAGTTCTTCAAGTTTTTCAGTGGTATATCGTTCCTGATTCTTTAAGGTTTGTTTTCTTATGTAAGATTCGGGAACTTTGTCTAAGTTGCTTTTTGTTATTTCTATAGAATAACCGTTATTTTTATTAAAAATTATTTTGTAATTTTTAATACCGGTTTTTTCTCTTTCTTCACTTTCATAAATTGTAAGTTTTGTTAGAGCTTCTTCTGAGGATATTTTTAAATCATCAAGTTCATTAGAATATCCTTCTTTTATTATTCCACCTTCTGTTATAGATATAGGTGGGTCGTCCACTATAGATTTTTCAAATAATTTATATATATCTGATATATCAGGTAGGTTAATGCCAAGATTTCTGATTATTTCATCATCTGAATCTTCTAGATAAGATTTTAATCTAGGAATATCTTCTAGAGAGTTTTTAAGTGATATAAAATCTCTAGCATTGGCTCTTTTATAAGATATTTTTCCTATTAATCGTTCTAAATCCATAACATTTTTTAAAAAGTTAGAAATATTTTGTGAATCTATTGGATTATTATAAAAATATTGAACTATATCAAGTCTTCTGTCTATCTTTTCTTTGTCGATGAGAGGCCTTTCTAGCCATTGATTTATCAGTCTAGAACCCATTACTGTATCGCATTTATCAATAATGTTTAGTACAGTATCTTCTTTGCTATTATTATTATTAAGATTTCTGTGTAATTCTAAGTTTTTTCTAGTATTTGCTTCTAGCTGTAGATAGTTATTTATTTCTAAAATTTCAATATTGTTGATATGGATGAGTTTATCGTCATAAAATTTATAAATATAGTCGAGTAAGTTTGCCGTAGAAACAAGGCAAAGTCGTTTGTTCTCTATTTTTTTAAAGTTATCTATTGATAGGTATTTTGTAATTTTTTTATTAATCTTACAGTAATTATTATCATCATCTATATAGTTTAAAAATACATCTGATTCTTGCTTTAAATATATTAAAACATCTTTTAAACTAAAATTACTATTTATTATTATTTCTGAAGGATTGATTTTTTCTATTTGGTCTATAGTTCTTTTCGCTATTAAATCTTTTGATCCTTTAATTTCAAAACTTGTTAATTGACCTGTAGATATGTCACAATATGTAAGTCCAAGGCCAAAATCATTTTGAAAAATTGATAGCAAGTAATTGTTTTCTCTATTATCAAGTGTATCTATATCTGTAATGGTTCCTGGCGTTACAACTCTAGTTATGGCTCTTTTAACAAGTCCTTTAGCTTCTTTAGGATCTTCTACTTGATCACATAAAGCAACCTTGTATCCCTTTTTTACAAGTTTGCCTACATAGTTATCAATTACATGGTGTGGTACTCCACACATTGGAGCTTTCTTATCATGTCCACATTCTTTGCCTGTTAGGGTAAGTCCCAATGTTTTGCTAATAATAATGGCATCGTCAAAAAAAGACTCAAAAAAATCCCCCACCCTATATAAGAGCAGTGCATCTTTAAAAGAATCTTTTACATCTATGTAATGCTTCAACATTGGTGTTAGTTTTTCATACTTAAAATTGTCCTTCATAGCCATCCCCTATCTTTAATAATATTATACCATAACAAAAAGACTCACTATAAAGCTATATCTTCTTACTTTATATCTAGAGTCTTAACATTCGTTATCCATTTTGCTGATGAATTTGTTGATGTATCTATGATTATCATTTTACCATAGCCTGGATTTGCATCATAAATTGGTTTACCATCAATTCTGTATACCAGATATATTTTTCCTGGCTCTAATACATCTGACATAGCTACCCTTTTTGAGTTTCCTTCATCATCCTCAATTACCATTACGCCACTATCTTTTAGGTTGTAGTCAAGCTTTCCAATAATCTGCTCTATAGATATTCCTTCAACCGGTATTGTCTCAAGACCATTATTAATGCTAACATCAAGTTTTTGGCTACCTATACTTCTTAATTCTTTTAAGGTTAGAGAGTCAAGCTGGTCACCATTACCTTTTACTATCAATATCTCATTATCATATTTTGCAATTTCGTTCTCGCTACTTACTTTTTTAAAGACTGTAAAAGCTAAACTAAGGATTAGTATGGTGGCTAATATTAAAAATATACGATATTTATTCTTTTTAAAAACTTTTGAAAAATTATTATTCATTAATTTCCAGTGGAACCAAAGCCACCATCACCTCTATCCGTTTCTTCTAAGTTATCAACTTTGATTAGTTCACATTTTTCATAAGGTTGAATTACTAATTGAGCTATCCTATCACCTTTTTTAATAGCTTGGGGGCTTTTACCATAGTTATACATAAATATCATAATCTCCCCTCTATAGTCTGAGTCTATAACTCCCACAGTATTTGCTAGCATCAGATGTTTTTTAACTCCAGTTGAAGATCTAGGATATACTGCACCAAAAAAACCTTCAGGAATTTCTAGCCTGAGGTCTGTATTTATTTTTTTCATTTCTCCAGGTTCAATTATTACGTCTTCATCATTTGAACAATATAAGTCTATGCCACATGAACCCGATGTCTGATAAGATGGCATTGGGCCATCTGTCATAATTTTAAATTTTTTATTCATTTTATCACCTTCACTACACAATAATATACCAATTTTCACCTATAATTACAAAGAGATTAAAATAAAATTTGGAATTATTTTAGTTAATAATGTGATAATAGCTCAAAATCTTAATAACTATTACAGAATTTGTTAAAGATATTGCAATAAAAATCTAAGTGTATTATAATTATATTAAAGATAAAATGTACATATAGAAAAAGGGAGTAAATTATGACAGAAAAGAAAAAAGATAAAGTAATTGATCCAAAAACAGGTAAAGAATGCTGCTCTAGCCAATATGACGGTAATGATGAACTTGATAAAAAATCTCGTGCATCAGAAACATCAAAGGGTGGAGATGATATAGATAATAAATATTCTCCTGACCAAGAAGAACTAAAAACAGAAGTTGATGAAGCAGATCAAATCTCTAACGTTGGAGTTGAAAGCAGAAGAACTCGTGAGGATGATTTATCTGAAAATCCTTCTAAAGATAAATAGTTTATAATACTTACATAGGCCTCCATTTCACTTATGAATTGGAGGTTTTTTATAACAAAAAACCAAGCTATTGCAACTTTTGCAATGCTTGGTCAATTTTCAAATCAATATTGGTTTATTAATTATCACTTTCTGATGGATTTTCTGAAAGTTCGTCAACTCTTGTTCTTCTTCCTTCAGCACTTGGCGCAGATACTTGTCCTGCCTCATCAATTGTAGTGTTTCTATACTCTGTGTCAGTAGTATATTTGTCATCAGGATCTTCGAAATTTAAGTTTTGATCAGTAGATTTTACTTTTTCTTCTAAAGATTCATCACCTTCAAATTGACTAGTTTCTTCTTCTTTTCCAGTTTCAGGATTGATAATTTTTTCGTTTTCTTTTTTATCTGTCATTTTTAACTCCTTTTCTCTTGCAATATAATTTATACCCAAATAAAGATAATTTAAAATTTATTATGTTTATTTTCTAAAAAATCAGTCATTATCTTCGATAATGGCTCTTCTTAGTAGGTCTCCTTTCTCAAGTGGATGATCAATTGTCATATATATTTTTTCTTTGGCTTTGTTAGCAACTTCAATATCTTGACCTTTAGAGTCCCTCATATTATCGATTTTAAATTCAACAAAATCTTTGCTATTACCAAATATTTCAATCTCTTCGCCTAGTAAAAATCTATTTCTTTGTTCAATTATAGCTTCTTTAGTATCTTTATTGTAATCTAATACCTTGCCTATGAAGTCATATTTTCTAATATATGATGAAGTCTCATAGATTTGACCATCTCCATCAGGTTTGTTATTAAAGAATCCCTTTGTATAGTGCCTGTGACTTGCTTTCTCAACTTCATTAAAATACTTTTGAATAGTCTCTTTATTATAATTGCCTTCATAAAAAGCATCTATAGCTTGTCTATAGCTTCTTATAACGGTTGCAACATAAAACTCTGTCTTCATTCGTCCTTCGATTTTAAAACTATCAATACCTGCTTCTATTAGCTTATCAAGTTCATCTATCAAACATAGGTCCTTAGAGTTCATTATATAAGTTCCTGATCCATCTTCTTCTATAGGGTAATATTCTCCTGGCCTATTTTCTTCTTGTATGCTATATTTCCACCTACAAGCTTGAGCACAATCCCCTCTGTTGGCATCTCGTCCTGTCATATAGTTAGAAAGTAGACATCTACCTGAATAAGATATACACATTGCTCCATGGACAAATACTTCTATTTCCAAATCTTTTGGAGTATTGTCTCTAATCTCAATTATTTCATCTAAAGATAGTTCACGAGCTAGTATGACTCTTTTTGCGCCCATCTTATACCAGAAATTAACAGTTGCTGTGTTGGTTACAGAAGCTTGTGTTGATATATGAAGATCTATATTGGTTAGTTCCTTAGCCAATGAAAAAATACCAGGATCTGAAATTATAAGAGCATCAACGCCTATTTCATCAAGGAACTTTAAGTAATCTTCAATACCGTTCATATCTTCATCGTGAGGTACTATATTCATTGTTATATGAACTCTAACATCATTATCATGGGCAAATTTCACAGCTTCAATCATAGCTTGTCTATCAAAATTTTTCGCATTTGCTCTAAGTCCAAAGCTATCTCCAGCCATAAATACAGCATCTGCACCAAATTTTACAGCAGCTTTTAATCTTTCCATATCACCAGCGGGGGCAAGCAATTCTACTTTTTCTTTATCCATTATTTCTCCTTAACGCTTATAGTTAAACCATCACCTATTGGAATGATAGAAGTTGTGAAGTCTTTTCTATCGGATACATAGGATAGGTAATTTCTTAATCTTTTTACTATAGTGATCATTCTTTTATTTATCAAATCATCATTTAGGACCATACCTTTGAATAGAACATTATCAGATATTATTATCCCTCCATCATTTAATAAATCAGCACAAATTTTAAAATAGTCCTCATAGTGAGCTTTATTGGCATCAATAAAAACAAAATCAAAGCCTTGATTTATATTATTCAAGGCTTTCATTGCATCATCGTTTATTAAATTTATTGGAGCATGGAATTTATCAAAATTATTTTGGGCTATTTTTGATGTAGATTCGTCCAATTCTATAGTAGTAATATCAGCTTTAGTATATTTATAAAAAACTAAGGACGAATATCCTATAGCCGTTCCTAGTTCTAGGATAGATTTTGGTCTTTGAATAGCCAATATACTTTTAATAAATTCTTTGCTCTCGATATTCATTATAGGAACATCATTTTTTAAAGCATATTCTCTTAGGTCTAAAAAGTCCCTATCTTCAATAATGTTTTCTAAATAATCACTAGTGTGTTGGTAATTAATATATCTCATTATTTTCTACTTCTGATATTACTGGTAATATCATAGGATCACGGCCTAGCTCATTGTACAAATAAGATTTTAAGTCTTCTCTAATTTGATATTTTATTTGACTTAAAGCTCTAATTTCTTCTTTTTGACATTTTTCAACAGATCTCAGTACTACTTCTTTTGAGTTTTCTATAATATCTTGGTTTTCTTTCACGTAAACAAAACCACGAGATACTATTTCTGGACCTGCCAGTAACGCTTGGGTATTTCTATCAAAAGTAATGGATACTACCATAAGACCATCTTCTGATAGGTGTTTTCTATCTTTTAGTACTATATTGCCTACATCACCTATACCAGAACCATCTACTAAGATTTTTCCAGCTGTTACTTTTCCTGTAACTTTTGCCGTCTTTTTAGTAAACTCTAGTACATCACCATTTTCTAGAATAAATATTTTATCTTTATCCATTCCCATGTCTTCGGCTATCTGTTGGTGAGTTTTCAATTGACGAGCTTCTCCATGGGCAGGTAGTAAGTATTTTGGTGTAGTTAGTTGGTACATTAATTTTATTTCTTCTTGGCAAGCGTGACCAGATGCATGGACTTTTGCCAAAGATGCATAGATTATATTTACACCAATCTTTGTTAGTTTATTAATGGTATTATTGATAGCTATCTCATTGCCTGGAATAGCTGATGAAGAAAGTATAACAGTATCTGTTTCATTTAGGTGAATTTGTTTGTGTTCTCCATTTGCCATTCTAGTTAGAGCAGATAGTGGCTCACCTTGAGTACCTGTCGATAGGACAACTATCTCATCATCAGCATAGGATTTGATATTTTTCATATCAATTAGTGTATTGCTCTTAACCTTCAAATATCCTAAATCGCTAGCAATTTTAACGTTATTTAGCATTGATCGACCAGAAAGAGCAACTTTTCTGTTGTATTTTTCAGCCGCATATATTACCTGTTGAACTCTGTGAAGGTTACTTGCAAAGGTTGCAACAATTATCCTACCACTTACTTGTCCAAAAATCCTTATAAAGGTATCTCCAACTTCTTTTTCACTTAGTGAATGGCCTGGTCTTTCAACGTTAGTACTATCAGCATAAACTGCTAGTAGTCCTTTTTTTCCTAGTTCTGCCAGTCTTTGTATATCTGTTGGGTCTCCATCAATTGGAGTAAAGTCCATTTTAAAGTCGCCTGTAAATAGTATTGTACCTACAGGTGATTTAACTGCTATAGAACATGAATCTGGTATAGAGTGGCTAACCCTAATAAATTCTACACTTAAATCCCCAACATTAACTTTATTGTTGACGTTTACCATTTTGATTCTATTTGGATTTAATCCATGTTCTTTGAATTTATTTTCTAAGAGTCCTTTTGTCAATTTTGAACAATATACATTTGTATCAACACTCTTTAAAAAGTAAGGTATAGCTCCAATATGGTCTTCGTGACCGTGGGTTACAAATATACCTCTTAGTTTATCTTTGTTTTCTTCTACATAGGTAAAATCTGGTATTACTATGTCTACTCCAAGCATATCTTGGTCAGGAAATGTTAGACCACAGTCTATCATAACCATGTCATTTCCGTATTCAACTATAGTACAGTTCTTACCAATTTCTTGTAATCCCCCAATAGGAATTAGCTTTAATTTTTTCTCATGTCTCATTTATACTCCTTAAGTTTTTGACATTCGGAGCATGTGCCATAAATTCTAAGAGAATAATATTTCATATCAAAATCATACATATCTTTTAATGACTTTGTCAATTCATTTTTATTTATACATTCATCTTCTATTATTTTCCCACAACTAGTACAAATAATATGGTCGTGGTGGTCATTTAGTGAATCTATAAGCTCATAAGTGTAGGCATTGTCAGTAAACTCTTGTTTGTTAACAATACCTAATTCTTCAAAAATATTTAAAGTTCTATATATTGTTGCAATTCCTACTTGCTTATTATCCTCATGAACAATGGAAAATAGCTCTTCTGGTGTAACATGCTTTGGAGAGCTATCTTTTAGAACATTAAAAATAATCTCTCTTTGCTTTGTGAACTTTTGATTATGATCTTCAAAAATTTTTCTAACTTCTTTAGTTTCCATTGGTTTCTTCCTTCATTTCTTCATACAATTTGATGATTTCATCTAATTCTTCTTGATCTTCAATTGCTTTAAAAATGACTTCATCGTCATTATTTATTACTTCAGCTATAAGTATTAAATCATCATCGTATTGTTGAAGGGCACAGTAATTTTTGTCATCTACTCCGAAAGTATCTATTATATTAAATTTGACTTCATTATTATCTTCATCATATAAAACAATACTATCCATTGTTTCTCCTGTCTAAATAGCTTTGCAAGATAAATGTAGCTGCAATTTTATCTATATACTTCTTCCTATTTTCTCGTCTAACATCCATATCAATAAGTACTCTTTCTGATTGAAGAGTAGTCATTCTTTCATCCTCATAAACAATCGTTTTGTCAGTTTGCTTTCTTAGCAAATCTACAAAACTCATTACTTTCATAGATTGAGGGCCTATGGAATTATTCATATTTTTAGGAAGACCTACTACAATTGTTTCTACATCCTGTGTTTCTATAATTTCAACTAGCCTTTGAATGTCTAGACTTGCTTTTCTTCTTTTTATTGTTTCTATAGGATGAGCCATCAAAAACATAGGGTCGCTAAGAGCAACCCCAATAGTTTTATCACCTACATCCAGACCCATTATCCTAGTCATTGATATAGCTATTTAATAATTCTTCAAGTATTTCATCTCTATCTACAACTCTTATTAGTTTACGTGCACCATTATGAGCTGTAATATAGGTAGGATCGCCAGATAACAAATATCCAACAATTTGCCCTGTTGGCTTATAACCTTTTTCTTCTAGGGCATTATAAACAGTTGTTAGAATCTCTCTAATATCCTTTTGGTCATCTCTTTCAGGTTTAAAAGCAATAGTTTCGTTAAAATTATTATTTTCAGTCATTTTAAAACTCCTCTATATAATCTGATGAGCTCTTTCTAAAGCAAGATCTACCTTAGAAATATCTTTTCCTCCAGCTTGTGCGAAGTTCTTTCTTCCCCCGCCGTTTCCACCAGTTAACTGACTTATCTCTCTTACTATTTTTCCTGCATCATATCTATTAGTTAAGCTATCATCTACAGATACTGTAAATATCAACTTATTATTACTTAGACTTGCAAAAACTATGACTAAATTATCAAATGTTTGCTTTAATCTATTTTCGTAATCACGCATCTGATCTGTAGTCGCATCTTCAAACTTATAAATAAGTAGATTTATATCATCTTTCTTTTCAACTGCTTGCTTTAATTGTTCAAAAGTATCTTTATTTGAAGATGATTTTAATCTTTTTATTTCTTCTTTTTGATTTGAGATTTCTTCTTTAATAGCTCTGATTCTGTTTTCAATTAAATCTTCTCTAGTTCCTAAATCATTAGCTATTTGTTCTAGGTCACATTTTTGTTTTTGTATAAGCTCGTAAACTTTTTTTCCGCTTATGGCTTCTATTCTACGAACGCCTGCAGATACTGAAGACTCGCTTATTATTTTAAACATTAAGATTTCAGATGAATTGTTAACATGACATCCGCCACACAATTCTTTAGAATAATCTCCTATGGAAACAACTCTAACTTCGTCTTTGTACTTATCTTCAAATAGTCCTATAGCTCCCATTTCTTGAGATTTTTTAAATGGAAGAATTTCTTTTCTTACATCTAACTGTTCTCTTATTTTTTCATTAACTACATCTTCTATTTCCCTTTTTTGGCTAGCTGTAAGTGATCCATTATAGGTAAAATCAAATCTTAGCTTCTCATCATCTACTAAAGAACCTGCTTGGCTTATACCATCTCCTAATACATCTCTGAGAGCTTGATCTAATAAGTGAGTTGCTGAGTGATTTCTTGTTATATCTAAGCGGCGAGTTTTATTTACCTCAAAAGTGTATTCTTCATTTACATGAATTTCTCCATCTATGATTTCTACATAATGAAAATAAATATCATTTTTCTTTTGAACATCTGTAACTTTAGCTTTAGCATTTTTATTATATATATAACCTATATCAGCAACTTCACCGCCGCCTTCAGCATAAAATGAAGTCTTATCAGTTACTATTATACCTTCTTCGCCCTCTTTTAGCGATGTTACTTGGCCATTTTCGTCAAATATATTAATAATATTAGCATTTACTGATAAATTATCATAACCAACAAATTCTGTAAGATTTATTCCATCAGTAACTATATTATCAAGTGACCAACCAGCATCTTTTTTCCTTGCATTTCGGGCTTTTTCTCTTTGATCTGCCATCTCTTTGTTAAATTTATCTTCATCTACATCGTAGTCTTGTTCATTTAATATCTCTTTTGTTAAATCAAGAGGAAATCCATAGGTATCGTACAATTTAAAAGCTTCAGATCCATCTAAGATCTTCTCACCATCTTTTTCCATTTCAGATATTAAACTATTTAATCTATCCAAGCCTTGGTCTATAGTTTTTTGGAACCTGTCTTCTTCTTCAATGATAACTTCAAGTATATGATCTTTATTATGAGCTAATTCTTGATATTCGTCTTTATAGGAATCGATAACTTTACTTACAATTTTAGTTAAAAATTCACCTTCTATACCAAGAAGCTTTCCGTGTCTGTAAGCACGCCTAATAAGTCTTCTAAGCACATATCCACGTTTTTCATTTGATGGAACTACGCCATCAGAAACAAGGAATGTCATAGCTTTGACATGGTCAGTTATAACTCTGATTGAAACATCATCTTTTGGATTTTTCTTATATGATTTACCTGATACTTTTTCTATTTCACTTATAATATCTTGGGCTATATCAATCTCAAATATATTATCTTTTTGTTGAAGAACCATGGCAATTCTTTCAAGTCCCATTCCAGTATCTATATTAGGATGAGCTAAAGGTGTATAATTTCCTTCACTGTCCTTATTAAATTGAGTAAATACTAGGTTCCATATCTCTAAAAACCTATCAGAGTCATCATTTCCAGGAGCGTTGTCATTTTCATCTACTGCTTTGCTAGGCCCCCTGTCTACGAATATTTCAGAACATGGTCCGCATGGACCAACTTCTAGTTCCCAGAAGTTCTCATCCTTATCTTGACGTAGTATACGTTCTTTTGGCATTCCTACTTCATCTTTCCAAATATTATAAGCTTGCTCGTCATCTTTGTAGACAGTAACCCATAATAAATCCTTAGAAATATCTAGATGTTTGGTCAAGTATTCATATGCCCATGTTATAGCTTCTTTTTTAAAATAATCCCCAAAAGAAAAGTTGCCCAACATTTCAAAATATGTTCCATGGCGTTCAGTCTTTCCGACTCTTTCAATATCTCCTGTACGAACACATCTTTGTGAAGAGGTTGCTCTATTATTTTTCATGCTTTCTTCACCAGTAAAATATTTCTTAAGTGGTGCCATTCCTGCATTGATTAAAAGCAAAGATTCATCATCTTTTGGTATTAGGGAAAAAGATTTTAAAATTGTATGATTTTTTTCATTGCCAAAAAAATCTATATAAGATTTTCTAAGCTCGTTAACTCCTAAGTTTTTCATCGACTCTCCTATTATTTTGATTTACCATAGTATCTAAGGTTATGGAATCAATAGTATCATTTATAGCTTCATCTAATTTATTGAAGGCAAAATATGCCCTACATTCATTGTCACAATGACTTCCATCTTCAAGGCATCCTGTAACATTAAAAGTACCTTCTAGAACTCTTAAAACTTCACCAACCGTTATTTGATCAAGTTTTTTTACTAGCTTATAGCCACCTTTTGGCCCTCTAGTGGACTCAACTATATTAGCGTTTTTAAGTAGCCTTATAAGTTGTTCAAGGTAGTTATCTGATAAGTCAAGATTTTCTGATATTTCAGAAACAGATATATATCCTCTATCTTCATTTTCTGCCAAGTAGCATATAGCTCTTAGACCATATTTACTTCTAGTTGATAATTTCATTATATCTCCTATACAGTTATCAAATCTTTAAGAGATTGATAAAATTTCTCTCCAATTCCATTTACATTTTTCAAATCTTCTATAGATTCAAATTTGTTAGATTCTCTATATTCTAAGATCGAATCAGCTCTCTTGTCTCCAATATTTGGCAAGGTCATCAATTCTTCCTTGCTGGCTTTATTAATATCTACCTTATTCTTGCTAGAATCGTTACTATCAGATGTTATAATTGGTATTGTATCATTAGCATCATCGCTACTTACTTCATAGATACTAGGTATGTATATCTTCATCTCATCTTCAAGTTTCATAGCAAGGTTTAAATCTTTTGCATTAGCATTTTCTGTCAAACCACCAGCTTTTTTAATCAGATCATCTAGCCTGTCACCATCTTCAAATTCGTAGACACCTTCTTTACCAATCTCACCAGAAATGTAGACTTTCATTTCATCTATTTCAACGTTTTCGTCTTCATCTGCAGGTGATATTGCATCTGAGGATGTATCAAGTAAAGAAATTTCTGATTTTAATAAATCATCTTCGTTATTCTTAACATAGTTATTAGCAATTAAAGCTACAATAACTATGATTAGACCCATTATAATTTTATCTTTTCTCTTATCATCCATATTGAAAACCTAGCAATTTATGAGAAGGCTATTCTTCCCATAAATCGTCTATTCCATAAAATTCTCTTTGTCTTTGTGTGAATATGTGGACAATAATATCATCTGCATCCATTAGTATCCATTCCCCTTCACGCAAACCTTCTTTAGATAGCAATTCATATCCGTTTTTGCCAAGCTCTTCTTCAATATAGTCTGCTAGAGCTTTAGTTTGGATGACTGAAGTACCTGTTGCAATTACAAAGGTATCAGCTATAGAAGAATCGCTAAGTTCTAAGACTTTTACATCTTCAGCTTTTCTGTCATCTAAAACTTTTAAAATAATATCTAATTTATTCATTTTTCTCCTTAATCAAGTAGTTATAAGCACTTATAGTTAAAGGATGAATCAAGCTTAGTTTGTTTGTTAAAAAGATTATATTGTGACTTAAGCTATATAGAATTGCTTGGTCTATATCTTTTTTTGCCAAATCTCTTAATTCATCTACGCCAGGATAAGATCTTTCAGGTTCAATAGCATCAGCCAAGTAAATTATTTTTTCTAATTCACTCATATTTTCTTTACCTGTAGTATGGTATCTTATAGCATCAAGTACTTGGTAATTATCTACATTATACACTTTTTTAGCTACTTCCGCTCCTAAAAAAGAGTGCAAAACAGATTTATAATTAATAGTCTCAGCGCTTATATTATCAGCAAATAATTCCAGATACTTATCCTCATTGTATTTTGCACAGTCGTGAAGTATCGCTGCAGTTTTAACCAAATCATCATCTACGCTTGTGTTAAGTTTTAGAGCGGTTTCCATGACTCTTTTTGAGTGTTTGAACCTTTTTAACCCAATATCTTCTATCAAGTTATTTTTCCAATTTTTCAAATCATACATATAGATTATGTTCTCCTATAAAATCTATAACTTCATCGGTAACTAGGTATTTTATACTCTTACCCTCTTTTACTAAATTTCTTATTAGGGTAGATGATATATTTATATTTAGGTTATTTATAAGATATATTTCTTTATTATCTTTTTTTATTTGATCAACTTTTTTCACAAGATCACTGTCACTATCAGTGTTTGATCTTGTAAATACAATTAACCTATCATTTAAAATATTTTCGTAATTTTTCCAAGTGTCTATTGTCATAAAAGAGTCTTCTCCCATGATATAATAGAATTCATCTTCAGGATATGATTTTTTGAAGTAATCGAGCGCTTCATGGGTATAAACAACATCATCATTTCTTGCTTCATAGGTGGAAAGTTCTACTCTTGGGTTATCTGTAATCGCTCTTTTCACCATCTCAACCCTGAGTTCAGTTTTTGTTTTTTGTTTATTTACCTTGTGAGGAGGATTGGAACTTGGAAGAATTATTATTTTATCTATGTCTAGAAAATTAAATACATTTTCCATGACTATTAAATGTCCAACATGTATTGGATCAAATGTTCCTCCATATAAACCAATTTTCATAATTAATCCTAACTATATTTGATATTTATTATCGTCATTTTTTCTATAGATAGTAATAATACTGCCTAGGTGATTGACAAACTCAGCATTCAATTCTTCTAATAGAGTTTTTACTATCTCATCTTGGTCATCAAGATTATTATTTAAAACTTTAATTTTTATAAGTTCACGAGCCTCTAAAACTTCGTCTATGGCTCCTAAAGTTTCTTCTGTAAGTGAGTTTTTACCTATATTAATAACTGGCTTAAAATCATGGCTAAGTGCCTTTAGCTTTGCTCTTTGTTTACTACTAATCATTATTTCTCCTATTCATAATACTCAAAGACAATATCGCCAACTGCAACACTATCTCCTTGTTCAATTCCCATTTCTTTTAATTTATCAAAAACTTCCATTTCTCTAAGTGTTTTTTCAAAGAACATACGGGAATCATAATCTTCAAGATTTATTTTTTCTAAAAGGTTGTCAACTCTTTTGCCAAATACAACGAAGATTTCATTATCTTTTGCAAATTGCAAGTCGTAATCTATTTCTTTGTTATAATATTCTTCCAAGAAGTTCTCATCAACATCTTCCATAAGATCAAACTTCTTATCTTCACTTTTTAATAATAAATCATAAGTCGCATCTAAAAGTTTCTTGATTCCATCAGTTGTTGCTGCAGAGATTTGATATATATCATAAGTATCTCCAAAAGTTTTGATAAAGTTTTCTGCATTATTATTAGTATCTAGGTCAGTCTTATTTAAGGCAACAATCATTGGTTTGTTGGCTAGATTCTCATTATATAATTTTAGCTCTTCGTTTATAAGTCTAAAATCTTCTATTGGATCTCTAGCTTCTATTCCAGAAATATCAATAAGATGAATGAGCACCCTACATCTTTCTATATGTCTTAAAAAGTCATGTCCAAGACCTTGACCTTCGTTGGCTCCTTCTATGAGTCCTGGGATATCGGCTACTATAAAAGATCTTTCATTATCGATATTTACTACACCTAGGTTTGGATCTATGGTTGTAAAATGATAGTTTGCAATCTTTGGTTTAGCAGAGGATATTACAGATATCAAAGTTGACTTTCCAACATTTGGTAGGCCGACAAGTCCAACATCTGCCAAGACTTTTAGTTCAAGAAGCAAGTCTATCTCTTGTCCCTTTTTGCCATTTTCTGCAAAACGAGGTGCTTGACGAATGGAATTTTTGAAATGAACATTTCCTCTACCACCTTTGCCCCCTTTTGCTATTAAAAACTCTTCACCATCTAGCTTGAAGTCTTTAATAATTGTATTAGAATTTGCTTCTCTTAATATTGTTCCAACAGGAACCTTGATGATTAAATCGTCACCTTTTTTGCCAAACTTCTTTTTTTTGCCACCAGGCTGGCCATTTTGTGCTTTATATTTACTTTTGTATCTGAATTCATCAAGGGTAGATAGGTTTCTTGTTGCTTTAATAATGATGCTACCACCATTGCCTCCATCTCCACCAGCTGGTCCACCTGTAGGTTCGTATTTTTCCCTACGCCAAGCGACAGCTCCATTGCCTCCATCTCCAGCTTTTAGACTAATTTTAGCAAAATCTATCATAAAAATTTCCTTTCATATGAAAAAAACCTGCCGAAAAGGCAGGCTAAGTGTTTCTTAGGCAATATCTTGTTTTGGATAAACAGAAACTTGTTTTCTGTCGCGTCCTTTTCTTTCAAATTTTACAATTCCTTCGCATGATGCGTATAGAGTATCATCTCCACCTTTTTTTACATTGTTGCCTGGGTGGATTTTTGTTCCTCTTTGTCTAACGATGATTGTTCCAGCGTTTACAAATTGACCATCAGCTCTTTTTGTGCCTAGTCTTTTACTTTCTGAATCTCTACCGTTCTTTGAAGAAGATACCCCTTTTTTACTTGAAAATCTTTGTAAGTTAATATTTAAAATCATATTATATCTCCTTATAATTTAATTTTACAAAGTTATTATAACTTTGCTCTAAGGTCCATATTCCTGTCTTAAAACTAGTAAATACCACTTCTGCCTTTTCATTTGTTTGATAGGCCATTAATTTCATAATTTCATCGTCATCCGTAAATGAAAATTCATCAATATATAACTCTAGAGTATTAACACAGGTGTAAGCAAGTATACTTACTGCTGAACAAACTATGTCTTTGCCATACTCATCATAATCGGCATGGCCACTTATTTCAAATCCTACAATGTTTTCTTTTTTTAATAAAAGATTAACATTAATCATTTATTATAAAGAAATACTGTTAATTTTAACTAAAGTATATGGTTGTCTGTGACCTTGTTTTTTTCTATACATTTTCTTAGGTTTGTATTTGAATACTACGATTTTCTTATCTTTTGCTTGGTCTTCGATTGTAGCAGAAACTTTAGCATTTTCTACTGTTGGAGCTCCAACTTTTACATCACTATCTCCACCAACTAAAAGTACTTCGTCAAATTCAACAGTTTCGCCTACTTCGTATGGTAGTTTTTCAACTCTAACTAGGTCGCCTTCTGATACTTTATATTGTTTTCCACCTGTTTTTATAATTGCGTACATAGGTGTCCTCCTAACTTCTAAAATTCTCGCCAGCGTAGGTGATCAGTACCCAAACTGAGCGGTTTACCTTATAATAATACTAATATAATAGTATTTTGTCAACTATTTTATCTTATATTCTTATAATTTCTATTGTTTCTAGAGCTTCATCTACTAATTTGTCTATATCAAGCTTTTCTTCGCTCATTTTTATATAGTGAAGTTTAGGCTTAGTTAATGGATTGTCAGGTGCGAATATTGAACAACAATCATCAAATGGTTCAATTGATTTTTCGTATGAACCAATTTTTTTTGATAAATCAACTATATCTTTTTTATCCATTGCTATTAATGGTCTTAGTAATGGTAAGTTTGTTGCTTCTTCTACTACAGATAGGGATTCAAGGGTTTGACTAGCTACTTGACCTAAACTATCTCCAGTTATTAATGCCTTATATTCGTATTTTTCTGAAAGCTCTTCTGCAATTCTTACCATAAATCGTCTAGATAAAATGGTTGTTTCACGTCTGTCGCAATTAGTAGCTATAGATTTATAGATTTCAGATAAATTTATCATAAATAAGTTCATTGGTCCGGTGTATTCACTCATTATTTCTGCCAATTCTACTGCTTTTTGTTTAGCTTTAAGAGATGTATATGGATAGGAATGGAAGTGCAATGCATTGACTTTCATACCACGTTTTGCCATCAAGTATCCAGCAACAGGTGAATCTATCCCTCCTGATAGCATTAATAGTCCATTTCCACTAGATCCTATAGGAAGTCCTCCAAGACCAGCATATCTTTTTGAATATATATAAGCATTGTTCTTAATATCTATAAATACCTTGAAGTCTGGATTATGGATATCAACCTTTAAATTAGGAAATTCATCCAAAATCTTATCACCCATCAACATATTAAATTCAGGTGATTGGTATTTAAAGGACTTATCAACTCTCTTTGTTTGTACTTTGAAAGTTAATTCTTTTTTTCCATAAGCATCTATAATAGATTTTTTGATGGCCTCAAATATATCTTCTTCATTTTTTTCTGTCCTATATACTATATCTATATATGCTATACCAAAAACTTTTTGTAATTGTTCAATAATAGCTTCAAAATTCTCTTCATCAGCTTCTATATATAACTTTGCACTTTCTGTATAGTACTTATCGTAGCCAATAGATTTTATATTTTTAAATATATGGGATAGGGCGTTGTTATAAAATTGCTTCCTATTTGCTCCTTTGAGAAATAACTCTCCAAAACTAACTGATATCAAAGCTTTCATATCATAACCTTTCTAATTTCACTAATACTGTTTTTTAAAACCTTAATAGTTTTATCAATATCTTCCTTTGTAGTTGTATCTGTAAAAGAAAATCTAATTACACCATCTTTGTAATCATCATCAACACCAAGTGCTTGCAAAATCCTATTATTGTTTCCCTTAGAACAAGCTGACCCACTTGAGACATATATCTCTTCTTGCTCTAACATATGGAGCAAAACTTCAGATTTAATGTTTTTAAAAGCTACAGATAGTATGTGAGGAGCAAAAGTATCTTCTGGTGAATTAATTTCTATATCTTCAATATTATTTATTATCTCATTTCTCATATATAGATTTAAGTTTTTGACAGATTCTCTATCAAAATTTTCCATATGCTCATTTAGGGCGATACCCATGGCGTATATAGCAGGGTGATTATCTGTCCCACTAGATATTATTTGTTGACGACCACCAAATAAAACTGGTTTTAATTTTGATAAAATATTTTTCTTAACATAGAGGCCACCTACTCCCTTTGGACCGTGAAACTTGTGAGCAGAAAAACTCATTAAGTCAATTCCAAGTTTTTTTACATCGCAATCTACCTTCCCTAAGGCCTGGGTTGCATCTATGTGTAGGATGATATTCTTATCCTTAACAATTTTACTAATTGAGGAAATATCTTGGATTGTTCCAATTTCATTGTTTACATAAATTATTGAAACTAGTTTGACATCATCATCTATTTTTTCTTTTAATTCTTCCAAATCTACGAATCCATGCCTATCCGTTTTTAAATAAATTACTTCTTTGTAAGGATATGAATTAAAGCTATCGAAAACAGATGAATGTTCAATAGAAGTTGTAATTGCCTTTGAATTTTCACCACAAAAGGAACTTATAACTATATTATTAGCTTCAGTGGCTCCCTTAGTGAAATATATTTCGTTAGGATTGGCATTAATAACTTTTCCGATTATTTTCTTTGATTCGTCAATCAATTCTTCAGATTTCATACCAAAAGAATGCAAAGATGAAGAATTTGAAAAATATGTATTTTCAGCAAAATCTCTTGCTTCTTGGCTTTTTTTTGAAATTTGTGTAGTAGCTGCATTGTCTAAATATATCATAGCATCTCCTTTAAGTATATAATTATATTACTAACTTTAATATATACAAATCAAGTATAATATAAATATGATAACGTATAAAAAATTATATAGAGCAGATAACTTAAGAAAAAATGAAATAGTATTAGATATAGAAACGACAGGATTGGATTCTTCTAGTGATCGACTAGTACTTCTAGGCACTATTGTCTATGAAAATGAAAAGCCTTATATTAAACAATATTTTGCTGAAAACGACCAAGAGGAAAAGAGACTATTAAAAATCTATCTTAGTCTGATTAATGATAAGACGGTTATTAATTTTAATGGAGATATCTTTGACATTCCCTTTTTAAATAATAGACTCTTAGCAAATGAACTTTTCCCGGTATTTCCTAATTCATATGATTTACTAAAAGAAATTTATTCAAGACGTAAGTTTTTTGTATTTGAATCCATGAAATTAGTAGATCTAGAAAAAAAGATAGGCATCTATAGAGATGATCCAAGCAGGTATAAAGTCATAAGTAAACTAACAGATGATATAGTTAAAAGAGATAAGCCCAAACCTATAATGGTCCACAATGAAAATGATTTAATTGCAACTGAAAAACTTGCCAACATAAGCGATTATTTTAACGAAGAACTCTCTATCAACCTATTAAATAATAAAATCACCTTAAATTCTTCATTTATTAATAATGACATTGGCAAATTTATTCTAACTTCAGAAAAACCTTTTGTAAATTCTTATTTTAACGGCCCAAATTATGAGCTAAAAATTGAAGAAGATAAAATCGATATAAACTTACAAGTTTTATATGGCAAATTTGATGAGAATACCAAAGGTTTCGTTGCTCTAAACACTTTTAACCTAAATAATAAAAGCAATCTAAATGTAGATCCTAAACTATTTGTTATTAAGGAAAATTACACTTATAATTACAAAAATATACTAATTTTAAGTAAAAAAATAATAGAGACCCATTTATAGGTTCTCTATTTGCCAATCTATAGGTTCTTGACCTGTAGATTTTAAGAATTTATTTGCTTGTGAAAAAGGTTTTGAACCGAAAAATCCCCTATATGCCGAAAAAGGTGATGGGTGAGATGATTTTATTATTAAATGCTTGGGATTAGTAATAAAGGCTTCTTTGCTTTGGGCATTTCGTCCCCAGAGAATAAAGACAATTGGTTTTTGTCTATCATTTAATAATTTGATTATCTTATCTGTAAGTATCTCCCAACCTAGTTTTTCGTGAGAATTAGGCTCACCTGCTCTAACTGTCAAGGATGTATTTAGTAGTAGAACGCCTTGATCTGCCCATTTTTTAAGGTAACCATTATCAGGGATATAAGTTCCTATGTCCTCGTGCATTTCTTTATAAATATTTATAAGAGATGGTGGCGTCTTTACTCCTTTCTTGACGGAAAAAGCATAGCCATGGGCCTGTCCTTTGCCATGATAGGGATCTTGCCCTAGTATTACAACCTTACAATCTTCATAAGATACAGATTTTAATGCATTAAATATGTCATACATATCTGGGTATACCTTATAATTTTTGTACTCTTTTATAAGTTCTTTTCTCAAATTTTGATAGTAAGTTTTTTCCCATTCACTAGCTAATAGTTGGTCCCAATCATTGCCAATAAATACACTCATTTTAGTTCTTACTTTCTTCAAAAAACAATAAGTAGATAATAATTAAAAAACTTCCCACAGTAACCAATATATCCGCCACATTAAATACAGGGAATTTAATAAAGGCAAATTCTAAGAAATCAACAACATATCCTTGGATAAGTCTGTCATAAAAATTACCTATAGCTCCTGATATTACAAAGGCAAGTGCTATATTTAATATTTGTGGATTTGTTTTATAATTTTTTATAAAATAATAAACTAATCCAGCTACAATAACAGTGGTTAATAGAATAAAAAATATTCTATTATCCTGCAATATACCAAAAGCTGCTCCCCTATTTTCCAAGTACGTAAAATTTAATAACTTTCCTTGGTGGGGATTTTCTATAAAATTATTTATAGCATAATTTTTGCTTACTCTATCTAGTACAATTCCAATAATTATAATTAAAATATATATCATTTCAACTTCCTATAGTTAATATGTAAGTTACCTTTTTTGCTTGATCCAGTAATCTCATCAAATATGAACCTACCTTCTTTTCTGATAGAAATCATAGATCCCTCATCAATATTTTTACCAGGATCATCTATAAGCTCATAATTAACTTTTACATTTTTATTTTTTATTATATCTTTAGCCTTTGACCTTGACCTGTTTAAAAACAATGAAATAAGATTATCTAGTCTGAGAGAAGATACAAAACCACTAAATTGATCAAACTCATCTTCTTTAATATCAAGATGTGCTTGATTTTTTATTTCTATATCTATTCCCTCTCTTTTTATTTTCGTTAAATTATATTTTGCAAAATTTGCCTCATCTTTTAAGATAGCAAACTCACAAAAGTCATCAGCAATTACTATATCTCCTACCTTAGTCCTGTCTATATTAAGACTCATCAAGGCACCTAGAACATCTGGATGGCTTAGGGAGCTTTGCCTAAATCTTAATATAGATATATAGTTTTCTTCTGTTAATGGTAGGTAATAATAATTGGATACAAATATTTTTCTTTCAGCAAGGTCATTACCCCCGATAAAACGTATATCTATTCCATTTTTTAAGGCTATTGATCCTATAACGTCTTGCTCATAGGGGTCTAAGAAAAAGCTTGATTCTTCTATGTTTTTATAATAGGATCTTTCAAGGACTGCTATGGCTTTTTTTATGTTACTTTTCTTTGATTTGTCTGTTATAAAGTCTAAATTAAATTCTAAGCTCATAAAAAATAAAAGGGCTGTTTTTTAAATCAAACAGCTCCTTATCCTTCACCTATAATTGGTTGTAGTTTCCTTCAGAGATTTGTTCTGTGACTGTGTTGTCAATCTCAACACCATTTGGTGTTATTACAAATATTCCTTTAGTTACTTTTTCTACAGTTCCATCTAGGGCATATACAGCACCTGAAACAAAGTCAAATATTCTTCTTCTCATATCTGTATCTACCATTTCTAGATTTAAAACAACTACTTTTTTATTAATAATATCATTTATTACACTTGGAGCATCTTGTTCATAATCAAGTGGTTCTTGGATACTGATTCTTAAAGATGATCTGCTGGTAAAATTATTTTCTGTCATATTTCCTACTCTGTCTCCTCTTTTTGATGGTCTTTGGTAACGGTTACTTGTTGGCTCGTAATCATTTGATGAGTAGCTATTATCAAGGTAATCTGAAGAATAATTATATGAATCACTTGAAGATGATCCCCTATATTCACTTTCATAGGTCTTAGTGTTACTATCAAAAGATGATTTATCACCATCTAATAAGCTTGCATAGCTTTCCCTATTTGTTAGATCTTCTTCTTCCTCTTCTTCGTAATAAGCTTGATCCTCATCGTAATCATCATAGTTATCGTCTATACCAATAAATTCTTTAAACTTGTCAAACATATAAATTCCTTTACTTTTTTACTTCTATATATTATTATAACTCAAATTATTCAAAATGAAACATAATTATATGAATTCACTTTTTAAATTTCTACCCATTAATTCACTAATTGATTCATCAGCCGATTTATTTTTGTAAAGAATTTCATAAATTTCTCTTGTTATTGGTAGTTCAATATTTTTTTCGCTTGCTAATTCATATATTGCCCTGGTAGTAGGTATACCTTCAACTACCATATTAATCTCATTATTAACTTCTTCTATGCTTAGGCCCTTACCTAATAGAATACCTGCCCTATTGTTTCTCGAATGCATACTTGTTGCTGTAACAATAAGATCTCCAATACCTGCAAGACCGTTTATAGTTTGTTGATGTGCACCAAAAGATTCAGTAAATCTACTCATCTCATGGATTCCCCTAGTCATTATTGCAGCCTTTGTATTATCACCATAGCCAAGTCCAGAAACTATACCTATACCTAAGGCAAGAGTGTTTTTAATAGCTCCACCGAGTTCAACTCCTATTACATCTGTTGAGCTATATACTCTAAAGAAATCCGTATTGAAAATTTCTTGGATTTCTTTGGCTACTTTATCATCCTCACAAGCACAAACTATGGCTGTAGGCATTTCTAATATGACTTCTTCAGCATGAGTTGGGCCACTTAGGATAGCATAGGTAATATTATTTCCCAGGATATCATAAAATATCTCAGATAGGCGGAAATGCGTCTTAAGCTCAAGTCCTTTGGATAAATTAATAAATATATGGTCTTCACTTACAAATTGCTTTAGCTTTTTAAGAACACTTCTACTACTTTGGGTAGGTATTGCATTAACAATATATTTATTGGCAAATATATCTTCTAAATTATTTGTAGCTCTAATATTTTCTGTTAGTTTAAATTCACTTAAGTATTTTCTGTTTACATGATTTTGATTGATGCTTTCAACATCGTCCATATTTCTAGCATATAGAAGGACATCATGTTTTTTTGATAGTACATGAGCTATAGCAGTAGCCCATGATCCTGCACCCAAGATTGAAATTGCCATAATCTACCTTATTTTTGATTCCTCTCTATTAATTATTCTCTTAATATTTGACTTGTGTTTATAAATAATTAATAAACATACAACAATTAAAGTCCAAAAAAGCTTACTTGGATAATAGTTGATGTAGGCTAGTACCATAACGCTAATTGCTCCAAGTATTGATCCAAGTGAAACCATCTTACTTATTAAAACAGTTAATATAAATACTATTAAGCCAATTAGCAGAATAATTGGATTTACAAATAACATGGCTCCTGCAGATGTTGCGACACCTTTACCAGCTTTAAATTTAAGAAATACACTATACATATGTCCTATTACTACTAGAAGAAATCCAACACACATACCATCATAACCGGCTAATTTTTCACCAATCAAGACAGCTAAATAACCCTTTAGCATATCAAGTATTAATGTTATTATTGCTGGTTTCTTGCCGTAGTTTCTTAAAACATTTGTAGATCCTACATTACCTGAACCTAGAGTTCTAATGTCGGATTTGTGGAAATACTTACCTATTATATATCCGTTTGGTATAGAACCTAAAAGATATGCTATTAAGCCAACTAGGAAAATCATTTGTCAGATCCTCTCTCTTTTAATATGAAGCTAAATGGTACTCCTGTCAGATTATAATTACTTCTTATTTGATTTTCTAAATATCTCATGTAAGAAAAATGCATCAAGTCTCTATCGTTTATAGATAACATAAATTTAGGCGGTGCCACATCTACTTGAGATATATAAAAAATTTTCAATCTCTTACCCTTATCTTGAGGTGGTTGGTTTAGCATTATTGCATCTTGCAAAATTGTATTTAAGACGCCGGTGCTAATTCTAGTATTGTAGTTGTTGTCAACCACTTCAATCATATCTAAGAGATTATCTATTCTTTGGTTCTTTAAAACGGATACAAAAAGTACTGGTGCATATAAGGCAAATGATAATGACTTTCTAATGTCTGCTTCCATCTGCCTCATGGTATTAGTATCTTTATCTACTAAATCCCATTTATTAACTACTATTATCATAGCTTTTCTATTGTTGTGAGCGTATCCTGCAATCTTTGTATCTTGTTCGGTAACACCTACGGTTGCGTCTATGAGAAATATGCATATATCAGCACTGTCTACAGCGTCAAAAGTTCTTTGATTGGCATAAAACTCTACGTTTTCTCTAACTTTGCTTTTTTTCCTAAGACCTGCTGTATCGATTAAGACATAGTTGTGGTCATTGTAAGTCCAATAGGAATCAACTGCATCTCTTGTAGTACCAGCTACATTAGTTACTATCATCCTATCTTCATCAAGCAAAAGATTGACCAAAGAAGATTTACCAGCATTTGGTTTACCAATAATAGCTATCCTTGTTTCATCTTCTATTGATTCAAAAGATGAGAAGTCAATATGATCAACTATAAGATCTAGCAAATCACCAAGACCCTTTGATTGTTCCGCAGAAATGATAGCCAAATCGTCAAAACCAAATGTATAGAAATCATAAATATCATCAGGAACTTTTTGACCATCTATTTTGTTTGCAACAATTATAATTGGTTTATTATATCTTCTAATAACATTAGCTATTTCTTTATCATATGGACTTAGACCAGATCTACCATCAACTACGAACAATATTAAATCAGTTTCTAAGAGGGCTTTTTCAACTTGTGATTTAATCTCTTGATTCATCATTTCTTTATTTGAAATATCAAGACCACCAGTATCCACTAGAGTAAATTCATTTCCTTGCCATTCGACCCTATCTACAATGCGATCTCTAGTTACACCACTAATATCTTCAGTGATGGACTTTCTTTTGCCGACAAGTCTATTAAAAAGTGTACTTTTTCCTACATTAGTTCTTCCAACTAATGTTACTATTGGCATAGCCATAATTAACTCCTATAAACAGGAAATTGTGCTGTTAGATCGAGTACTTCTTTCCTTATATTTTCGATACTATCTTTTCTTTCAAGTGTTCTAGCGATTAAATCTACAATCTTCCTTGCTTGATCTTCTTTCATACCCCTAGTTGTAATGGCAGCTGTACCTACCCTTAGTCCGCTTGTTACCATAGGTGAAAGCTTCTCATTTGGGATAGTATTTTTGTTTGTAGTTATACATACTTGATCAAGAAGATTTTGCGCATCTTTTCCTGTAATATCTTTGTTTGTCAAATCTAAAAGCAATAAATGGTTGTCAGTACCGTCAGAAATCATTTTGAAATCATGGTCTCTAAAAGCTTCTTCCATAGCTTTTGCATTTCTCTTGATTTGCTTAGCATAATCTTTCCATGATGGATCTAAATTTTGCTTAAATCCTAGAGCTTTTGCTAAGATTATGTGTTCAAGAGGTCCACCTTGAAGGCCTGGGAAAACCGCCTTATCAATTGCCTTGGCATATTCTTTTTTGCATAAGATAATTCCAGATCTTGGCCCCCTAAGTGTTTTGTGAGTAGTAGAAGTAACAACATCACAATATGGAATCGGATCCATATGTTCTCCAGCTACTATAAGACCAGCTATATGAGATACATCAGCCATTAATAAGGAACCTACTTCATCTGCTATCTCCCTAAACTTCTTAAAGTCAATTTCGCGAGGATATGCACTAGCTCCACATACTATAAGTTTTGGCTTAACTTCTTTTGCTTTTTCTAAAACTTTATCGTAATCAATTCTTCCTGTTTGATGATCTACTCCATAGTGATGAAAGTCATATAGTTTACCAGAGAAATTGACAGAAGAACCATGGGTTAAATGTCCACCTTCTGTCAAATCCATAGCCAAAACCTTATCTCCAGGATTTATCAGTGCAAAATAGGCTGCTATATTAGCATTTGCACCAGAGTGAGCTTGAACATTGGCATGATCTGCCCCAAATAATTCTTTAGCACGATCTATAGCTAGTTGTTCGATAACATCAATGTTTTCACAACCACCATAGTATCTTTTATCTGGTAAACCTTCTGCATATTTGTTTGTAAGTAATGAGCCACAAGCTTCAAGAATTTCCTTGCTAACATAGTTTTCTGAGGCAATTAATTCTATATTTTCTTCTTGCCTTTGAACTTCACTTGTCAGTGCCTGATAGGCCTTAGGATCGAATTCTTTTATAAGTTCGTAGTCCATCATATTTTCCTCACTTTCATAACATTATTGTCTTTTATTTTCCTATCAATTCCCTTGACTATGAAAAATGATAATGCCATAAATATGACAATTGATAAAAGTGTCAATAAGCTTAAATCCAATCCTTTATCTTTTAATAATAGATTAGGTAATAGTGCGCCTAAGATCATTAAGACAACTGGCAAAATATAAACATACATAGAATATTTTGTGATATCAGATGACTTACTTTCGAGGAGAATCCTATCTCCTTTTTTGATATCATCAGCAGAAAATATCTCTATTATAGTTTCAGACTTTTGCCCACATGATCCTTTTGCAGCACATGCTCCGCAGGCTTCATTTCTAGGGATACTTACAGTAAGGTTGCCATTTTTATTTTCAAGAACTGTTCCTTCTTTAATCATTGTCGCCATTAGATTCACCTCCTATAGAAATTTGTAATACATCGAGGACGGACTCATCTACTTTTGTTGGAGCCTCACTTAATGGACAAGATGCTGATTGAGTTTTTGGAAATGCAATAACATCCTTTATATTATCTGTTTTCGCAAACAACATCAATAATCTATCAAGTCCATATGCAAGTCCAGCATGAGGTGGAGTTCCGTATTTTAGAGCTTCGATAAAGAATCCAAATTTCTTATTGATATCTTCATCATTTAGTTTTAGAGCTTCAAATACTTCTTTTTGTAAGTCAGAATTGTTAATTCTTACTGATCCTCCACCCATCTCGTCACCGTTAATAACAATATCATAAGCTTGAGTTCTTACCTTTTCCGGATGAGTTTTTAGTAGTGGTATATCTTCTTCATTTGGCATAGTAAATGGATGGTGTTGAGCTACATACCTGTCTTCTTCTTCACTATATTCAAACATTGGGAAGTTTACTACCCAAGTTAAGGCATAATCTTTTTCATATAGACTATTGTCCTTTGCCACCTTATTTCTTAAGGCACCAAGACCTTCAAGAACTGTTTTATCTTTATCAGCTGCAATCAAAACTAAATCATTATCTTCTATTTCTAGTTTTTCTACCATTTTATTTAAGATATCGTCAGTTAAAAATTTAGAAATTGAAGAGTTTATTTTTTCTTCGTATTTGATATAAGACAAACCACCTAGACCATAATCTTTTACAAAATCAGTAAGTTTATCAAGTTGTTTTCTAGAATATTTATCTGCAATGTTCTTAAAGTTTATTGCCCTAACAGATTTTCCATCACTTGTATTATTAGCAAAGACTTTAAAGTCGCTGTCTTTCCAAATTTCAGATATATCGTTAATCTTATAGCCAAATCTTAAATCTGGTTTGTCTGAACCATATGAATTCATAGCTTCGCTATAGTCCATTCTAGGGATAGGAAGTTTTAGATCATAATCAGTATATTTATCAAACAATTCCTTTAAGAGGCCTTCATTTACTGCTATTACATCATCTTGGTTTGCAAATGATAGTTCCATATCTACTTGGGTAAATTCTGGTTGTCTGTTTGCCCTTAGATCTTCGTCCCTGAAGCATTTTACAACTTGAAAATATCTGTCAAGAGATCCAATCATCAAAATTTGTTTAAATAATTGTGGTGATTGTGGTAGTGCATAAAACTCACCTGGTTCTAGACGAGATGGAACTATGTAGTCCCTTGCTCCTTCTGGAGTTGGTTTAGTTAAAAATGGGGTCTCAACTTCTGTAAATTCGTTATCATACATGTATTCTCTGATAGTTCTAATGATATCTGATCTTAATTTAAGATTTTTTTGAACAGAAGGTTTTCTCATATCCAAGTATCTATATTTTAATCTAAGATTTTCTGCTACATCATCGTAATCTTTTATATATATTGGTGGTGTATTTGCTTTATCTAAGATATTAATTTTACTTGCAACAATTTCTATATTACCTGTTGGTATATCAGGGTTTTTGCTCTCGCGTTCACGAACATTTCCCTTTACTTCTACAACATATTCACTACCTAAGTGGCTGGCAATATCATGGTTAATTTCATCATCTTCTCTTACTACTACTTGGCTGATGCCTGTTTTATCTCTTAGGTCGAAAAATACAAGAGATCCTAGATTTCTCTTTTTTGCGACCCATCCCATTAGAACAACTTCTTGACCAATATTTTCTTCTCTTAATTGTCCACACATGTGGCTTCTTTTAAATTCCATCATTACTCCTTATATTAAAAACGGATTATTTTTAAATTCAAATTCTAGTGTAGTTTCGTTTCCGTGTCCTGAATATACAATTGTTTTTTTGTCTATATTACTATATTTGTTTCTTATAGATTCTATTATTGTTTGATAATTTCCTCCTGGAAAATCAGTCCTGCCTATGGACATATTAAATAAGGTATCTCCAGAAAAAAGAACATTACCTAATTTATAGCTAGTTGAGTCTAATGAGTGGCCTGGTGTTTTTAAAACTTTTATTTCAAAGTCTTTTATTATCTCGCTATCTTCCAAATAACAATCTATTGGTACATGAAGATTTGGATAATCAAATCCTAGATTATACATCTTATCATTTGCAATCTCTTTGGCCTCACTGGCCGCATAGACTTTTGCACTATACTTATTCTTATAAAATTCTAAGCCCAAGACATGGTCAAAGTGGGTATGAGTTTGTAATATAAAATCTATTTTTATGTTATTTTCTGATATATAATCACATACATCCTTGCTTTGATCAACAGCATCTACAATAAATCCGTGACCATTTTCACTAACAACATATAAGTTGGTCATGACAGGTCCTAAGATAAATCTTCTAATCTCCATTTAAAATGTCCTCTCACTATCAAGTAAGATTGTCACAGGTCCATCGTTAATTAGAGAAACTTCCATATGTGCTTGGAACTTTCCTGTATCTACCTTAAAACCATCAGCTATTAACTCATCTCTTAGAATCTCATAGTATTGATTTGCCTTCTCAAGACCTGCAGATTGAGTAAAGCTAGGTCTATTGCCCTTCCTCACATCTCCGTAAAGTGTAAATTGGGAAACTAGTAAAATTTCTCCACCAACATCTTTGATAGAATGATTCATCTTACCTTCTTCATCTTCAAATACTCTTAAGTTTTCAATTTTTCTCTTTATATAGGCTAAATCATCTTTAGTATCAGTATCTTTTACTGCTAGAAGAATTAAATATCCTTCTTTAATATCTCCTATTATTTCATTATCAACTGTCACATTTGAATTTTTAACTTTTTGAATTACTGCTCTCATTAATTATTCACCCTGTATACACTATATAAAGCCGTAATCGACTTTAGTTTACTCATTACTTCATCAAGTTGGTCAATGCTATTTACTTCTACAGACAAGTCAATAACTCCCTCGTTATTGTCATTTACTCTAGCATTCATTCCAACAATATTGACATTTATTGCTGATAAAATCTTACTTACATCAAAAATCACCGAAGGAGAATTATTTGATATAAGCTGGATTTTTACTGGGAACTTATCTGTTTCATCATTTTGCCAGTACACATCAATCAATCTTTCTGGATGACGGTTGTTTATAATGTTTGGACAAGATTTTGTATGGACAGATATACCATTTCCCATAGTTATAAAACCAATGATTGGATCGCCAGGAACCGGAGTACAACATTTTGCAAACTTGACTTCAATATCATCTTCCAAGTCAGAAACCTTTACTTCACCCTTAAAAGTTTTGTTAGTATTAGATCCTTTGTTAATATTTAAAGATTCCTTTAAATCAGTTTCTTTCTTTTCATTTTCTTTTTCTTTTTTAATAAGTTTTTGAACTACCTGTTCACTAGTAATTCTACCGTAACCAACTGCTGCATACATTTCATCTTCACCAGGAAAACCTAACTCATTTGAGATTTCATCTATCCACTCATCTTTTAATAATGACTTATATCCAGTTCTATTTTTTTTGATATCTCTAATAATCTGGTTTTTTCCAGTTTCGATGTTTTCTTCTTTATTATTTCTTTTAAAAAATTGTTTGATTTTGCTTTTGGCTTGGGAACTTTTCACAATGTTTAGCCAATCTCTACTAGGACCAACTGAGTTTTTGGATGTTAAAATTTCAACAACATCTCCAGTTTTAAGTTTATGAGCTACGGGCACTATGGAACCATTTACCTTCGCTCCTATACATTTATTCCCAACTTCTGTATGAATTTTATAGGCAAAATCTATGGTACAAGATCCTAATGGTAGGGAATATATTTCTCCAGCAGGTGAATAAACATAAATTTCTCTAGAGAAAAAGTCTGTTTTTAGTGTTTCCATAAATTGCTGGCTATCAATATCTGCTGCCCCATCTCTTTGCCATTCCATGATTCTTCTTAGAAATTCCATGGCAGAATCAAATTCTGTTTCTTTCTTGTTATTTTCCTTATATCTCCAGTGAGCAGCAACCCCGTATTCACATTCTTTGTGCATTTGACGAGTTCTTATTTGTACTTCAAAAGGTTTAGAATCTTCTCCAAAAACTGTCGTATGCAAGGACCTATATCCATTCGGCTTTGGTTGGCCAATATAATCCTTTATCCTATTTGGAATAGGTCTCCATAAAGAATGAACCTTACCCAAGACTTCATAACATTCAGCAATTGTATCAACTAAAACTCTTACAGCTGTTAAATCGTATATCTCCTCAAAAACAATGTTATTGCGCTTCATTTTTTTATAAATTGAGTAAAGAGATTTAGGTCTACCAGATATTTCATAATTAATTTTACTGCCTTTGAGACTATCAGTAAGAGTTTCTATTATTTCATTTATGTAGGCTTCCCTCTCTCTTCTCTTACTGGCTACCATCTCTGCAAGTTCATAGTATTTCTCTGGTTCTTGGTATCTGAAGCATAAATCTTCTAATTCCCATTTGATAGAATAAATACCAAGCCTATGAGCAAGTGGAACATATATTTCAATGGTCTCAGTAGCAGTTTGGATTTGTTTTTCACGAGTCTTATATTCCAAAGTTCTCATATTGTGAAGTCTATCTGCTAGTTTTATAAGTACAACCCTAACATCATTACTCATGGCCATTACCATTTTCCTAATGTTTTCAGCTTGTTTTTCTTCTCTTGATGAATAATTTAGATTTTTAAGTTTGGTAACACCTTCTACTAAGAAAGTAATCTCTTCACCAAATTCTTCTTTCATCTGATCATAGGTTATAGGAGTATCTTCTAAGACATCATGCATTAGTCCTGCACAGATAGTTTGATCATCAAGTTTCATATTAGAAATAGTCTTAGCTACGGCAATTGGATGTATAAAATAATCTTCACCAGAGTTTCTCTTTTGTCCTCTATGGTTTACTTCACCAAAATAATAAGCTTTTTTTATCAAAGCTATATCAGAGTTAGGATTATTTTCTAGTATTAATTTTTCAAAAATTTCATATTCTTTATTAAAATCAGTTGTCATATCAACTCACCTAATATCAACTAGTCTAAGTTGAAGAGTTCTATTGCCCCTAAATTCATTAATATCAGGGTAGTAAACTATATCAATCTTATTGCCAGTAATATTCTTTCCAAATTTATCAACTAAGTAATTTGCTGTATCTATAGCATTAAACTTAATAGCATTTATTATAATATCATTTTTTCTTAAAGATAATTTCAAGGTATTTTTATTTTTACCAATCATGGCTATGCTTTCAATAATAACATCCTTGTCGGCAAATATAGGTTTCTCAAAATCTTTGCCGAAGGGTTTCAAATTATTTAAAGATTCTGCAAATTCCAAAGATAGCTTGTCGATAGAAATGGCAGTATCAATATTAATAACTTTTTCCTTATCTTTTTGGGTCATTTTAGAATTTTTATTTAGAAATTTTCTAAAATCATCAATTCTAGAGACTTCAATCGACAGTCCACAAGCCATCTTGTGACCTCCAAAAGACTCTAAATTATCCTTATATTTATAGCAAGCTTCGTGGATATCAAAACTTTCTATTGATCTGCCTGAACCTTTAGCTATGTTATCATTTAGAGAATTAGTCAAAACTATGGTAGGTCTATAGTATTTTTCCTTAATCCTACCTGCAACTATCCCACATATGGATTCATTAATGGATGGCTCGTATACGACTATGACGTCATCATTCTCATAGTTATTCTCTTCTATGATTTCTATACATTTATCAAGGCCTTCTTCAGTAAGCTTTTTTCTTTCGACATTTAATGAAACTAATTCTTTTGCTATTTCATATATCCTGTCTATATCTTCTTCCATCAATAATTCTATTGCAAGTTTAGCTGAAGCAAGTCTTCCTGCTGCATTCATAGTTGGGCCTATGATAAAGCCAAGTGTGTATTCATCAATTGGTTTATGCCAATTCATTTCATCCAAAATAGCCTTTATACCAATTTTTTCTGTATAATTTAATCTCTTTAGGCCTTCTATGACAAAAATACGATTTTCATCAGTCAGGGAAACAATATCACAGACAGTTCCCATTGCAACATATTCTAATAGGCTTGCCAAATATTCAAAGTCACCACCTATATTTTGATATAGAGCCTGGATTAATTTAAAGCAAACACCAGCGCCACACAAATCTTTAAAGAGGTATGAGCTATCAATTCTTTTTGGATTAATAACAGCATCAGCCTCTGGAAGTTTCTGAGCTTGCCACTCTCCATCTGTAGATGTTTCTATCTCATGGTGATCAGTTACTATAACTTTTATTCCGGCTTTTTTAAGGCCATCAACCTGATCAAAACCTGTTATGCCATTATCACAAGTAATTATTAATGAAACACCATCTGCTATTGCTTTTTCGACCATTCCATCGCTCATACCATAGCCATCTTCAACCCTGTGTGGAATATCGTAGGACAAATTATCATAAAAATATAAAAATCCATCAAGCAATGTCATTACAGATGCAATTCCATCTTGATCGTAATCTCCAAATATACGAATTTCTCCACCATTTTGCATAGTTTCTATAATAAGACTTACAGCCTTATCCATATCAGCAAGTAAAAACGGGTCGTGCAATTTTCCTAAATCAGGATTTACAAACATTTCCACTGTTTCTTTGTCTGTAATATCTCGATTTGCCAAAATTAGGGCTTGTAATTTTGTAATGTCTTTATTTTTTAAATTTTCTATATAATTTGATTTTTTATTATAAATGAACCAATTTGCCATTGCATCACCCTTCCATACTATAAAAACTATACCTTTTTGCTTAGATATATAAAGAAATAAGGCCATTATGGCCTTAGCTTATAATATTTGATATTTCTTTTTTAAGAAGCCTTATATATGAATGATTGTCAGCTGATCCTGTAATCAAAATGACAACTTCGTCATCTATTTTTACAACTTCTCCAACTATACCTTTATCTGTGATTATTTTTGAACCTATTTCTAGATTATTTTCTACAAATTCTCTGTTTTTCTTTTCTTTAATTTCAGATTTTATACTTGTTTCATAAAATCCCAATGCAAGGATGACAAGTATTAAATATTCTAATCTCATAGGTATCCATATTTTTTGTAAAACTCTTCTTTGTATTCCAAGAACCTATCTTCCATTATAGCTTGTCTAATATTTTCGCAAAGTTTTAATAAGAAATACAGGTTGTGATAGCTTAGTAGCCTTGCACCAAGAATTTCATTAACGTTTACCAAATGTCTTAGATAAGCTCTACTGTAGTTTTTGCAAGTATAGCAATCACACTCATGGTCAAGTGGTGTAAAATCATCCTTGAAAGATGCGTTTTTTACAACTAATCTACCTTCTGATGTTAGAGCCGTACCATGTCTTGCCATTCTTGTAGGAAGTACACAATCGGCCATATCAATACCTGCTTGGTAGGATTCAAACAAATAGTCAGGAGTCCCTACTCCCATGTTGTATCTAGGCTTGTTCTCTGGTAAAAGAGGTGTTGTAAAGTTTAGGATGTCTATCATTTCTTCCTTTGTCTCACCTACTGATAGACCACCTATTGAAAATCCATCAAAATCCATAGCTGTGGTTTCAATTACAGATTTTTCCCTTAGATCCTTAAACAAACCACCTTGGACTATGCCAAAAAGTGATTGGTCTTTGTGAGAATGTTCTTTGTGATAATCTAAGCCTCTCTTAGCCCATCTTATTGTTCGCTCCATAGATTGCTTAACATAGTCATAGTCAGCTCTTGCATCTACACATTCATCAAAACTCATCATAATATCAGAATGAATGTCATTTTGGATTTCTATTGATTTTTCAGGGGTAAAAAAGTGTTTAGAGCCATCAATATGACTTCTAAATTCCACTCCATTTTCATTTATTTTTCTCATATCAGATAATGAAAAAACTTGAAATCCACCAGAGTCTGTGAGTATTGGGCCATCCCAGTTCATAAACTGGTGAAGGCCACCAGCTTTTTTCATAATATCCATGCCTGGCTTTAGATATAGATGATAAGTATTGCCAAGGATAATCTTGGCATCCATTTCTTTTAAATCTTCTACAGTCATAGTCTTAACTGTTCCAAGCGTTCCTACCGGCATAAAGATTGGAGTAGGTATATCTCCGTGTTCAGTGTGGATCACACCTACTCTAGCATTGGAATATTTGTCCTTTTTTATTAATTCATATGTTAAAGCCATATTACTCCTTAGTGAATAAACATTGCATCGCCAAAGCTAAAAAACCTATATTTATTATCTACGGCGTATTTATAGGTGTCTAAAATCATTTCTCTTGATGTAAATGCAGCTACTAGCATAACTAGGGTTGATTTTGGCAAGTGGAAATTTGTTATGAAAGCATCTACCACCTTATATTCAAAACCTGGATAGATAAATATATCTGTCCAGCCTGAATCTTCAGTAATTTTCCCACACTTTTTATAAACTGACTCTAAAGTTCTAATACTTGTTGTACCAGTTGCTATAACCCTATGACCAGATTCACGTGCCTCATTTATAATATCAGCAGTTTCTCGAGACAAAGTGTAAAACTCGCTGTGCATTTTGTGCTCGTTCACATCTTCTACACTTACTGGTCTAAAAGTCCCAAGCCCTACATCTAATGTTAAATATGCAAGCTTGATGCCCTTTTCTTCAATCTCATCTAATAAATCTTTTGTAAAGTGAAGACCAGCAGTTGGTGCTGCAACAGATCCTGGATTTTTTGAATATACTGTTTGATACTCCTCAGCTTCTTTTAGCTCTTCTTTAATATATGGAGGTAAAGGAACATTTCCAAGCTTATCAAGGATCTCATTAAATATTCCTTCATAAGAGAATTCTATAATTCTGTTTCCGTCTTCTTTTATATCCTTTACAATACCTGAAAGCTCATCTGAAAAAATAACTTTTGTTCCAATTTTCATCTTTTTTCCAGGACGAACTAAACATTCCCAGGTTTTTCCTTCAGTATTATGAAGCAAAAATACCTCTATGGATTCTTCTTTGTCCTCTCTATGGCCAAAAAGCCTGGCGGGTATAACCCTAGTATCATTCATTACTAGAACGTCTCCTGGATTTAAATAATCTATAATATCATAGAAGTACTTATCACTAACATCTCCAGTTTCTTTATCTAAGACGAGAAGCCTAGCGTGGTCTCTTTTTTCTGCTGGGTGTTGAGCTATAAGCTCTTCAGGTAAATAATAATCAAAATCGTCTGTTTTCATCTATTCCTCGTATCTTAATCCATAATGTTCATAAGCTTTTCTAGTTAAGACTCTTCCTCTAGGGGTCCTAGTTAAAAATCCAATTTGAAGCAAATATGGTTCGTAAACATCTTCTATAGTAACATTTTCTATTCCTGTTGATGCTGCTATTGTGTCTATACCAACAGGGCCTCCATTAAAACTACTATACATGGTAAGTACTATCTTCTTATCCATAGGATCTAATCCCATTTCATCTATTTCTAGGAGTTTGAGACCTTCCATACTAGTTTCATGGTCAATTATGTGATCTTTTTTTACAATAGCATAATCTCTTACTCTTTTTAATAATCTATTAGCAATTCTTGGTGTACCTCTAGATCTTTTTGCAATCTCATAGGCCCCTTTGTCGTCGATTTCTATATCCAAAATATTTGCCGATCTTTTAATAATTGTCGTAAGATCTTCAGCTGTGTAAAGATTTAATGAAAGCATTACCCCAAATCTGTCTCTTAATGGAGCAGAGAGCATACCAGATCTAGTAGTAGCACCTATTAGGGTAAACTTTTCTAGGTCGATTCTTATAGATTGTGCATTTGGTCCCTTTCCTACAATAATATCTAGTACAAAATCTTCCATAGCAGAATATAAAATTTCTTCAACAGACCTATTGATTCTATGAATTTCGTCTATGAATAATACATCACCATAGGATAGGTTGGTAAGTATACTTGCAAGATCTGATGGTCTTTCTATAGCCGGTCCACTTGTCACCCTTATATTTACACCTAATTCATTAGCTATGATGGTGGAAAGTGTAGTTTTTCCCAGACCTGGTGGTCCTTGCAAAAGAACGTGGTCAAGTGGTTCCTTCCTTGATAAGGATGATTCTATGAAAATTTCTAGTTTTTCCTTAACTTTATCTTGACCTATGTATTCACTTAGCCATTTCGGTCTGATAGAGTTTTCGTTAGTTAAATCTTCCTTTAACTCGTTTGATCCAACTATTCTTTCGTTTTCATCGTACATTTGCTTCCCCTATATAAGTCTTTTTAGACTTTCTTTTACAAGTTCTTCCAATGATAAATCCATATCTTTAAGTTCTAACAAGACATTATTGATGTCATTTTGTGCGTAACCTAGGTTCATTAGTGCTTCTTTTGCTACATCAAAGTCCTCATTAGTGTAAGTTATAACTTTTGATGGGCTTGTATTATCCTCAATAGGCATCTTTTTAACCTTGTCCATAAGTTCTAAGATTATCCTACTGGCTGTTTTCTTGCCAATACCTTTGGCTATAGTGAGCTTATCTATATCACTATTTACTATGGCTAGTTTTATATCGTTTACACCCATAGATGAGAGAATGCCAATAGCATTTTTTGGTCCGATTGAAGAAACTGATGTTAATAGTAAAAACATTTCTAGTTCTTCCTTGGAATAAAAACCATACAAACTCATATCATCTTCTCTTACTTGTAAAGATGTGTATATCTTATACTCATTATTTAATTCTAGAAGTGCAAGTGTTGATAAGGAAGATTTGATAAGATAACCCATCTGATTATTTTCTAATACAAAATCTTCTTCGCTTATACTTCTCACATATCCAATTATATATGCTATCATCAGTTCATCCTAAAGTTTTCTTTAAATCTCTGGCTTAAAGCATGACAAAGAGCAACAGATAGAGCATCTGCTGCATCGTCTGGCTTTGGTATTTCTTTTAAATTTAAGAGAGTAGTTACTGTCTTTTGCATTTGCATTTTGCTAGCTCTTCCATAGCCTGTAATGGCTTGTTTGATTTGCAGTGGTGTGTACTCAAAAATAGGAAGATTATTTTCCTGGGCGCACAGTATTTGTATACCTCTAGCATGACCAACTGTTATGGCTGTCTTTACATTCTGGTTAAAGAATAATTCTTCAATAGCAAACTCATCTGGCTTATGCTCTCTTATAATTTCATTTAAATTGTTATACAAAATACTAAGCCTTTCAGGAGTTTTTGTTTTGCTAGACGTTGTAACTACACCATTTTCTATTACTTTAACCTTATTTCCATCAAATTCAACCACGCCATAACCCATGATTGCAATTCCTGGATCTATTCCTAATATTTTCATAATTCTAATAAGTAAAAAAGAGCTTATATAAGCTCTATTGATACCTTTCTAATACTTCTCTTATAAGTCCCCTAAAATAATATTCTGCATAAACGTCTACTATTGACTTATACAAATATGATAAGGACTTATCGTAAATCTTTCTTGTTTGATTTAATGTAATATCTTCAGTATATATAAAATTACTTGTATCAAACCTAAGCTGCTTGTGAGTGCTTTGGTCAATATTTAATATACTGGATCTTATTTTTAAATCGCAAAACTTTCCCATATTAGCCTTTAGGTTTGAAACCAAGCTTTTGTCAGCGTAAATATTGTCCATAAACTTTTCACCTATTTCTCTAACTTTTGGATCAGTTTTGCTAGAATAGTAGGAGAAATTACGCATCATATATGATACACCAAAACATTCGATAAGCTCATATTCCAAATTATCCACCATCTTTTTATCTCTAAATGCCCTGTATTGAGCCTTGATAGATATAAGATATTCATATCTATTAATATCACTCGTGATAGAAGCTTCAAGATAATCTATGATTTGATCGATGTTGGATAAATCCCAAAAATATTTTTTAAGATTCTTCATAAAGTAATCTTTAACATAGTAGTCATTTTTGGAAAATTTTACGAAATTTTTATCATATAATAAAGACATAAGAGTGTTCAATGAATATACATCTTCATTTATCAAAAAATTGTATTCAAGTTTTTCAATTATAGGATATTGTTCACTAAACTGTGCCTTCATCATTTTATTACCTCGTTATACTATTCTATCATAGATTAGCTTATATTTATTTAGATATATTTTCGACCAAAATAAATAAAGCTAAATTATTAGTAATAATATACGTTTAAATCTAATTTTTGCATATAATACTAATGATTTAGCCTATAAGATTTTTAAAATAAAATTTTATTCATTATAAAATTTAAAACTTTTTGAATATTACATTCAAATCATAAAGATTAAAACTATAGTTAACATCTTTTCTTTCTATATCTATGACTGTCTTGGATCTTAATTCGTCGTCCATATATAATTTGTCAATAAGTTCATAAGAAGGATTTATAGCGTGTGGATTTCCAACTAACTGAAACATAGTTATATCGCCATTAGTATCACCATAGGCATAAGAACTTTCCAAGTCCAAATTATATCTTTTGGTTAGGTCCATCACAGCACCAAGCTTGCTTCTGCCATCCCACATTGGACTAACCTTTCCTGTAAATTTTTTTTCTGAATCAAATTCGTATTTGGTTGCTATAGATTCATCAGCACCGTAAATTTGAGCAAATTGGTTTACAAGAAATTCTGGCGATCCGGATATAAAAAAGATCTTATAGCCATTATTTTTGTGAAAGTCTACTGCCTTTTTTGTTGTCATATACACTTTGTTTTTATTTTTTTCTATAACTATGTCAGAATATTTGTTGATGGTATCTTTGTCTATGCCAATTAATTTTTGTTGGTATACTAAGCTTGCCTTATCTAGGTAATCTTCATAGGCTCCTAGTCTATTTTGATATTTTTCAAAAAGCGGGCCTATCTCTTGGCTCCAAGCAGATTCAGGAATAATACCATCAGCTGTTAATAACAAAAAATGTTCTATCAACAGACTATTTCTGAACAAAGTACCATCAATATCAAAAAATGCAGCCTTATCTCTTTTCACAATAGCTCCTCTTATTTATCTTTAGCCTCAAAAGTTTGTTTTTTACTTTTTGAGGAATTATCTATTCTTTTAGCTTTTACATTATTTTTTGTATTTATCTTTTTTGTCAAATATTTACTTTCTTGTTCTTTGCCTTTTACTTTTGGTCTTTTTTTCTTAGCTACTCTAGTTTTGTTAGTTTTATTGGTTATAACTGGCTTATCTTCTTTGGATGATTTTTTATCTTTTTGATTTGATATTTCCATTTCAGATGTTTGTTTTCTTATGGATATTACCAAATCTATTATCAAGCAAGTGAAAAGTCCTACTAGGGCTGCTGTTCCCAAAAATACAGCTATCCATGATAAATCTAAGCCTCTAGCAGATGTAAATTGTCTTAAACCAATAAAAAGTATTATCAAAGAAGCGACTCCCAAGCACAATGATGGTATATATTTGATAATTTTTTTCTTATTTAGAAAATGTATAAGGATTGTAATTATTATATTCATCACTACTATTATTGGTAAAATATTTAGTTTTGATGAGTGTTGACTTATTAAATTGATTATACCTGACATTGATTCTCCTTTATACATTTATTCTTTTTATATCTATATTGTCATCTTCTATATTCATTATCAAGAAACCTGGATTATTATCTCTCGGCAGAAAGATTGTACCTGGATTTATTATTAGCATATTACCTATATACTTATTTACATATACATGGGTATGGCCATGGATTATAATGTTACACTTATTTTCTTTTGCTTTTTCTATAAGCTTATCATAAGTATAATCTACACCATACTTATGGCCATGGCTTAAAAAAATCCTCTGATTTTCTATATCAATTATTTTATCATAAGATTCATTTGAGAAAAAATCATTATTTCCTTTTACTACAAAATAGGATATGTCGGTTTCATAGTGGATATTTTCGACATCTTCTACGCCATCTCCGGCATGTATTAAAAGATCAATATCTTCATTTTCTAAAATATAATCGCTAATTGGACCATAATTTCCGTGTGTGTCTGATGTTACTAATACTTTCATATGTGCTCTTTATAAAACTTAACAAAGCTTTCAATAGCTTTTGACCTATGAGATATTTGGTTAATCTCTTTTTTTGTCATCTGACCTAAAGTTAAATCTGATTCCTTTGGTAAAAATATCTGATCGTAGCCAAATTCATATTGGCCAATTTCTTCTTTAGTTATTGTTCCTTCAAGTATTCCCTCAAAGTAATAATCTTTGCCATCTGCACCAATATAGCATACGATTGTCTTAAAATATGCATTTCTATTATCTTTATCTTTAAGTTCTGAAAGCAGTTTATCCCTATTATCCTTATAGGTTGCATTTTCTCCTGCATACCTATGAGCATATATGCCAGGCCTATTCTCCAAGGCTTCTACAAATAGTCCTGTATCATCAGATATAGTTGGCACCTTTGTTAGATCAAAGTAGGTTTTTGCTTTTTTATAAGCGTTTTCTTTTAAATTTTTTCCATCTTCCACTACATCTATATCTTCTAAATCAAAGTCTCTTGGTGACTTCAAATTATCAATCATAAGTTCTACTTGTTTTAATTTATCTATGTTTCCCGTTGCGAATAATAGGGTCATATTTGCTCCTTTCATAATAACATTTTAGCTTATCTCTTTCAATGATTCTAATTACTTTCTATAATTTTGTTGTTGTTTACAAATGCCTGGTCTAGAGTATCGGCATTTTGGCCACTTTGCTGATCTATTGAGATAAATGCTGTTGAATTTGGTGTTGGTATAGAGAAAAGCGGTTCTTTTTCTATATTTCCATTATCAATCTTATGAATTAATATCTCATCTGCACTTTGAATTACTATGTAATTATCATTGTTTAATATATGATAATCGATAAATTGATTATTTATATTTCTTACTTGGTCTCTGGTAATATTAGAATGTGTATCTTCTTCCACATAATTTCTCATTGGAATCTGAGTAGCTGCTTTTAGCAAGCTATTTTCAGTATATATAGATGTTTGGCTAACCCAAGATCCCGAATCTCTTACCAAGCCAAAGTTTGTGCTATCAATTTTAATATCAGATTGATCTATCTTAGAGTCCAGGTTAGTGGCTTCGTTTACTACCATATATTCGAACTGTTCATAGGCATCCTTATCACCGGTAAACTCATCTATAGTTATAAGCCTATTATCTTCCAATTCATTTGTAGCAACAAAACCATATTTGTTGATGGTGTTGTCAAACAACTGCCTTTGGTATGAGAATGATATATAGTTTTTGTCGACAAAGTTTAGCCTTATATTCATATCAAAATCTTTAAAGGAATATCTATCAAGATTAGTCTGATCATCCATTTTTTCTTCTAATCTTACAGGAAAGGCCTCTATATTATCATATAGACCACTTAATGTACTTTTCTTGCTTCTGACTTTCCAAAACTCATCTTGACCACGCAAAAAGATATCATTAGCTTTAAGATATTTGATGTCCTTATCTTTTGGTATTTTAATAAGATAAGTATAGTAGTTGTACTCTACTTGCTTGTTTGATAAGTCTGTTCTTTCCCTTACTCCAAGGAGTAAAGAAGTATCTTCCTTGATAGCTGAATCATAACTTTCTTTATCTCTATCATCTTTGGCAATTTCTTCGTAAGAATTTATTATATCTGAGTTGACATCATCAGAAACCTTAGATAGGTAAACTAAATTATTATCAGCTATATAAAATATTTCTTCATCACTTCTTTTAACAAAATCTCTTGAAAAGAACTGACCCTCTGATGCATTGACCACTACGACATTTTCATTTATGTCAATATTATCAAACGAATACCCTTTATTTTCTAGGTACTTATTGAGGTTTACATATTTTGAACTAAAGGATGGTGGATAGGCATATTCATTTTTTATGGCTACAAGGTCTTTGTTAATATAAAGCCTATCTCCAATTTCTGGGGGCTTAGTATTACTTACACCAGTAATTTCTTCGACTTTTGTAACTTGCCATGTTCCTTCAAGAATAGGAGAAGTAAGTTCAGGCGTTACTATCAAATCATTTAGCTCTTCTGGCGAATTCTTATTGCAGGCTGATATAATTATTCCAATAACAAATAAACAAAAAATCTTAATTGTCTTTTTCATCATTTAACCTCGGAATTTCTACAATAACTGAAGTGCCAGATCCATACTTACTTTTTATAATCATATTACCATCATGAGCCTTAATAATCTCTTCACAAATAGAAAGACCAAGACCCGTTTGAGATTTGGAAGAAGAACCTTTATAGAACTTACTAGCAACATATGCTATTTCGTCTTCTTTTATTCCTTCGCCATCATCAGTAATACTTATAGATATTTTGTCTTGATTAACTTCAATTAATATATCAATATTGCCATCCTTGTCGGTAAATTTGATGGCATTGTCGATAATATTTATAAAGACTTCTTTCATTCTATTTTTATCTGCATATACCATAAGTGTTTTATAAACAGTGGTGAAGGTAAAATTAATATCCTCATTATTGGCCCTAGGACTTAGCTGCGTGTGTACTTCTTTTACAAGTTCTACTATATCTATATTTTTCTTATCATACTTAAATTTGCTTGATTGAAGTCTTGAAAAGTCCAGCAAATCTTCCACCATCATGGAAAGCCTATCGCCTTCACTTTCGATTATGCTTAGTCCTTGGTTAAGCATATCGCTATCGTTTTGAATTTCTTTTGATTGGAGAGTAATAGCCCATCCCTTAATAGATGTAAGTGGCGTTCTAAGTTCATGAGATACTGAAGATATAAATTCATTTTTCATATCTTCTCTTCTAATTATATTTTCACTCATAAAATTAAGGGTTCGGCCTAGTTTCGAAAGCTCATCTTTGCCAGTAACTTCTGCCTTGGCATCAAAATCACCTTGTGCTAATTTTTCTGATACATCAATTAGCTTTAATATCGGTTCAACTAACTTTTTAGATGCAACAAGGGATAGAAAATAAGCTCCTATAAGTACAAATATTCCAAATAAAAAATAAAAAAACATATCAGCTTTAACTTTTTTCTTTACCTTGTTTAATGATGAAGTTAGTCTTAGAATACAAGCCTGTTGGTCATTTACCATTAATGGATAGCTAATAGATAGTAGTTCTTCTTTAGTTTTCTCATTGTAGGACTTGTATATGCCTTGTTTTCCTTCTTTTGATGATAGTACATCAGCTTTCATTAACTGAGAGCCTACTTCATTAGAAGCTTGCGAATCAAACAAAACTATGCCAGAATTGTCTAGTATTTGAACTTGGCTTACATTGCCCCTATAAAAGGCGTTTTTGTCACCTATTATGATATCCGACAAATCATATTTATTTGTGTAATTGTCAAATATAAGCTGATTAATCTTTGCTTGGTTGAGCATAGAACCTACTAGGTTTTGCTTGTAATAATTTTGGATACTATTGTAGGCAAATATTTCAAAACCAATGACAACAGTCAGTACAAAAAACATTATAAATCTAATAATTGTTGACCTGTATGAATTATTAATATTTATATTATAATTATTTTTTATTTCCATCTATAACCTGTTCCCCATACAGTTTCAATATATTGAGGTTTTGCTGGGTCTTCTTCTATTTTTGATCTTATTCTTCTTATGTTTACATCAACTATTTTTGTATCATTGCTATAATTTTCACCCCAAGTTTGAGCCATAATTTCATCACGAGTCATAGCCTTGCCTTTTGATTCTATAAAATTCTTTAAAATCGTAAATTCCGTTGGAGTCACGTCAATTTCCTTGTCATTTTTATAAAAAGTTTTTGCATATATATCTAGGGTAAATGGTCCATCTGAAAGTGCATTCTTATCTTTTTTATCTTCTACTGATTCTGTTAAGTTAACCCTTCTCATCAAGGACCTAACCCTTAATATTAACTCTTGTGGATTGAAGGGCTTGATTATATAATCATCTGCTCCTCTTTCTAGTCCCAATATTTTATCTATGTCTTGGCTTTTTGCAGAAACCATAATTATGCCAACTTTTGGAGATTTTTCTCTTATAGCTTGGCAAACTTCATATCCTGATATACCTGGAAGCATAACATCTAGTATAGCTACAGCTGGTTTTTCCTCTTCAAAAACCTTAATAGCTTCTTCACCTGTAGCCGCCTCACAAGTTTGATATCCTTGATACTCTAAATTTATTTTCATAAATTGTCTTATTGAACTTTCATCATCAAGGATTAAAACCTTATTATTTTCCATTGCTCATCCTTTCAAAGGCAATTTTCCCTGCACCTATTACTCCTGAATCATTCAAGAACCTAGCTGGTATAACACTTATATTTAGGGTGTTGTTACAATAATCATTGAATTTTTCAATCATTCCATCCCACCAAACTTCTTTGGAGTTTATTACTCCACCGCCTATTACGATTACTTCTGGATCAAAGATATTTCTTAGACTTGTCAAATAATAAGCTAAGTTAGTTTGATAAGTTTCAAGAACTTCCATTGCCTTTGGATCTTCATTAACTCTAGATAATATTTCTTCACCAGATAAATCTTCCCCAGTAAGTTTTTTGTAAGTTTTTCCTAGGGCTGTTCCAGCGCAGTATGCTTCTGCACATCCATGTTGGCCACATGTACAATAATCTCCACCTGGGTATAATATCATGTGTCCAAGCTCAGCACCTTGGAAATGAGATCCTGCCAATAATCCACCCTTTTCGTTATATACTGCTCCACCTAAGCCTGTACCAAGAGTAATAATTACTATATCTTTGGCATTTTGTGCTGATCCAATCCATTTTTCAGCAACTAGGGCAATGTTTGCATCATTTTCTACGAATACTGGCACATCGACAAATTCTTCAACCGCTTCTTTCAAATTTAGGCCTGTCCAGCCGTCGATGTTTCCAGCGAAAGTTACAACCCCATTTTCTGAATCTATAAAGCCAGGGGTTCCTATACCAATTGCTTTTGCTTCTTTGAAATCAAGACCGTAGATTGCCTTTCTAATATTTGATAAAACAACATCTCTACCTTTTTTAGCTTCTGTTTCTATGCTATTTCTCTCAACTATATTGCCGTCTTGGTCAATAAGACATGCATTTATCTTAGTACCACCTAAGTCTATTCCTATTACTTTGTCCATTAAATTCTCCTACATTTTAAATAGTTCATTTTTCAAATTTTCGATATCATCTATTCTTTTTGACTTGAAAGTTTTACCTCTAAGATAATCTAGCTGGTCGACATGGTCAAAACTAACTTTGTAAGCTAGTAAAACTTGATTGTTTAGATCAAATCTTTTCTTTACAATTTCGTTAGTTTGTCTATCCCCATATTTTCTATCACCTATGATTGGAGTTCCATTTTTCTTTAAAGAATATCTGATTTGATGAGTTTTGCCTGTTATTAGCTCACACTCTAACAAAGTGTACTTCTTATTTGTTTCTAAGGGTCTAAACTTTGTTACAATTCTAGAACCATCTTTAGATGATTTGATCTTATTCTTGTTTTCATTTTTTGATATTCTAGTATCAATGGTAAAGGCTTCTTTGATTTCACCCTTTACTAAGGTTAGGTAATATTTTGATATTTTATTTTCCCTTATGGCTTTATTTAAGCTCCTTAAAGCGTTAGCATTTTTTGCGCCAATAACCAGACCTGCTGTATTTCTATCTAGCCTATTTACTACGGCCGGATTAAAGGTCCTATCAGACTTGTCTACTTGATTGGTTTTATACAAATATGAAAGCATATAGTCAACTAAATTATGGCCGTAATCTTGCTTTTTTGAGGAGTGAGTCAAAAGACCAGACTCCTTATCCATAATTATAATGTTTTTATCTTCATATACTATATCTAAATTAAAATCACTATCCTTAAAATCAGTTTTTGTAAGCCATTTATTATAATTTTCATCAGATATATACATCTTTATCTTATCATTTTCGTAAACATAGTCATCTGCTTTGGCTCTCTTATCGTTAATTTTAAAATTCTTTTTTCTGATATTTTTCTGTATAACAGATAAGGGTGCATTTTCAAAATATTTTCTTAGAAAACGATCAAATCTTTGGTTTCCTTGGTTTTTGTTTAATGTTATTTCAATCATACTAATAAGATTTATTGACGTAAGAATCAATAAGTGATGGTCTCAAACTTTCATCAAATACATTATTATCTCTAAGTTTTTTGAGTAAAACTTTGGATTTGGAATGTAGTATTACCTTGTCTATAGACTTAATATTTATCTCAAAAATTACACCTTTTAATCTTCTAGATTTTAGGTCAATAAAATAGCTGTCAACATCCTCATAATTAATCATTTCTAATAGTCTCATGCTAGCTATATCTTTCAAATAATAATAATTTTCTCTTTGATTTATTAACCTAATATAATTCTTTTTCTTTTTCTCATTGTGACTAATCTTATTAGCCTCTATATTTACTTTCTTTGCCAAAAGATTGTAGTATTGGTAATTGTATAAGGACTGGCTTATATTATCGATTGTGGAAAAAGGTTTTAAATCTAGTTTATTTATATAATTTAAGTTTGCATTTAAGAAAGATTGTTTATCAAGTTTTGATTCTTCCAATAAATCTATGCTTTCCTTTCTAAATGTCTCAAATGACTTTAGCTTTTCCTTTTCATTCATCATAATAAAAAACCGCCTCAATAGAGACGGTCATTTGTCAATATTATTGATTAAGTTCAATTATTGTTGCTTTATCTGACTCAGGAATATCTTCTTTTGACCAGTCTAGACTAAGGTAAATATCTGCTTTTGCATATTCTGATAGTTCACTTAAACTGTCTGTAAGTTTTTCAAGTTTTTCTTTATCAAAATCTATAATATCGTAAATTCCATCTACATATACTTTTCCAATATCATAGTCACGAGCCAAGATTCCTGCAATGAATCCTTTTAGTGCACAGTGGCAGTTAATATTGTAACTTTTTGCATTGATGAGTCTAACTTTGTGATCAGATATTCTAGTTCTATCCTTATCAGTTGTGATGAAAACTATATTGTTGACATTGTTTTCTTTTTCTTTGTTAGCCTCATCAACTAGATATTGTGTCTTACCTGTTCCTTCTTCTCCAATTACGTAATAAAGCATTTACATATCCCCCTTAATTTTATTAAACACTACTTTTTGAGACTTATCCCCTTGAACAAATCCATTTCTATTCATTTTTTCTATTATTTCATCTCTAATTAACCACCATGATGTATCCCAATTACAAAAGGCTGTTTCTTCCTTTGGTGCTCTCCCTACAAGCCTTTGAACGGCAACATCTTTTTTTATGATTCTTAGAAACTCGATAACATTTTCTATATACTCTTCCTTGCTCGGCATTGTAAATTCGTTATTTTGGTACATTTGGTATAATTTTGTGCCTTTAATAACAAATAGTGAATGTATTTTAATTTCTTTAACATTGAGAGCGTTGATTATCAAAGCTGTTTGTCTGACATCTCTTATATCATCCCAGGGTAGGGATAAGATAACATGGGTGCAAATACGAAAATCGTACTTATTAATCAAATTGCAAGCTTCGATAAATTCTGCTAAAGTTTCGCCCCTATTTAATATATCTAGGGTCTTATAATTCGCAGTCTGTAAGCCTAGCTCAAAAGTTATATCCTTACCATACTCATCACTCCATTTTTTAAGAAACATAAGCTTATCTTCAGTCACACAATCAGACCTAGTTGATATTGATACACCAACTATATAGTCTTTTTCGCAAGCTCTGATGATTTCCTTAAATTCTTCTAAAGTCATATAAGTATTGGTAAAGTTTTGAAAGTAAGCAATAAATTTATTTGCTTTGTATCTTTTGCCAATATAATCTTTATTTTGGCTAAGCTGGGCATCGACACTTAAATATGATGGCAAATTTTCAAAAGAGCCACCACTATCACCGCAAAATATACATCCACCATAGCATTTGGCCCCATCTCTATTTGGACAGGTCAATGATAGCTTTACAGGAAGTTTATAGACTTTTTCACCATAGGTATCTTTGTAGTACTGACTGATAGAATAATACGGATTATTCATCAAAATCTTCTACATCTTCCTCTTCTGATTCATCTTCAATTTCTAAGTCTGAATTGTAATCTTCTACAACTTGATCTATAGCTTCATCATCCCAATAGTGGGTGAATAAATGGAAAACTTCTTCTAATTCTTCCTCATCATCTATTAATCTTAGGTCAATTTCTTCTTCTTCGAATGAATCCTCATAGTAGAATAAATAAATTTCATAGCTTTCACTAGAAATCAAAGCCACATAATCTGTGCCATCAACTGAAAATATATCCAGTAAATAACACTCATCGCTAGCATCACCTAAATCGATTTCAATTATAGCCTTTCCTTCATTTTTTAAAAACTCTACTTCATGATCATGCAATTCTAATTTTTCTGTCATAAGCTACTCCTTATAGTTTTGCTAAATGGGTTAGGGCAGTATCCACTAATTTTATTACATCTGCGATATCTTCTAGTGGAGAAAAATAATTGCCACTCTCCCCTTGTTTATATTCTACCCCTAATGAAATCAAGTTAACATCTAAATTGTTAAAAATTATACTTGAATCTAGTGAATATTGTGTTTTTGCCACATCAAGTTCTTCTCCTGTTAAATCATTGAAAGCTTGTTTGAAGACTTCAGTTAAGTTATCTTTACTGTTTTTCCACCTTGGTATTATTAAACCACTTTCTATATTAGCCGAACTAATTTTTGCAGCCATTTTTGTTGTTTTGAGCATTTCTTTCATTGATTCACTAGTCAAAGACCTATAAACTATGATGAAATTGAAAAATTCTTCACTGGTTCTAGATATAGATAAATTGATAGATGATATAAGTTCGTTATTCAAATTATCAACAGCATATGCGCCAGATGGAACAAGCTCTATAAAGGAAGACAAGTGTTCAAATGATACTTGAGTAATTGGGTTAAATTCACTTAGATTGATTTCTTCCATAGTAAAATCCATATTAGGCTCATGCTTTAAATTCTTTTCCATATATTCATTTTTAATTAAATCAAAAATATCTTCTAGGTCACTAACAAAGTCAGATTTGATTACAAAATCTATATGGCCAAAACTTGGTATCCTATCGTACCTATCTCCTGCTTGAAGATTTATAATATTAAGGTCTACTTTAGCTTTCATTTTTCTAATAAAAGTGACTAGGGATTTTATAGAATTTATCCTAACCTTATCAAGGTCAGATCCACTATGTCCACCTATCAGATTAGATAGACTAATTCTAAAAATCTTATAGTCATAGTCTGGATAAAACCTTTCTACTGGAATATTTATTTTCGACAAAATCAAAGAACTAAATTCATTTGCTAAGCACCTTGATTGTCTAAGGTTAAGATTGATAATATTCTTACTCCTCAAAAGAAAATACAAAGCCTTGTAGTCTCTATTCTCTTTTTGAATATTATTTTTAGTAATCAAAACATCAAAATCATTAGAAGATTTTTGTAAAAGCTCATTAATCGCTAACAAGGAATTAACATAGTTTAAATCATTGCTAGAATACAGATAAAGACCATCTTCGCTCAATGATATTTGAGAATCTTTTATATTTGAATCAATATTTAGATGCAATACAGCTTTGGGATTGTCACCTTTTTTGATATAAATGGAGTCATCAAAGTAAGAAACATCATATTTAGATGAATGAATTATAAATTGATCGACATATGACTTTTCACTTGTCAAAACTCCTAAAGATTCAAATTGTCTTAAATTTTCTTGAAGATTACTTATCGTATTTGCATAATCCATAACTTTTGCCTAATAGTATTTTTTGACCTCAGATTCTTTATAAAGATCATTTACTAGTTCTAAATATTTTTCCTGTCTTTTGATCATTTCGTAGGTTGATCTAACATTATCTTTAATGTCTTCAAAGTTTTGTTCATTTATATTTTTGTCATCAAGTTTTATCAAATGATAGCCAAATTGAGATTTGACTGGTTTTGATACTTCTCCTATAGATAGCTTATCTAGTCCTTCTTGAAATTCAGCAACCATAACTCCTTTTGGAAATGTTCCTAGAGAGCCACCATTATCCTTTGATGGGTCAATGGAGTATTTTTTAGCAGCTTCAGCAAAATCCAGACCATTTGCTATCTCTTCTAGTATTTTATTAGCTTCCTTTTCATCTTCTACCAAGATATGGGAAGCTTTATATGTGGTCGGACTGAATAATGTATCCTTGTTCTTATTGTAATAATCAAGGACTTCATCATCGTTTATAGTTACTTCATTGAAAATCTTATGCATAGCATAGTTTTTTAGCATATCATTTTTGACTTCTTCGAGTCTGTCGATAAACTCTTCTTCTTGGTCAAAATTATTTTCTTTGGCGTTTTGAAGTATAAGTTCCTGGTTAACAAGTTCATCAGACAATATATTAAAACCTTCTTTGGAATTAAATCTTTGCTTATCTTCTATGCCAGCCAAAAGATGAAATACATCATCTTCGTATATTTTTTTGCCATTTACCTCTGCCAATAATTTATTTTCGCTCATTGGTTCCTCTTTACTAGTTCAATTTTGTTGTTATATATCTTGATATCGTTATTTTTATAAAGTCTGCCTATGGCTCTTTTAAAGGATGATTTGCTTATGCCAAATATGGCATTAATTTTATCTGGACTAGACTTATCAGATAGATTAAGTAATCCATCGTGGTCTATTAGATAATCCAAAATCATGTCACTGTCATTATCAATTTCTAGGTAAGCCCTTTGTCTTAAAGATAGTTCAATCTTTCCATCATCTTTGACTTCTTTAACCCTAGCTTCAATTAGTTCACCTTCAACGTGAACTCCCCTTAATTCGTCCATCCTTAGTAGGGAATCGTACTTATTATCTATTGCAACAAAAGCACCAATTGACTTATTTATAGAATAAATTCTGCCAGTAACTTCATCATTTTCATTAAATTCGTGATCAGTTGTAAGTAAATCACGGATTTTGCTAGTTAGATAAATAAAGCTGTTACTATCTAACTTGAAAGCAACAGGATAGGTCATATGCATGATAAGTCTATAAGTTCTTTCTGTAAAAGGCATAAAAACATGGTTTCCTCCTTCTATTTCAAAGTAGACACCCTTCTTATCAACTTTTACAGCTTCTAGATCATAAATTTTATCAACTTCATAGGGAAAATCTCTACTAGCTCTTATTAAATTATCGTAGTCTCTATATAAATAAGCTTCTACTTTTTCCCCTTGATGAAAATCTTTGACTTCTTTCTTATCTATTGCGGCATCTCCAAACTTAGTCTGTAAATATGCCTTATTTTTTGTAAATCTTTTTATCTTATATTCTTTGATAACAAACTCCTAATTTAATTGTTTTAATGTGAATCCTTCTCCAAATACTTCAGATATAGTATTTGTGAATATAAATGCCCTGTCATCAACCTTTAATATATCATCTTTGATAAGTGGATATCTCCTAAAGGTAGAAACAGTTAGAATAAGCTTTTTTTCTCTTCCTGTATAACCACCTTCGGCATGGAGGAGTGTTACCCCCCTATGGTATTTTTTAATAAGTATATTATTGATTTCTTCATATTTATCGCTAATAACATATACAGCAATCTTCCTTCCAAGACCTTGCATAACATAATCTAGGGCAATGGATTGGATAATTATTGCAAGTGAAGCATACATAGATTTTTCTATACCTATTACAAAAGCTGATAATATTACTACTGTAAAATCGGCAAAAAATAGAGAAATGTGTATAGGAACACTTGTATATTTATTAATAATAGTTGCTATAACATCTGTTCCGCCTGAAGAACCACCATTGTAGAATATTAGGCCAAGACCAGCCGCAATAACTATAGGTCCACACAAGGTATTTAATAGCGCATTACTAGAAAGGCTAAAATCAGGTAGAAATCTTTCAAATAAAATTATTTCTATTGATACAGTTACAGCAGATAGAAGAGATTTTTTTGCAAAATCTATGCTTACAAATATGCCACCCAAAACCAATACCAAGGCATTTAAGATAAAGTTGATTATTCCTAGGTCAATATTGAACAGGTTTGAAAATACAAGCGATAGACCAGATACTCCACCAGCTGAAATATCATGGATTAACAAGAAAAAATAAAGGCCTGCACCTAAGATCAAAGATCCTACAAAAATCGATATATTCTTTTTCATCCTCTACCTCCACTATCTTATAGTAAAAGCTTATCATAAAAATTTAATTTCGTAAATGAAAATAAAAAAGAGAGCCAAAGACTCTCTCATATCCACTGAGGAATTTCTTGATTATAATTATCATACATCAAAAGTAATAATTTTTCCTCTTCCTTGCTAAATAAGCAAGGCTTTGATGATCTAGCATTTACAATATTTTCTAGTATCAAATAAGCCTGGTAGAGGGCGAGGAGTCTGAAAAATTTAATGGGGGCTTTTTTCCCGTCAAAATAACCATTAATAACTCCTCTAGAAAACTCTGGTTTTTTTATAGCAATTCTGTTTATACTTGTAAAATCAAATATAGGATCACCGACATCTTTAAAGTCTGTGGCTAGGATATTAAATTTGTCGTCAATAATAATATCATCAAGGCTAATGCCGCTTAGCAAATAGCTTGTTTTAACAGACCTGGTTATGTGCTGATTGTGGCTAATGTAGTCTGCCAGTATATAATCATTATCTCCGATAATATCACAAAGACCATGCCTATAAAAAAGATAGTTGGATTTTGTCTTGCACAGTTTATACCAGTTGATATCAACACTTGTTGGTAGGCTATGAAATTCTTTTAAAAATTCACCAAACTTATGACCCATGTCATATTGATCTTTTTCATTAGATTTATCTAAGTATTCTCTTAAAGATATAAAATTGTCAAAATCATAGATATAATAGTATTGATTTAATTCTTCCAAAAAATCTTCATCAATAGGCTTTGAAAATTTATCAAATTTATTTATAGATTCACTATAATTTTTATGTGAATTATCATATAACTTCAGCAAATAAGACCTATTATCAGCCTTTATTTCATAATTATTCTTAGAAATATAGGTGATATCTTGATTGGATAATTCATAATCGAAAAATTCAATTTTTTTAAGTGTATCTATTATTTTTTTATCCATTTTATTTATTTTTATTAATTTCTTCTTCCACTTCTTCTGGGCCTTCTAAATCTAAGAGCCTATTAGAAAAGTCTTCGCATTCTTTAAAAGATGAGTTTATTATGATATCCTTAATTTCTGCTACTTTTGCTGATGCTGATGAGAACTCATCTAAACCTAGGCCTAGTAATAGTTCTGTTGCAAATGTATCAGATGCGAACTGTCCACACATACCTGTCCATTTGCCAGCCTTGTGAGAAGTATCTATAACGTGTTTAATAGCTCTTAATACGGCAGGGTTATAGTTAGAATATAGCTCAGAAATAAATTCATTGCCTCTATCTACAGCTAGTGTGTATTGTGATAGGTCATTTGTTCCTATTGAAAAGAAATCGACATATTTTATTAGCTTGTCTGCCATAAATACTGAAGCAGGTGTTTCAACCATTATTCCAACATCAAGGTCTTTGTTATAAGCGATGCCCTCTTTGTCGAATTCTTCTTTGATTTGTTCAATTAATTCCAAACTCCTCTTAATCTCAGATACACTAATTACCATAGGTATCATTATTTTTAGATTTCCAAAGGCAGACGCACGAACTAGAGCTTTTAATTGGGTTATAAATATATCTTCCCTATCTAAGCAAAGTCTTATTGCCCTATAACCTAAAAATGGGTTATCTTCTACAGGGAATTCAAAGTAATCTAATCCTTTATCTCCACCAATATCTAGAGTTCTGATTATAAGAGGCTTTTCACCTAGCATCTCTGTAGCTTCTTTGTATACGTCAAATTGCTCTTCTTCTGTTGGGAAGTGGTCATTTTCCATATATAAGAATTCTGTTCTAAATAGTCCTACTCCATCGCAGCCATTTTCAATAGCAATTTTTAGGTCTTCAATATTTCCAATATTTGCAGAAACTTCTACATGGCGATTATCTTTTGTTACTGCTTCTTTATCTTTTATCGAAGAAAGTCTTTCTTTCTTTTCTTTTTGTTCTTTGATTTTAGATTCATATTCGGATATTAATTCATCAGATGGGTCTATAATTATAAAACCTTCATTTCCATCTATTATGGCTTTTTCTCCACCCTCAATCTTTGTTGAAATATCTTTCATACCAACTAAAGCCGGCATATCTAATGTTTGGGCAATGATTGAAGTATGACTTGTTTTACCACCTAGATCTGTAGCAAATCCAACTACATTATCTTTGTTCATATTTGAAGTATCAGATGGAGTTAATTCTTTAGAAATCACTATAGAATTTGGCTCAATTAAAGATAAATCTTTTGGCTTGATGCCCTTTAATTTAAACATCAATTGATATCCTATATCTTTGTAATCGCTTGCTCTCTCTTTTAGATATTCATCATCTATTTGACTCATTATTTCTACCATTTCATTGATGGTTTCATTTAGAGCAAGTTCAGAGTTCTTGAATTCATTGGAAATTTTACTTTCAATTGTGTCTGAGAAATATGGGTCTTGTAATAACTCTTTGTGAGCATTAGCAATATTAATTTGAGCTTCATTTGCTCCATTTGTATCACTAAGTTCATCTAGATAAGAGTCTAGTGCATTATGAATTCTAGTTTTTTCTTCTTCGACCATATTCTCACTTATTTTATTTTGGTCTACAGCCACTTCTTGCCTATTAAAAAGGTAGATTGTACCTATAGCAAGTCCACTAGAAGCCTTGATTCCTTCATATTTGGTATTCATATTCTTCCCTTCTAAACAAAGTATAAAAAAAGGATACTTAATCAGTACCCTCTTACTAGTTAAATTATTCTGATAAGTTTTCTATAAAATCTACTAATTCGTCAACAAATTTTTCTTCGTCTTCACCTTCTGCAATTAGAGTAATTTCTGTACCTTTTGCAATTCCAAGGCTCATAACGTTGAAGATTGATTTTGCATTAGCTTCTTTACCGTCTTTTATAATTTTAACTTCACCAGGATAGTTTTTAACAAATTGAACTAAACTTGCTGCTGGTCTAGCGTGTAAACCTGTTTCATTGCTTACAACAACTTTTCTTTCTGCCATAATAATAGCCTCCTATATTCTTTTTCTATGTTTATATTATAATTGAAATTGTTTATATTTTCAACTTAAAGACTTGCTTGATTCTCTTAATTTAAGGTTTGCATCTATTATCCAATCGTCAGTTAAGATGTCATCTTCTTGACGAATTCTCTTTATCAATGCTCTTATAGCTATTGCACCAATATCATAGTATGGAATAGCCATAGTTGTAAGATTTGGCCTATAGATACTTGCTATTGATCCATCTCCAAATCCTGCTACAGATAGGTCATTTGGTACATTGATTGCATTGTCAGTACAATAATCTATAAAACCTATAGCTAGCTCATCAGAACAACAAGCTACCGCACTGATATCATTTTCTTTGCAAAGAGCAATGGCCTCTTTTCCAATCTCGTATCCATCATTACTTGTCTTGCCATTACATTCTAAATAGTAGGAATTTTTGCCAAGCTCATTACAAGCTTTTTCATATCCAGATTTTTTGGCTTGTTTTAGGATATTGTCGGCACTATCGTTTAAAAACAATACATTTTCATGACCTGACTCAAAGAGATGCTTTACTAGCCTATATTGTTCTGTTTCATAGTCGATTCTTACTGTATGTAGTGTTTTAAATGAATGATACTTATCTAATAGAATAAATGGAATTCTTGTTTCTCTAAGTTTTAGAAGTGTCTCATCGCTAACATCTTCTGCTATGATTACCAAGCCTTCTACTTGCTTAGTAGCAAGAAAATCAATAGAATTATTAATTTGCTCTTCTTGTCCATAAGAAGAAGTTAATAGCATATCATACTTATAGAGCCTACCTATTTCTTCTATACCTCTTATAAGCTGTGCCATATATTCTATACCAATATCTTGAACTATAACACCAACTAAGTTTGACTTTCTCATTACAAGTGATCTTGCAAGTTCATTTGGCTTAAAATCAAGCTTATTAATGGCATCAAGTACTTTTTGTTTAGCTTCAGGGCTTACTGGTTTTGAATTATTCATTACCCTAGATACTGTAGATATAGATACTCCAGCCAATTTTGCTACATCTTTTATTGTTGGTTGACCCATATTTTCACCTTCCTAAGAAAAAGAGTCATCGTTTTGATGACTCTTGATTCATTATCTACCAGATATTACATTTCTTACTATATCTATTACATCCATAATCAATGATGAATAATCACCAACAGATGCGATTCCAGCTCCTACAGTATCAATACTATCAACAGCTGTTTCACCGACATAGTTTACAGTGTCTCTGATGTCATCAGTTATACTATTGACATTTGTCATAGTATCGTTAGCCTTTGCTATAGCCATTCTTAGATTTGGGTCTTGAACAACTGTGTTAACATTTGCTACTAACGAGTTTGCTTGATCAACTACTCCAGGAAGTTTTTCAATAACATCATCTAAATTGTCTGCATTCTTATCTAAAACTTCTTGGACTGAGCCAACTAACTTGTTTACACTTGCTAAAGTTTTAATCAAAAACACTAGTGCAACTATACCTACTATAGTCAGTATTATATTTCCAAGAAGATTAAAATTAATAGTAACCATTTAAAACTCCCTAGTTCTTTTTATTTTTCTTATCAATCTCAATTTTTACTTTTTTATCAGCGCTTTTAGTTTCCTCAGCTTTATCTTTTGCAAGTTCTGCTGTTTTATCAGCGCTATCTTTTACTTCTTCCTTTGCATTGTTAGCTTCTTTTACGTTTTCTTCGTGTTTTTCACTAGTTACTTCAGCAGCTTCTTTAGCGCCTTCTTTGACATCACTTGCTACATCTGTTGCAGTATTAGAAATAATCTTTCCTAATTCTTCTGCACCTTCTGAAACGTTGTCTTTAACATTTCCAGCTGTTTCAGCTAATTGTTTACCAGTTTGTCTAGCAATTTCTTTGCCATGGTCAAATCCTTCTCTAACTGGTTCAAGGTCTGTATATGCTCTATATTTCATATCTTCATAAGAATCTTTAGCATTGTCAACCATATCAGCTGCACTATCTACTAAATCATTTGTAGTATCTTTTACAGTTTTAACTGTTTCATCAAATGCATCACTGATATCTTCTCTAGTTTCTTTACCAGATTTTGGAGCTAATAGTATACCAGCGGTAACACCAACTAATGCTCCAAGTAGAGCACCTTGGGTTCTCATTCTACTGTCGTGATTTTTAGCTTTCCAAATCTCGTATTTGATTTCTCTTTGTTTAGCGCGTGCTTTGTCTTCAATATAATCTGTTATTGACATATATTTAATCTCTCCTTTTAAGTTTTGATATCTATTATATACCCACAAACCATAGGTATATAACAATAATTATAAAAAAATCCTAAGGTGGCCCTACATTATAACCTTCGCTTTTGTGAAGGTGGGCAAGCCGTCTAGAATTTCTGAAGTCCACTCTCTGGAGGCATTCCATCCAAACTAGAACAAAGCAATCCCTTATAATTGTTGTAGGTTTAAATTCGGACCTGTCTTCCTTAGGATGTCTTAATTATAATATATAGGGAAAAGTTTTTCAAATTAAATATTGACTAAAAGATGGCTTAGACTTTATATCTATAAACTTTCGGTCAATAAATCTTTTAAATTTTATCTCATAACAATGTAGCAAAAACCTATCCATTTCTATATTTGAACCATATAGCATATCGCCTATTATAGGATGACGCAAATATGATAGTTGTGACCTGATTTGGTGGGTTTTGCCAGTCTTTATGTCTACTTTTATATAGCTAATATTATTTTTCTGATCGTATTCGATAGTTTTAAACTGACTTACTGCAAGTTTTCCATCTTCGCCCACTTCATATCTTTTCCTATCTTCATTGTAAGTAAGTTTAGTTTTAAGAGTCCTATTAATATTTACATTGCCATTTACTACTGCCATATAATATTTATAAAAATCATTGTTCTCTATTTGCTTTTGATAGTAGGCAAAGGCGTAGGGATTCTTGGCAACCATCAATAAACCCGAGGTGTTCATATCAAGTCTATTTATAAACCTTACCTTGGACTTAATATCATTTTCTTTAAAATAATAGGCTATATGATTTGCCAGGGATTCTTGACCTTTGGAGTTTACAGTGAGATTTGCTGGCTTGTCTACTACTAATATATGAAAGTCTTCATAGACTATATCTAACTTAGCTTTAATAGGTTCGTAGTCCAAGTTTTCATCTTCTATGGGAATCTTTAATATATCACCACTTTTTAAATCCTGGTTATTACTAGTATTAATATCATCAATAATGTATCCTGCTTTTACTATGTCAGTAATTGCTCTTTTTGAGAAAGCATTTTTTTCTAAAAATTTTTTAACTTTTATGTCTTTGTTTATTTTAAAACTAATGTAATTCATTTTCACCTCTATGTTATAATACTATAAGAGAGGATTTTTGATATGACAAATTTTATTAATATTTTTAGAAATAAATCAAAATTTAGCAAAAGTATATTTTTTAAAACCAAGGATATCTTAGAAGATTATGGATTTGAAGTTTCTAGTAGCTTTAATAGTGATGCTATTTTAAATCTTGTTATTGGTGGTGATGGCACTTTCTTAAAGGCAGTTCATGATACAAACTTTACCAATATTCCATTTATAGGGATAAATACTGGGCACTTGGGATTTTACCAGGAAGTTGAAGTTGGTGAGATTGAAAACTTTGTGAAAGCTTTTAAAGATGGCAATTACAATGTAGAAGAGCTTACTATTCTAGAATCTCAGGTTAATAAGAAACACATGGATTCTCTTAATGAAGTAGTAGTTAAGAGTAATAAAAATCAAATAGTTAGGCTTAAGGTTTTTATAGATGGCAATTTTGTAGAAAATTTCCAAGGAGATGGCCTGATTATTGCTACCCCACATGGTTCTACTGCCTACAACTTATCTTGTGGTGGATCTATCTTGCACCAATCTTTGAAGGGCTATTCACTAACTCCTATTGCGCCTATTTTTTCAAATTTGAATAATGCAATTATTTCGCCAGTTGTCTTGCCTGAAGATGCTACTATCGACATCTTAGTTTCAAAAAGAGACAATTACCACACTGTCTTTATCTTTGATGGCAAGGAATACAATACTAAGGACTACAAAATCAGTATAAAAGTTTCAAATAAGACAATAAAAAAACTTATTCTCGATAAAAATCACTATTGGACTAATATCAAGAATAAGCTTCTATAATTAATCTAGATTAACTTGGTTAAATATATCTCTAATAAGATTTCCTGCAATAGGGGCAACTGTCACACCACCTGTGTCAGCTGAATTTTCTACAACTATTGCTACTGCTATCTTTGGATCATAAGCTGGAGCAAAACCAACAAACCATGCATCTATAAATCCGTTGGCCTTATCTGCTGTTCCAGTTTTACCTGCAACTTGTATGCCATCAACATATGCACCTTTTGCAGTTCCCTCATTTACTACATCCACCATCAAGTCACGAATGGTATTTGCATTAGTCATATTCGTAACCTTTGATAAGATTTCCTTTTTGTTTTCATAAATTACATTCTCGTCTTTATCTGTGATAGTTGAGACCAAGCGAGGCTTCATCATAACACCACCATTTGCTATAGTTGATGTAATCATCGCCATATGGAGAGGTGTCACTTGAGTTTTACCATAGCCAAAACCTGTCATAGCTAGGTCTGCTTGATTTAGTTCCTTGTATGGAATAACAGAATCATATTTTTCCAAATCAAATTCATAAGGTTTGTTAAACATATACTTATCAGTCATATTCATCAAACTTTCTTTGCCCATATCGTTAGTTTTTTTTGCAAAGTAAGTATTAACAGAATATATGAAGGCATGTCTTAAGTCTAGTGCTCCAAAGACTTGATTGTCAAAGTTTGTAATCTCAAAGTTTTGTATCACTTCTGATCCTGTATCTTCGTATGACTGGTCAATATTTGAATCTAGTATAGCATTGGTTGTTACAATCTTAAATGTCGATCCCGGCCTATAAAGTCCAGCAGACGCCCTATTAACTAAGGGTCCGTTGTTATTTGCTATAAGATTCTCCCAATCTGCATCTACAGAATTTGGATTAAATGTCGGTAGAGAAACCATAGCAAGTATTTCTCCTGTCTTTGGATTCATAACAACTGCCGCTCCAGTGTATTGGCTCATATAATTATAGGTTAAATTTTGTATATTTTGATTTAAGGTAAGGTGCAAATCGTTGCCCTTATCATTATTTACAATCATCTTCCTAAACTGACTTAAATTATCATCGTGAAGATTTAATAACCACTTGTTGTAGGTCTTTTCAAGACCAGTCTTGCCATAAGTCTTGGAATTATAACCTGTTATAGTAGAACTTATAGCTCCATAATTATAAATACGAGTTTTTGAACCGTCGGAATTTTCCTCATCATAGGCCAAAAGATTGCCTAAGCTATCATAAATATCTCCCCTGTCTATGGCATCTTCATTTATCCAAAGTCTTCTATTATTCTCATTTTTTGCTATTTCGCTTGATTTAAAAAGCTGGAAATATACCAAATAGATGGCAAGACCCATAAATAGGACGACAAAAAATATCATAACAAAAAGAAGCCTTTTATTTAGGGTAGATTTTGATAGGACTTTTAGCTCTTTGCTATCTTTGATCCTATACTCTTCTTCTTTTTTTATTATCTTTTTTAGAAAAGTTTCATCTGTCTTTCTTTTTTTACTAGCTCGGTATTTTTTATCTTCACTCATCTATTTCATCTCCATATTTAATGTCAGATGCACAATATTGCAGACATCCAAGTAGGATAAAACCAGATAACATGGATGATCCACCTTGGGATATAAATGGCAAAGTTACACCTGTAAGTGGGATAAGTTTTAAAACTCCACCAAGTATTATAAATGTCTGTATGGCAAATAATACTCCTATACAAAAGGCAAGAGTAGAAAAGAACTTGTCCTGTTGTATCAGGGAAATTTTAAAGGCCCTATATACCAAAATCATAAATAAAAGTATTACAGCAATTCCCATAAAGACTCCCATTTCTTCAGATATGGCTGAGAAAATAAAGTCAGATTCTGCAACTGGTATATAGTCTGGATGGCCAAGACCAATGCCTGTGCCAAAAAGTCCACCACTTGCCAAAGCAAATAGAGCTTGGGTAATCTGGTAGCCTGTCCTATTTATATCAGACCATGGGTCAAGCCAGGTTGCAACTCTTATTCTAACGTGACCAAACATAAAATAAGCCAAAATAGAACCTAAGATCATGGCTATTATATTAAAGGTAATTAAAAATCTATCCTTTTCGAAGACAAATTGGCTTAGAATCATTAGGCCAAAAAATATCAGGGCCGTTCCCAAGTCTTTTTGCAAGAATAGGAATCCAATGTATACAAGGATTACAAATTCCATGTAAAATCTTCCAAAAGGTTTGCTAACGATTTGGTTGTAATTGCTATAGAAACTTGCAATAAAAAATGCTAGTGGCACTTTTATAAACTCAGAGGGTTGGATAGTAATTATATTTTTAATGACAATCCAGTTTTTTGCCCCACCAATGTAAGTACCAAATACAAGGGTCGCCATAAATAGTCCTATTGAAACTACTACATAGAATATAGAAATCTTGGACCAAAACTTAAAGGCTTTCAAAATAAAAAATGTAAGGAAAAATAGGACCATACCTACTAGGTAAAATTGCAATTGTCTTTTGCCATAGGCAGGATCAAGCCTATAAATCATAGATACACCTATTGAAAAGAGCATATTTACAATCATTAGCAAAATATTGTCAGCCTTGGTAATCTTGCTTACCAAACTAGTCGATAAGATAACGACAAATAAGATAGCAAGATAAGTATATAAATCAGTCTCCCCTATGTTTTGAATGTTATATATCAAAGATAGGGACAAAGACAAAAATGTAAATATAAGCAACAACACCGCTGATTTTCTGGTGTATTTTTTTTCATTTTCTACTAATGCTATGTCCTTATTCATTTTCCTCTCCTTGGATAAATAAGAACTGCAACTGGCCAATATGAATTATGTCATTTGATTTTAGCTCAATTGCGTCATAAATTCTCTCATCGTTAAGATAGGTTCCATTGGCTGATTTTAAATCCTCCAAGAAATATATATCCTCATCTTGGATAATCCTAGCGTGGAATTTCGATAGATATTTGTCCTTAATGCAAATAGTATTTCTCTCATCTCTACCAATTGTATCTTCTTCTCCTATGAAATAATACTCTTGGACTATAAATCTAAAGCCATCTTCTCTATTTAATAATTTAAGATATGTATCGGATTCCTTTTCTTTTTTAAGAGTTGTCCTCACATCATAATATATTATTCTAATGATTGAATATATGAAGTAAAATACAACTACGACAAATACGTATTTAAGTATTGTTGAAATCAATTGATATAAAGTTAAGTTTCCAAATACATTTATTGAAAAAAATTTATCTATAAAATTAAAAAAACTTTCCATAATATCTTCCTTTTCTTTAGTACCTATATTTTACCACATAAAAATCTTTTTAAAACAAAAAAACTAGGGCAAAAGCCCTAGAAATTTTATTCTACACTATCAATTACTTCTTTCATAGCCTTGATCATTTCATCTTTCTTTGTATCAGAACCATCTTTGCTATCACTTATTGCATTGACATAAATCTTGATTTTTGGTTCTGTTCCAGATGGTCTAAGTGCAAGCCATGAGTCATCTTCAAAGTAATATTTCAAAACATTTGATTTTGGAAGGCCAGTATCATCAAATTTGTAGTCAATAATCTTAGCTGTTTTTAGGCCAGCAAGTTCATCTATAGGATTGTTTCTAACTTCTTCCATAATTCTTCCGATTCTTGCTTGTCCATCAAGGCCGGTTAGGGTGATTGATACAACTTCGTTGGCATAGAATCCGTGTTCTTGATAGATATCTTCAAGTACATCTAGCAAGGATTTGCCTTGTTTTTTGTAGTATCCTGCCATCTCAGATATCATCATTGCAGAGTTTACAGCATCCTTGTCCCTTACAAAATCCTTGTAGTTATAACCTATAGATTCTTCAAAACCAAATACGAACTTACCTTCACCAGTTCTTTCTAGTTCATTTGCTACTGCATAAATGTTTTTAAATCCTGTTAGAACGTCATATTTTTGAACTCCGTATTTTTCACAAATAGGACTAATCAAATCTGTTGATACAAGAGATTTTACTACAGCTGGATTTTCAGGAAGTTCTCCATTTTCCTTTAAGGCTGATAGGATATAGTTGGTTAAAAGTGATCCAATCTTATTGCCTGTTAAGAATACATACTCTCCATTCTCATCTTTTATTTCTACAGCACATCTATCTGAATCAGGGTCTGTTGCTAGTAATAAATCTGCATCTAGTTCTTTGCCAAGTTTTTCTGAATACTTGAAAGCAGCTGGGTCTTCTGGGTTTGGATATCCTACTGTTGTAAAGTTTGGATCTGGATTTTCTTGTTCTGCGACAACGTATATATTTTTAAATCCACGTTCGTCTAATATTCTTCTAACTAGTTTGTTACCAGCTCCATTTAGTGGAGTATAAACAATTTTGATATCTTTATCTATATCTTCATTAATTGTACAATCAAGTACTTCTTTTACATAGTCTTCTATCAAGTCATCACTAACCCATTCGATTATGCCATCTTCAATCCCCTTTTCAAAGTCTATACGTGGAATTTCGAAAAAGTCAGGGTGCTCAGCAATGTGGCCTAAAATTTTGTCTGCAGTTTCATCTAGGATTTGGCTGCCTTCGCTGTTGTATGCCTTGTATCCATTGTATTCCATTGGGTTGTGGCTTGCTGTAATCATTACTCCGGCAGCTGTTTTAAGGTGTCTAACTGTGTATGATAAAACTGGAGTTGGTTGAATTTCCTTGTGAATGTAAACCTTGATGCCATTAGCAGCAAAAACTTCTGCTGTTACGCGAGCGAATTCTTCTGATTTGTGACGTACGTCATATGAGATTGCAACTCCTGCTTTTTTAGCATCCTCGCCCATTTCAGCAACTGTATCGGCAAATCCCTGGCTTGCTTGAGCAACCATGTATTCGTTCATACGGTTGGTTCCTGCACCTAGTTTGCCACGAAGACCTGCTGTACCAAATTCTAAGGAAGAATAAAACCTATCCTTGATTTCTTCGTCATTGTCTTTGATCTCTTCTAGTTCTTTTTTTGTCTGATCGTCAAATTTGTCATTGTTGTACCACAAATTAAAAGATTCTTTATAGTCCATTTTTTCCTCCTAAATGGTAAACATTTATTGATAGACCATCTACATATAGGTCTGCTTCTATCTTCTTACTTGTATTTTTACCCTCTTTGTTAAAGATATTGTCAATTCTAAGTTTTTTATCTCCTATAAAACTTTCTATTGATCTTCTTGGGATTATTTCTCCATCTTGGCCGACATTTATTACAACGAGATTCTTTAAACCTTCATATTCCAAACTATAAATTATCATAGAATCCTTTAATCCATCCATAAACTTTAGATTGCTGCGAATAAATGTTGGATCAGTTTTTGTAAAGGCCTTCAATGATTTTCTTAGTTCTATCAAATCTTTGGTGTAGTTGAAGATATTCAGGTGGTCTTCTTTTTCCTTCCAATTAATAGCATTTACAAAAAGTGGTGAATTGTAAGAATTCCTGTCATTTTTCTTAGTATGGTTAAATTCATTTCCCTCATATAAAAACACCTTGCCAAATGATAGGAAAATCATTCCTATTGCAAGCTTCACATAATCATCTATTTGATCCAAGTTTTTAAGAGAAATCTGCAATTTGTCATATAAAATCAAATTGTCGTGGCAATTAAAATAATTTATTGACTCGCTTGCATCATCTGCAAAACCACTCCTTAGGTCATCATAGGCGATAGAGCCAGCTATGGATTGTTCTATAATAGGCTTTAAATAATAGTCCCCCTGGATGTAGCCTGTCCCATAGGAATCAGTATCGCCCTTTATTGCATCTCGAAAAATGTCATTAAAGACTCCAAAACCATTAGATCTTTGTGAACCTTTAATAGTGTGAAGATCATATGGAAGGGTTGTTTCAAGAGCCATCCATGGTTCTCCATAGATAATTATGTTGGGATTAATCTTTCTAAGTTCTTTAACAGCAAGTTTTATGGTATCAAGGTCTATTACGGCCATAAGGTCAAACCTAAAGCCATCAATCTTATACTCCTTAACCCAATATTTCAAAGAGTCAATTATTAGTTTCCTTACAAAGGGTCTCTCGCTTGCTAGTTCATTACCCACTCCAGTAGCATTGGAAAAATTCCCATCATCAGTCATCCTATAATAATAATTTTTACCAAGTGTATTTAGATTTGAATCATAAGACTTAAATGTGTGGTTAAATACGACATCCATTACAAGGGCTATATTTTTTTCATGAAACTTTTGAATCATTTCTTTAATTTCAAATATCCTATTTGTAGGATCATCAGGATCTGTAGCATAAGATCCTTCTGGGTTAAAATATAGCTCAGGGTCATAGCCCCAGTTGTAGTTATCATCATCAAAAAATCTATCATTTGATTCATCAACACTTATAAAGTCATATATAGGCAAAAGCTGAACATGGCTTATGCCAAGGTCAACTAAATTATCAATGCCTGTGGCAAGTCCCTTATAGGCAGTTCCCTCCTGGCATAGGCCAAGATACTTGCCTTTGTACTTTACTCCACTAGTATCATCAGCTGTATAATTTTTGACATTAAGTTCATATATTATAGCTTCATTTTCTGGTATTTGTGGTACTTGCGTCTCTAGAAATCCATCAGGATTTGTTTTTTCCATATCACAAACTACAGAATACATAGAATTTATAGAAGAAGCAAAGGAGTAGGGGTCAGTCACCATGTATTTGTCATCCACAAAATACGAATAATAATATCCTTCATAATCTCCTGATAAAGTAACTTGGTAGATATCATACTGAGATTTTTCCATCTTTATAAAATCTTTTCTTGGATTTCTATAGTCTTTTGATATGGCCAGATATATTTGGTCGACTGATGGCGCAAAAACTCTAAAAGTAGTTTCATCTTTACTATATATGGCTCCAAGTTTTATATCTTTAATTTGTTCATAGCTAATATTATTTATCAAAACTTCTTTTCCTTTTTAATAAGTCATCTAGGTTAAATTTGCTAGCCCATATGAAATTTTGCATACTATTTTGTGTCCATTTTTCCTTGTCTATATAGTCTTTTTGCATATCTTTTCTTAGGTTCACAAGATTTTCTAGGTCTAGGAATACATTAAATGAATCATTGTATAGTAGTATTTCGTCATATAAGTTTTTAAAATCATATGGGAAAGCTTCCTTAGGCTCATTTAATAGCCTGTCAATAGTATATTTTACTATTTTGTTTTGATAAATGATATCATTAGCAATATATTTTCTTTCTTTTCTTATTGCCTCATAAGTTTTATAATCATCATCTAATAGATAAAATTCATTAGCAATATCCAAATTTTCAACAATTCCTGCCTTAGTTGAAATCACATTTGACATATTGTATAGACAGTTTATTATATCAAAGTTTTGATTATCCATTAATGGATGGGCTAGGTTAGAATATACATCTGCCGCTGGATAAAGTATTCTCAGGTCTTTAACCCCAGTATTTTCTACAAAAATAATCTTGATTTTCTTACTTATAATCTTATCTGCTTCTATAAGTTTTTTAAGGGCTAGAATAAACTTTATGGTTTCCTTTGCCACATAGTAACCCTCATTGGCCTTGCCAGAAAAAATATAAGTTTTTGGTACAAAATAAGCATTTGTATTATCTCTTAGATAAAAATATTCATAGGCAATTTCTAGGGCATTTAGTATTTGCCTTTTGCTTTCGTGAATTATAGATAGCTGCAAATCAAATATTGAATAAGGATTTATGGATGGATCTTTCAAATATTTGCTTAGCTTTACTTTATTATAGAATTTAATTTCATCTAGGCTATCGATAAAGTCTTTGTTCTCTTTTAGATAAATAAGCTTCTTGCTATCATTTCTATAATCATTGATATTATATTCTCTAAGAAGATCATAAAGCTTAAGGTTTGCAGATTGACCGTACATTTGCCTATCGCTTCCCATGTTCATATAGGAAGTATTGTTTGATATTGACTTGTTTTCAAAAAGCACCTTAGATAAGAAGATATATTCCCTGGATAGGACTATATTAATATTTTTAAAAATCATCTGTCCATTTTCTATTAAAGGCAAATAGCTTTCTGATTTTCCTAGTTCTGTTTGTATGTCGATAATAGTACTATAAAGTTCTGGATTCAGCTTTCTTATTTCATCGGCTGGATAGTTTTCTAGTGAATCATCTGTTATAGAAAACACTAGGTGGTAGAATATTTCCCTTGTATAAGCTATAGCTTTTCTCATAGTGAATTTATGTTCTCTTGTAAGGATTCTGATAAATTCGACTAAGGCTAGGGTCGGATGAATGTCGTTTATAATAACTTTAGTTTGTTTATTGATATTATTTATATCCTCATAATACAAGATGTATCTTCTTACAAAGTCTCTCATAGCTGATGCTGCAAAGAAATATTCTTGTTTTAACCTTAAAATCTTGCCCTCATATGAAGAATCGTCTACATAAAGAAACTGAGTAATTGAAAGGTTATTAATATAATCCCCATAGGCATTGATTATATCCCCATTAGAAAACTCGTTAACATCTATTACTGAAGTTGGCTCAGATTTAAAAAGTCTAAGTGTATTTACAAATTTAGCATCAGATGAAAGTATGGGCATGTCGTAGGTTACAGTCTTGTGGTTTTTCCCATATATTTCTATTAGATTTGTAAAAGATTTTTGGTGTTCCCAATTTGACCCGTGTTCTAACCATGAATCTGACCTTACTTCTTGCTTACCGTTGGCTATAACCTGCTTAAAATCACCTGATTCATAGCGAAGTGCGTAGGCTGTGGCCTTTATCTTTTGATCTGTTAGAGCATTTATAAGGTAGGAAGAACCCATGCCCATATCACCAATGCCGAGGGCTGGGTCTAGGTCATAAGCCATGATAGAATCATAATCAAAGCCAATTTCACCAATGGCTGCCTTAATCTCATCTTCAATATCAAGTTTATATATTATGTTTGATAGGAAAGACCCAGGCAGATACTCAAAACTTAATATATAGACTTCGTAACCCTCTTTTATTTTCTTGGAAGAGACCCAAGTCTTGCCTACACTTTCCATAATATAACGGCATAGGCAATCATAGATTTCCCTTTCTCTTGCTGTGTTTAGGTCTTTAGCATAAAAAGAATACAAATAATTTTGTATTCTTTCTATGATAGTATTCTTATTAATTTTCATACTAGGCTCTTGTTTCATCATATAAATCTTTATATTTTTTAGCTGACATTTGCCAGTCTATATCGCTTTTCATTGCATTATTAACAAGTCTATTATGTGCTTCTTTATTATTTTTATAAATATTTATAGCGTTTTTGATTGTAAATAATAACTCATGGGCATTGATATTTGAGAAAGAATATCCTGTACCCTCACCTGTGTATTCATTGTAAGGAATAACCGTATCCTTAAGGCCACCTGCCTCACGAACTATAGGCAAAGCTCCATAGCGCATAGCAATTAGCTGGCTGATTCCACAAGGTTCTGAGATTGAAGGCATAAGGTAAAAGTCACTAGATGCATATATTTGGTGAGCTTCTTGGCCACCAAAATAAATTCTTGCTGAAAGTTTTTCTGGATATTTCCAAGCAAAATATTTTAGCATTTCTTCATAAGTATAGTCACCAGTACCTAGGGCTACAATCTGGATATCTTCTTCCAATAGCTCATCTAATATGTACCTTACAAGGTCCATACCCTTCATTTCGTTTAACCTTGTTACCATACCAATCATTGGTACATCTTCTCTTTGTGGTAGACCGTATTGTTTTTGTAAGGCTAATTTATTGTTAACTTTTTTGTCTATACTATCTATGTCAAAATTTTGATTTATAAGTTTATCCGTTGCAGGATTCCATTCATTATAGTCTATACCGTTTACAATGCCTGATAATTTGTAATCATATTCACGAATAACCCCATCCAGACTCTCTCCATAGAATGGGTAGTGGATTTCACGAGCATAATTTTCTGAAACAGTATTGACAGCAGTAGCATGGATTATTCCAGCTTTCATAAAGTTAATTGCATCATAATATTTCAAATCATTTTCGTTAAAATATCCACCATCAAGACCAGCCAGTCTCATTATATCTGGGTTAAATACGCCTTGGTATTTCAAATTGTGGATGGTAAATAATGTTCTTATATCGTTATAGTAGCTATCCCCATGCCTAAAATCATTTACAAATACATTGACCATAGCCGTATGCCAGTCATTAGAGTGGATAATGTTTGGTTTAAAGTCTATTTCTTTTGGAAGTAGGGTACAAGCTTTTGAGAAGAAAATGAATCTTTCTGCATCGTCATCAAAGCCATAAGGATATCCCCTATCAAAGTATTCTTGATTATCAATGAAATAATAGCAGACTCCATCATAATCGAGTCTATAAACTCCTGCGTATTGGTGTTTCCAATCTAGGTCTACATAAAACTCAGTGACCTTTTCCATTTTTGAAAGATATTTTTCGTCGATAGAACCATACATAGGGATTACAGCTCTGACATCAACGCCGATCTTTTTAAGTTCTTTTGGTAGAGATCCAGCAACATCGGCTAGACCTCCTGTCTTGATAAAAGGTACTGCTTCACTAGCTAGAAAAAGTACATTCATTTTTAGCTCCATTCTTCCATTACTTCATTTTTTGATGATACAAATGGGTGAACCCTGTTACCAAATAATTTCACGTTGTTTCCTATCTTTGTTCCCTTATCAGTTATAACAAAGTTAAGTATTGCGTCATTACCAATAACTGTATCTTGGAAGATAACTGAATTTTTGATAACAGCACCCTTTTTAACTGTAACTCCCCTAAAGACTATTGAATTTTCAATCTCACCTTCTATAATAGCACCATTTGCAACAAGAGAGTTTTTAACCTTACTATCTTTTGTATATGATGTTGAAGGTTCATCCTTAGACTTGGTATAAACTAGACCATCTTGGTAAAATAAGGAGTCGTATAATTCTTCGTCTAAAAGCTTCATATTTGCTTCAAAGAATGAAAATGTATCCATAATAATCTCAATATGCTTCTCAGTCCTATAAAAATCAATGTTTAAATCTTCTGGTAGAGAAAATATTGCTGTAAGAAGTGATGAAATAGTATTTCTCTCAACCGCATATCTTAATACCTTGATTAGAACATCTCTTTTTATTAGTATTGAACCTGCGAAAAGATCGAATTCATCCGATAAACCTAGGTTAGTACCAAGGCTTACTGGATTATTATTTTCATCAGAATTTATAATCTTTCTATTTAGATAAAAACCATCGTCATCGCGCATTCTTTGTGTAAATATCAATACATCACTATCATTTGATTTTATATATTCTTTTGCATCGCTTATATCAACCTTTGAAATGTACATTGGATTGGTAATAAAAACATATTCTGCATTAGAATCCTCAATACCTCTAATAGTGTCATAATATGTTTCAACTTCGCTAGGATTTGCAATACCGTAATTTGGAGGAATTATTGTAAGACCACCACGTCTGCGGTTAAGTTCCCAACTTCTACCATTTCCTATGTGATCTAAGGTTGATCTCATCTTCCTACCTGCAAATAGTATCACATTGGTAATATCATAATTTGTCAGATTTGACAAAGTAAAGTCAATAATCCTATACCTTCCACCAAATGGTAGCATATAATCTGGTCTAACCTTGCACAATTCATCATAATTTCCAGAATCAAACTCTGAACTATACACTAAAGCTAAAATGCTATCCATCTTATTCCTCCTCGATTCCTTCTGAACTTACAAGATAAACCTTATCATCGCCTTCTTTGCCTATATTTTCTGTAATCTCAATATCTTCAGCAACTACACAGTTGTAAATCTTAACCCCTGCCTTAACCGTAGATCCATTTAATAAGACACTGTCACAAACTTCAGCACCTTCTTCAACTTTAACATTTGAGAATAAAACTGAATTCTTAACTTTGCCATTAATCACACAAGCTTCATTAACTAGAGCATCTTCAAGTATACCTTCTTTGCCAATCCTGTGTGGTGGCAAGTTTAGGCTTGTAGTATATATTTTCCAATCTTCGTCATAAATCCTTAGCTCATTATTAGGATCGATAAGGTCGAGGTTAGCTTGCCAGAAACTCCTTACAGTTCCAACATCTTTCCAATATCCATCAAACTTATAGACGTAAAGAGGTTTGCCATCATTAAGCATTTTAGGGATAATATCTTTACCAAAGTCATTTGAAGAATCAGGATTATCATTATCTTCTATTAGGGCCTTACGTAGCACTTTCCAATTAAATACATAAATTCCCATAGATGCAAGATTAGATTTTGGATCTTCTGGTTTTTCTTCAAACTCAGTGATTTTGCCATCTTCATCAGTATTCATAATACCAAATCTGCTAGCTTCATCCCAATCAACTTCCATTACCGCTATAGTAGCATCAGCACCCTTTTCTTTATGTATATCAAGGAGTTTCCTATAATCCATCTTGTAAATATGGTCACCTGATAATATCAAAACATATTCTGGATTGACGCTATCAAGATATTTAATATTTTCATAAATAGCAGATGCGGTACCTTCGAACCACTTACCCCCATCTTCAGTATAATATGGTGATAATATTCTTAATCCACCGTTATTTCTATCATAATCCCAAGCAGAACCAATACCTAGGTGACGGTTTAAAAGCTGTGGCTTATATTGAGTCAAAACACCAATATCCCTAATCTCTGAATTGGTAGAATTACTTAAAGCAAAATCTATAATTCTGTATTTTCCACCAAAAGGAACTACAGGTTTTGCCATATCTTTAGTCAAGGCCTTAAGACGTGAACCTTGACCACCAGCCAATAGCATAGCTACTGTCTTATTTGAGTTTCTCATTGCATCCTCCATTGCGCATAATTATTTTCTTATTATATTAATACCCAGTAAAGCTGGGCGTAATTAGAAAAACCTTTTCTTATTATATATTTTACAAAATATCTCAATTTTTGACAATAAGGTTTTTTCCTAGTATAATTTATGCTACTTGGGGATGCCATGGTTTCGACGTGGTCGAATAATCATTGGTAGCAGGTCGTTTGCTGATCGTAAATCAGTGTTTAAATATAAACGCAAACAACAATAGCGAAGCAAACTTCGCACTAGCTGCCTAAGAAACTGGTAGCAATGAATTGTAGGTTAGTCGCAAACTTACAATTTGTTTCATAATTTTAGCGACAACTCTTCTAGCAAAGCTTTGAGCTAGTTGCAGTATGATGAAGCTAGCATATAACTTATTTGTAAGTTTATAAAGTTTTATGCGAAAACTTTAAACTTAATAAACCTGTAGAAGCCTCTGAGGACACTTCCACGGACATGGGTTCGACTCCCATCATCTCCACCAAACACCTTGAAAGCATTGCAATTTCAAGGTTTTATTTTTTATAAAGACCATTTTAGTATTAATAATTTTTAAACTAATATAAGTATTATTAATATCTTTTTAAAAGCTTTATCTTTTCTTACTTGTTTTGCTTTTAATCTACCAATCTTTGCTAAGTTACTTTCCTCCTAGATATATCTTATTTAATAATCTAGCAATTAGCTTTGCAAATAAGGCTAGTAGGCTGGTCAAAAGTTTACTGATTAAGCGCATTATTAGAATAAAAATGGAGCCTATCATGAGCTGAAAAACCGTAATCCTATAATGGATTGAGCTTTTCAGATCATAATGGCTCCTTTATTCTTTAATTATAATAATTTTTTGATGTTATTCTCTTTGCTTATAAATTCCACTTTATAGCATCCATTTCATAAAGAGTTCCTATAATGTCTGATTTAAATAGATTTTTCTCACCATACACTCTACTTGTCATTACATATTGCCCATTATTAATAAAGATTTCGACCGAAGATGTATCTGAATATATACTAATATCATCTATTTTTTCGATCCTTATTTTTCTCTCGCATCTTCCATATCCACATTCGCCTAGTTTTAGGCTTAGGATTTGATCCTTGTAGGTTAATTTTGCATCAGATCTTAGGTATATTTCAAATTCTCCATCAATATCTTCAGAAATAAATTCAAATGTTTGGTAGAAATAATTTTCGTTCTTTCTTATTTCTATTTTTTTATTTATTAAATTTTCTATTTCTTTTATTGGTTTTTGCAATAGTTTATTGTCTGACACTTTTAGCTCTCTAGGAAGAGTCAATGCGTGTTGCCAGTTATTTTTAACTGTCGGATTTGTATAAGAGGCATCTGGCATGCCCATCCATCCTATTAGAATTCTTCTGCCTTTTTCATCTTCAAATGTTTGTGGAGCGTAAAAATCAAAACCATAGTCTAGTTCTACGAATTCTCCAAAGCTATAGGTCTTTGCTTTTAAGTCTACATCTATTGGAAAATAGCCAGATTGATATATGTTTTGGTATTTGAATTCTTCACTTTCCAAGCCTTGGGGAGATACCATAAGGAATTTCTTTCCATCTAGTTCAAAGAAATCTGGACATTCCCACATATATCCAAAGTCGTAGTTTGTAGTGATTTCCATATGATAGGCAAATTTTTCTAAGTCATTTGATCTATATACTATGACCTTACCCTTATTGTTTTTATCTCTGGCGCCCAAGAAAAGATAGTAATTTCCATCTTCTTCATAAATCTTTGGATCTCTAACATGTCTAGTCAAATCCTTTGGATAGTCATCATTGGATAAAATCAATTCTTTTTTATGGTAAGTAAATCCATCTTCTGATACGATTTTGATTGTGTTGTGGTCACGCCCATCGTTGATATAATCGTAATTACCAGGATATTTGACATTGCCAGTATAAAAAAAGTTTATTTTATTATCTTTTATAAAGGCAGAGCCAGAATAGGCTCCAACTTTATCAATATTTGTATCTGCAAATATAAACGGTTCATGGTACTTATAATTTATAAAGTCTTTTGTTGTAACATGGCCCCAAATAATATTTTTTCTAATGGCATGAAGTGGGTCAGCCTGATAATAAATATGATATGTCCCATCAAGATGACATAGTCCATTGGGATCATTGAGCCAGCCTGTAATAGGGCTTATATGGTATTTAAGATTAAATGGATCATTAATCTTTTCTTCTATTTTATTTTTTTCAAATTCTTTATTAAAATATTCTTTGCTATACATTAACTAATCCTAATTATATGGTCTCCTACTTCTTTTTGGCCTTGGTCTACATTTATTGTTTTTGATTCGTCCACATCCATCAAGACTAGCATGGTTTGTGTTGAGTATCCTGCCTCTTTGATTACTTGAGGATCCATTTCCATAAGCAAGTCCCCTTTTTTAACAGCATCCCCCTCACTAACAAAAGATTTGAATCCCTTGCCTTCTAAGTTTACTGTATCAATTCCTGCATGAATTAGGATATTGATACCATTTGATGTTGAAAGTCCAATAGCATGTCCTGTAGGAAATACTGTTTCTACCTTGGCATCACAAGGAGCGAAAATTTGATTAGAGCTTATGTCAATTGCTACGCCATCTCCAAGGGCCTTTGAAGCAAATGCACCATCTTCTGATTCACTTATTGGTTTTACTAGACCTTTCATAGGTGAAAATAGCTCCAATTCTCCAATTTCGTCATTTGTAGCAATTAATTCTTTATTAGTTGGTCCGTTTTTTACTTTACTTTCATCATCTTTGTCAACTTGACGAAGCATACCTGACTTATCAAAGAAAATTGTTAGGCCAAATGAAACTCCAAAGGCAAGAATCATTCCTATGCCAAAGTCTAGCCAACTTTCTGGTCTTATGGATATAAATCCTGGTATACCTGCAGCTCCTAGGGCTATGGCTAATACATGACGAAAGGCAAGCCAAGCACTTCCTACTGCTGAACCAATAATAGCAGCTATAAATGGATAGCGCAATCTTAAGTTAATACCAAACATAGCAGGTTCTGTGATACCTAGTAGGGCAGAAACCCCAGATGCTGCCGCAGTTGATTTCATTTTTTCATTTTTTGTTGTCATAAGAACCGCTAAAACAGCCGCTCCTTGAGCAACGTTATTCATTGAAGCAGTTGGGAATATGAATGATCCACCTGCGCTAGTTGTAGCCTTAGCTATAAGTTGGGTTTCTATTGGAATGAAGCTGTGATGCATGCCAGTCATTGTAATTGGTGCATAGAACAATCCAAACAAAGCTCCGCCCAAAAATCCTAAGGTATTATACATTGATGTAATACCTACAGTTAACAAGTCACCTGCTGTTCTTAATAGTGGACCAACAAAGGCAAATGTAATAAATCCTGTAATCAGTGTTGCAAGCAAAGGCGTTGTTAAGTTGTCTAGCCATGTAGGTGTTACCTTGTGAAGTCTAGTCTCGATTTTTGCTAAGATCCAAGCTACAGCAAGTACTGGCAATACTGTTCCTTGGTAACCTACTGCTGGTATATCCCAACCAAATATATTCCACAAAGGAATATCTCCAGCAGGAGTTGCCGCCAAACTGTAAGCATTTAATAAGTCTGGATGGACCATTATCATGCCCATTGCAGCACCTAGGTAAGGATTACCTCCAAATTTTTTGGTAGCTGAAAATCCTATTAGTACAGGTAAAAATGCAAAGGCAGCTGATGAAAAAGTATTTATCATCTGTGCAAGACCTGCAATGCCAGGATAAAGACTTATGATTGAGTCACTTCGGCCATTAAAAAATGGCGCTGTCAATATGTTATTTAGTCCCATCAAAAGACCGCCAGCTACTATTGCAGGTATTATTGGCACAAAAATATCTGAAAGAGTTTTTACTGCTCTTTGTAACCAATTACCTTCTTTTTCCACTGGTGCATCGCTTATCTTCTCATCCCCAATAATTTTTAGCACTTCATCAGTAACTAAATTTACTTTTCCAGATCCTAAGATGATTTGATACTGATTGTTTGATAGGTTAGTTCCCTTCACATCATCTAGGTCCATAATAGCTTCATCATTCCTTTTTGAAAAATCTTTTAGATGAAATCTAAGCCTTGTGGCACAATGTTCTGCTGATATAATGTTATCTTTTTCGCCGACATTTTTTATAATTTCTTCGGCTAATTTCCTATTATCCATACATATTCCCTCCTTTACTTTATTATATCAAATTTCCCAAATAAAAAAGAGCCTAAGCTCTTAATTATAATAAAAATCATCGTCTGGTTTTTCACCAGCAAAGATATTTTTGTCAAATTGGTACAATTTGTCAATGAAATTATTAAATATATCTTTCATTGATTGGCCGCTTACATAGGTGATATTCATCCTATCTAGGGCCTTTTTTGCTTCATCTTCTGTGATATCATAAGTGGATAATAGGTCATTGGATACTTTTGTGTCTTTTCCTATTTTATCAGAAGCTTCTTTGTAAGATTCTAGGAAATCTTTGAAGCTTTCTTCGTTATTTTCCAAGTAACTATTATTTACTATTATAACCTCGCTGATAAAATCTCCCTCACCCATTTGCAGCAAGTCATCAACACTAGATACGTATTGGGTATTTCTTAAGGATCTTGTGTAGTAGGGATCTGCTAGTATTGCAAGATAGTTTGATGAATTCTCCATTTTTTCTACTATTTCACCTAGGTTTTTATAGTATTCTACATTAATCCTTAGGACAAAGTTTAATGGACCTAGCTTATTTTCTACAATTTTGCCAAGGTTATTGGCTAAGTCTGCTATATATAAGTTTTTGCCCTTGTAGTCCATTTGATTGTTTATTTTTTGATCACTTACTAAGTACAAATTTCCTGTCGATGTGATAGCCGCTATCTTTATACTCCCATTTGTTTTGTTGTAGTAATAAGGAGCTAGGTAGCCAGGTACTACTGCAACGTCAAAGTCATTTTGCTCTATTTCGCTATAATTATTAGTCTTATCGATATTAAAATCAAACGTATCATCTGCCATATTCTCTAGAATAACTTTGGATGCAAATGTTCCTGGTTTTATATTGATTTGACTTGTTTCTTCTTTTATTTCTTCTTTAATAGCTGGCTTTTCCACTTGGACTTGTGGATCTTCCTTTTTCCTGCATGATGACACAAGAAATATAAGGGCTAATGATAAAATTATTTTTTTAGATTTATTCAATAACTTCTCTCCTATCTTCTATTGCCCTTTCTAAGGTAAGTTGATCAAAATATTCTAAGTTTGAGCCAACTGGTATACCCTGGGCAATCTTTGATAGTCTTACACCTTTTTTGGCTAATAAACTTGATAAAAATAGGCTAGTTGTTTCTCCTTCTATAGTGGAAGAAATTGCAAGTATTATCTCCTTTACCCCATCTTCATCAATTCTTTTGATAAGTTTATCTATGTTTAACTCTTCAGGGCCAATTCCATCTGAAGGAGATATCAAACCACCTAGGACATGGTATTTGCCATGATAGGCGTGAGATTTTTCTATTGCTATGAGATCAGTTACATCTTCGATAACGCAAATAAAGTCATCTTCACGGGTGATGTCCTTACAAATATCACATATGTCATTTTCTGTAAGATTTCCACAGATATCGCAATGCTTTATCTTTTCTTTGACCTCTATAAGCGCCTTAGAAAAATCCTCTACACTATCCCTATCTCTACTAACTATGCTCATTGCTAGTCTTTCAGCAGATTTTTTGCCTATAGTAGGAAGTTTTTGAAATTGTTCTATTAGATTATCTAAACTTTCTGGATAGATTGCCATTACATAAGACCTGGTATGTTTAGTCCACCTGTTAATTTGCCCATTGTTTCTCCGCTATATTCGTCTGCCTTTTTCATTGCATCATTTATAGCTGCAATGATTAAATCTTCTAGCATTTCGACATCTTCTGGGTCGATTACATCTGGGTCAATTTTGATAGCTATGACTTCTTTCTTGCCATTTACAGTTGCAGATACAACTCCGCCACCTGATGTTGACTCAAATTCTTTTTCTTCTATATCTTGTTGAGCCTTTTCCATTTGCTCTTGCATCTTTTTAACTTGTTTCATCATATTGTTCATATTTGCTCCGCCTGGGAATCCGCCTCTTGCCATATTTATCTCTCCTATTCTATGACTAAATCTTCACCAAAAACATCTAATAGTCTTTGGGAATTGTCAGTTTTTTTTTCTATTTTTGTATCCTTCTTATTATCATTATGGTTTAAATCTTCGCTTGTGGCAATAGTAAATATATATGCCCCATTTAAGATTTCCATAAGATTTCTTTCTATATCGTCAGTTTTCTTTTCTAAAATGAACCTATAAAATTCCTTATCTGCTGCCAAGATAAACTTATTGCCGTCGATTTTGTATTGCAAACCCTGGTCACGGAAGAATTCATGGAAAATCCCTCCGGCAGTTTTTATAATCATATCCTGGACTTGCAACTCTTGTGATTTTGAAAGCTTAACTACTTTAGTATCTTCAAAATCTTCAAAGCTAGCTTCTTCTGGTGGAATCTCAGATTTTTCTTCTGATACAGATTTTTCGGGCTCATTTACTTCGATTGCTAGCTCATCTTGTCCACTAGTATTATTAGGTCTTTGTGGTAAATTGCCTAGATTTGCTAGTCTACTATCAAGAATCTTATTTACCAAATCGTCGATATCAGATGGACTAGCCATCTCCAAGGCTTTGATTCTCGATTCTATACTCTTGGTATTTTTAAGTTTTACTAGCCTTAGTACACAAAGTTCTGTCAAGACATCAGTATTGTCAACTTGCTTTAGCCTTGTCCCATAGTCAATCAATATATCAAGATAATCGCCAATGTCAAAAAGATCTATGTCATTGGCCAATTCCTTGATAAAAGCTAGTCTTTCTTCATTTTCGAAAAATTTATCATTTTCACTCATCTTATAAATCATAATATCATTGAAATAGCTTATTAATGAATCTATGATATCTTTGTTGGTCTTATTATTTTCTCTAAGCCTAAATACTAAGTCCAAAGATTTAGATGAGTCCTTACGAACTATTGCCCTAGCAAGTTTATCTATATCGTAAAAGTCTACTACTCCAAGTAAGTTTTCAACTTCACTTAGTTTATAGGAATCTTTTTCCAAAGATAATACTTGATCTAAGATGGAAAGAGCATCACGCATGGCACCATTGGCTTTTTTAATAATTAGCCTTATGGCTTCATTTTCCATTGTTATTGATTTATCTTCTAAGATATAGTCTATTTGCTCTTTTATTTTATTTTCATCAATCTTATTAAATTCATATTTTTGGACTCTTGAAAGAATTGTTGATGGGATTTTTTCAATTTCTGTTGTTGCAAGTATAAATACCAAATGACTTGGTGGCTCTTCCATAATTTTTAAAAGTGCATTGAAGGCCTCCCTTGTTATCATGTGGGCCTCGTCTATGATGTAGACCTTGTATTTGAGCTTGTTGGGTGGGTAGATTACATTGTCTTTTAGGTTTCTAATATCATCTATCCTACGGTTGCTTGCAGCATCCATTTCCACTACATCAATGGTGGTTTCTTCTTCTATAGCCTTGCAATTTTCACATTCCATACAGGGAGATCCGTCTTTGGGATTAAGACAATTGATTGCTTTTGCAAAGATTTTTGCACAAGTTGTCTTTCCTGTACCACGCTCTCCAGAAAATAGGTAGGCATGGCTGATATTGCCGGATTTGACCTGGTTTTTGAGTACATTTACAACCCTATCTTGGCCTAGTACACTATCAAAAGTCTTTGGCCTATACTGTCTATATAAAGCTTTTGCCATAATCTTCCTTTCTAATCTTATTCATTATACCATAAGAAATTTTGCATATGAATAATCTTAGGGTATAATTTTATATGTTAATCATAAGGAGAGCTGTCCGAGTGGTTGAAGGAGCACGATTGGAAATCGTGTATACGTGTTTTAAGCGTATCATGGGTTCAAATCCCATGCTCTCCGCCACGCACTAGACGGGGAACTAGCGATGCCTTGTAACCTGCGATTCGCTACAGCAGGGTTGAATTCCCAGTTTAGGGATATAATTTTATTATAAGCCTAGTAAGACTCGTGTTGATTGATGGGTCTTGCGCAACAGGAAACTATGAACCATGTCAGGACGGGAACGTAGCAGCATTAAGTAGATCTTTCTGTGTGCCGCAAGGTCACCTATCATGAGCGAAGCTTATTAGAAACTACAATGGATTTATATTTCGAAGCTGGGTGTGCTTACATATTTTGGTTGTTGCAAGAGAAGTAAACTATTCTAATATTATTGAGAATATTTATTTCTTGTAACAACCTTTTTTTAAACTTTAAATAAATATCTAAATAGTTTATAATATTAGATATGAGGAGTTAGTAATGATAGGAAAAATTGTAGAAGAAATGTTCAAACAACCTACAGAAAATATAATGATTCCAGCTAGTGATGTTGCTACAGTTCACGAAGACGATAACCTAGTCCATGCTATCTTGGTCTTGTCATCCTCTGGCTATCAAACTATTCCAGTCCTTGATAATAAAAATAGGGTTAGAGGTCTTATATCTATATCAAATATAGTCACTTCAGCCCACGAACTTTCCATTTTTGATGAGGACCAACTGGCTGATTTTAAAATTTCTGAGGTTATGAATCAGATGGTTCCAATGCTTTTTGATAATTATAATCTTGAAGACGTACTAAGGCTTTTGGTAAATAATAACTTTATATGTATCACTCACAAAAACGGCTATTTCTTGGGGATTATACCTAGAAAGATAGTGCTAGAAAGATTTACCTACATAGCCCACACTATAGAAAATGAATATAAGCTTACAAAAAAATGATGAGTTTTGACACCCATCATTTTTTTATTTCAAATACACACGCTCCAAAGTCTTCTATAAATATTGTCTCGTTTTTATTAATCTTTCCATTAATATTACCTTTTCCCCCATATTTAAGGTCAGAAGAATTGATAAGTTCCACTAAGTCGTATGGAGATTTTATCTCATAGTCTATATCAGTAAAGTTTATTATTACAAGCAATTTCTTATCTTTAAATTCTCTAATATAAGCGTAGAGACTGTATCCTTCAACATCTAGAAGTTTGGTAGTTGAACTTATATTAGATAGCTCATCTCTTTTAAGGTAAAGTTTAGAAATATCTTTATAATAATCATTAAGATGAACTTGCTCTTCGCTTAGTTTATCCAAATCTATGTGATCATAAACTGAAAAAGTTAAAGCAGAACCTATTTCATCTCCATTAAAGAGTAATTTTTTGGAATTTAAACTATATAATAAAGTAAGCATGGCCTTGTATTGTTTAAACTTATCATTGCTTCCATTTATTTTCATAAATAAGCTAGCCTCATCAAGGAAGCTGTCAATATAATTAAAGCCTAAGATTTTCTTGCTATTATCTGAAGTAATCAAAGAATTTATCTCTTTTTTGTAAGAATCGCGTTTGTATGGCAAATCTTGCATGGATCTTACTATAGGTCTTAAGCTATAATCTAAGCAATAGTCAAAGTCGAAGTTATATTGGTAGATGCCATTAAAACTTGCGAGGGCCAGAGACTTATTTTGGTGAATTTCTTCTATCAAGTCTTCTAATAGCTCTATCCACTTATCATTTTCTCCCCTAGACTCATCGCCCTGCCAATAGATAATGTTTTCAATATTTGTAAGCATTATTCCATCAAGGTTATATTCCTTAAGCCAAAAATTAACTGCTGATTTTAGATAAGACTTTGTAAAATCTTTACTTGGGTCAAAGTTCATATCCCCGTAGTAAGAATACTTGATATCATCGTAATCGTAAGCAAAATACTCTTCTAAACTTTTTATAAAATATGGATCACAATCAAAGTGCGCTAAGTCCAAATCTATTAAAACTCCAAGCTTTTCCTTGTGGCATTTGTCGATAAATTTCTTAAAATCAAGGGCAGATCCATATCGTTTGCTATAGGCAAATAAGCCTGAGCTTGTAAAGCCCATAGACTTATAGTTAATGTATTCACTTACTGGCATAAATTTAATGTGGGTGAAGTTTTGCTCTTTGGCGTATTTGATTAGATCATCAAGGGAGCTTTCATCATCTAGGAATGATCCAATATATACTTCATAAATGTTTAATTTATCTGTTTTAATTTTTTTATTTTTGAATTTGTAGGAATCATCTGAAATTATCGAACATTTTTCTTCAAGATTAATCTCTTTGGCAAAGGGATCTACTATCTTTCTCACTTCATTGTTAGAATCAGTAATTAGAAATTGGTACCTATCTCCTTTTTTGGCTTCTTTAACTGTTACAGTATAGATACCTGAGGCATATCCACGCATTTTATTAGGCTGCCAATCGTTAAAATCACCTATGATTTCAACTTTCTTTGCATTTGGATGGCATAATCTAAACATAAATCCCTTATTCTTTTTTACTGGTCCAAAGTAGCTATAGGCATCATTTGACTTACCATTTAAATATTCTTTTGTATCCATTATTAAGTCCTTTCTTATCTTACAAAAAAAGACAGACTAATAGCCTGCCTCCTCATTAAATGAATCTATCATATTCTGACTTACTTCTATCATCATCCAATTAACCTTACTTGCCCAATCAGGGTCTGTGGCATAGGATATGCCAATGCCATCGGTTGATACACCATTATAATATGAACCCTTAGGATCAAGGTAATTTTCTTTTAAGTGCTTGGCTAGGGTGTTTATAGAATCAGCTGGACTTTCAAAGTGACTGGCCTTATTGTAGGGATCATCGTCCACTGCATTAAAGCCGAATAGATTGTTTTTATCATTAAAAAGCTCACTTGTTCCATTGCCTGTCTCATGCTTTGCCATGGCCATAAGTAGGATTGCATTTACCCCATACTTTTCTTCAGCTGCCTTGAAATCTTTGCCAAGACCAGCAAGTCCTGTATCTTTTATAGCATTTTCTAGTTCATCAGCACTAAACTGACCTGTCTTAAGTAGGTATAGCATATTTGATGAATCAATTCCACTAGACCCTTTTTCTTTGAAATCTTCTAAGTCTCTAGCAAGATTTTCGTACTTGATTGCCCTAGACTGTCTAAGTAAAGTCGTCTGATAATTTATTTCATTAATACCAGACTTTAATGACTTTGAAGTATCAACTTTACTAGCTTTTGCTATTGACATGGTAAATATTAAGGCAAATATACAAATGCCATTTATTATGTTTATAGTTTTTGTCTTTTTCATAAGCTACCTTTTATTTTCTTTAGACCATTATACCTTATTTATAATAGTATAAAAAGAAAAAACGAAGCCTTGGAAATTTCCTCAAGCTTCGTCTTAGATTATTTATTTTCCATCTTCCTGCTACCTGGCTTTATTGCAGGTGTATCTTTTAAATGTTCTGGCAACTTATCAGCATCCCAGCTCTTAACGTCTATTTTTGTTGCAGAGATAATTGGCAAGCCATTTATTTCATCAAGACCAGACCTATTAACTATTGATGTTAAGGCAACAACTTCTGCCCCGTATGATTTTACTACTTCAACGCTTTCGAAGGAAGATTTGCCTGTTGTGATTACATCTTCTACTATAATCACCTTTGCTCCCTTTGGGATTTCAAAGCCACGGCGAAGGGTCATGATGTTATCTACTCTTTCTGTAAAGATAGCATTTAGACCAAGGGCCCTAGCTACTTCATAGGATATGATAACTCCACCCAAAGCAGGTCCTAGACAAAGATCTACATCGATATTTTTATCTTTAAGTTTTTTGGCTATGATTTCTGCTACTTCTTCGCAGTATTTTGGATGTTCGATTAGTTTGGCACATTGGATGTACCTATCAGAGTGTTTGCCAGATGACAATAAGAAATGACCTTCCAAAAGAGCGTTCGATTTTTTTAGTAATTCTAAAGTTCTATCCATAGTATCTCCTATATTATTCCTATAATCTCACTTATTGATGAGATATTTTCTTCTTCTAAATATTTTCCTATGCCTGTATTAATATCTATCATGGTGTTGTAGTCAATGAAATTTGCAGTTCCTACTTGGATGGCACTTGCTCCTGCCATCATGAATTCAAGAGCGTCTTTATAATTCATTATCCCACCCATGCCTATTACTGGAATATCTACTGAGTGGGCTGCTTCATAGACCATCCTTAGGGCTATTGGCTTTATGGCAGGCCCTGACAATCCAGCTGTTTTGTTTACAAAAACTGGTGCCTTTGTTCTTATATCAATAGCCATGGCATTAAATGTATTTACCAAAGAAATGGCATCGGCTCCACAATCTTCGGAAAGCTTGGCAAAAAGTGGAATTGACCCAACATTTGGTGAAAGTTTAACTATAAGGGGTTTTTTTGTGACATTCCTTACCTTAGTTATTACTTCCTTAGCTTTTTCCGGGACAGTTCCAAAGGCCATGCCACCTTCTTTGACATTGGGACATGATATGTTTAACTCTATCATAGGAACATCAGTTTTTTCCAGAATCTCTGCCCCGAGCACATATTCTTCTACTGAATGTCCCCCAAGATTTGCTATTGCTACAGTATCTTGTTCTAATAAATATGGAAGTTCAATATCTACAAAGTATTCTATGCCTGGGTTTTGTAGGCCTATAGAGTTCATAATCCCTGCTGGGGTTTCATATATCCTTATCCCTTTGTTTCCAAGGTTTTTGTGGAGAGTAAGGCCCTTGGAGCATATGCCACCTAGTTTTCCTAGGTCTATGTATTCTCCAAACTCTCTACCAAATCCAAAGGTCCCACTTGCTGCTATAACTGGGTTCTTAAATTTTATACCGGCTATTTCTACGGATAAATTCACTCAAATACCTCCCTAGAATCAAATACTGGACCATCCTTGCAAACTCTGATAAATTCACCATCTACTGATTCTACTGTACATCCTAGACAAACTCCAATACCGCAGGCCATGTGGGCTTCCATGGATATTTGTATCTCGGCTGTATCGTTCATATCGTGGATGGCCTTAAGCATTGGATTTGGACCACAAGCATATATTATATCGTAATCATTTGGATCAAAAGCTTGTGTAATGAATTTCCCGTCCTTTTCAAAAGATGTGTAAGTTATAGACTTGACATAAGGTTTAAATTCTTCGGTGAAATATGGTTCTTTTGTAAAACCAGCATAAAAATCAGCCTTAGTATCTAGATTTTTCACTAAATATAAAAGTGGAGCTATACCGATTCCACCAGCTACTACGGCTATCTTCTTATCTTTTGTATCATCAATCCTAAATCCATTTCCAAGAGGACCCAATAGCTTTACTTCAGCATCTTTTGTAAGTCCAGCCATAATATCTGTCCCCTCACCTACAACTTGGTACAAAAGTGTCAGACTTTTATCATCTTGATCACAGATACCAAAGGGACGAGATAGCAAGGGTTCGTTTCTAAAGGAATCACATCTTAGCATAAAAAACTGACCTGGCTTTCCACCAAGACTTATATCTAGGGTCATCTTGTATATATTTGGGGAGATTTCGATATTTTCTAGGACTTTGCCTTTTTTATAAGTCTTCATTGATAGATATATCCCTTAAAGTTTTCTCTACTGCAAGTCTTGCGTATTTGCCAACATTTTCCTCGCCATCATCGTAGTTTAAATATGCTTTTAGGACCCCACGAGAATTGTTTACAACTCCACCATTCTTGTCATTTAGAAGTTTGTAAACATTCAATGCATCTGCACCTTGGGCACCAAAGCCAGGGATTAAGAAAAATTCCTTGTCATATCTTTTCCTAATCTCTTCTACTTCCTCGGTGTGAGTTGCTCCAACTACAAGTCCTAATGGACCGTAGCCAGATTCACCGAGGTAGTTCTCGTTTAAGGCTTTTATCTTATCTCCTATTTGATAGAATAATTCCTTGCCATTTACATCTAGAGTTTCAAAATCGCTTGCTCCAGGGTTGGAAGTGCGTAGGAGGACAAATACTCCTTTTTCTCCACTTTCTATGTATGGCAAATATGGAGATATAGAATCCATTCCCATATATGGATTAAGGGTTATGAAATCAGCCTCAAAGTCGCCTTCAAAGTGGGCCTTGGCATATTGGCTGGCAGATACAGCAATATCTGATCTTTTGATATCTCCTATAGAAAGAAGATTTTTTTCTCTTAAATATGCTAATGTGTCACGATAGGCCATCATTCCTTCGATGCCATAGGATTCGTAATAGGCGATTTGTAGCTTATAAATTGCTGTGATATCCGCTGTAGCATCTATAATCTCCCTGTTAAAATCAAATATGCCTTGGCTTATGCTTTTACCTTCTTTGTAAGAAGCTGGCAAATAATCCATAGAAGTATCAAGACCCACACATACAAAGCCTTTTTTGCTAATTTCTTGGTAAAGTCTATCTATAATCTTCATATTTTAAAACACCTTTCTTGTAAACTTTCTTCACCCTTGCAGAAAGTTCTTTTCCTATTAAGAGTGAATTTTTGGATTTGGATAAGATTTCTTCTTCTGTGTAAGTATAGCTTTCATCCAGATCTATTAAAGTGAAGTCTGCCTCATAACCTATATCAAGTTTGCCCTTATTTAGGCCAAGTAAGTTTGCTGGATTGGTAGACATAAGTTTTATAAGATGATTGAGGGAAATCTCTCCAGTTTTGACTAAGACTTCGTAGCATGTTGAAAAGCTTGTTTCAAGACCTAGAAATCCTGGAGCTCCATTTTCCTTTTCCTTAGCAGAATGTGGAGCATGGTCTGTTGAAATACAATCAACTGTGCCATTTTTGATCATTTCAATAAGGCATAGTCTATCAATCTCACTTCTTATAGGTGGGTTGACCCTCATCTCATCGCGAGACTTGTCAGCAAAATGCAAGTGATGTGGAGTAACCTCACAAGTGATCGGTGCACCTAAGTCCTTGAAGTATTTGATGGCGGTGATAGCGCCTTTAGTTGATACGTGGGAGAAATGCACTGGACAATTTAGCTTATAGGCATAATAGCAATCCCTAAGAGTCATGGCATCTTCGGCTATTTCATAGTCTATGGCAGAAACTTTTGCGACTTCCTCGTGCAAAGTCATAGTTACACCCTTATCCATGGCAGCAATCATTGCCTTATACATGGTCATATCATCATTTACTCCGTGGCCATCGTCTGAGATGAATTTGACAGAATCAGGCATAAATTCTAGGTGGTCCAGGGTCTTGCCGTCAAAGTTATCTGTTATAGTGTATACTTGGTTTATATCTATCAAATCTAGGTCTTTACCACGTTTTTTGATGTCATTGTAAACTTCTGGACTTGATACTGTTGGTTTGGTATTTCCCATCAAAAGCACAGAAGTAAAGCCACCCTTTAAGGCAGCTTTGGATCCACTTTCTAAATCTTCTTTGTAGGTAAAACCAGGATCTCTGAAATGCACATGTAGGTCTGTAAATGCAGGGACAAGTGCTAGATTGTCACAGTCTATTACTTCTACATCTTCATCTATTTCAAAAGCTTCGCTTATGATTCCATCTTCTACATAGATAGGTTTTTTAGAAATTTTGACATCATCAAATGAATAATGATTGGTAAATACTTGTTTCATATTATTCTTCTACATCGTAAATGTGACCGCAATAGGCACATTTGTAAGATTTTTCCCCTTTGTTAATTAGGATAAATTTGCTTTCAACTGATCTTTCGCTTGTTGAAACGCATTTTGGGTTTTGGCAAGTTAGGATATCTGTGATTATTTGTGGATATTCTAGGGATTTCTTATCAACAACCTCTTCATTTTTTATGATGTTTACGGTTGCAGAAGGATCTACCAAAGCTACTGCATCAAGATTAATATCTGTGTGATCTTCTATCTTTATGATGTCCTTTTTGTCCATAGTTTGACTGCTTGCATTTAGGATAAGTGCAACTTCTTCTTCTAATTTTTCAAGGCCTAGAAGGTTAAATATTTTTAGGCCGTTGCCTGCTTTTATGTGGTCAATTACTACACCATTTTTTAAACTTGTAATCTCAAGCATTGTTTGCCTCCAATAATTTTAAGATAAGTGCCATTCTGACATACATTCCATATTTGACTTGTTTAAAGTAAACTGCCCTAGGGTCCTTGTCTACCTCTGTTGCAATTTCGTTTACCCTTGGTAGTGGATGAAGGATTATCATATCTTCTCTAGCATCTTTCATCTTTTCATTATCAAGGACATAGGAATCTTTAAGTCTTGTGTATTGACTAGTTGAGAAAAATCTTTCCTTTTGAATCCTTGTCATATATAATATGTCACATTCTCCTATGACTTGTTCTAGGTTTCTTACTTCTTCGTATTGAGAATTCTCATCAAATACTTCTTCTTTGACATATTGTGGCAACTTTAGCTCATCTGGTGAAATAAGGATGAATTTATTGTTATCAAACATATTCATAACCTTGATAAGGGAATGAACTGTTCTACCATATTTCAAATCCCCAACAATACCTATGACATGATTATCCAAGCTTTCCTTGTATTGGCAGATGGTTAGGATATCAGTAAGGGTTTGGGTTGGGTGTTGGTGGCCTCCATCTCCTGCATTTATGATTGGACAATCTGCTGTAAGGCTTGCAAGATATGCAGCCCCTTCTTGTGGGTGACGCATAGCTATAATATCCGCATATTGGCTAACTGTCCTTACTGTATCTTGTAGGCTTTCTCCCTTGGTGGTTGATGAGCTGTTAGCTTCAGAAAAGCCTACCACGCTTCCACCAAGTCTGTTCATAGCTGATTCAAATGATAGTCTAGTCCTGGTTGAAGGCTCAAAAAAAAGAGTCCCTAATAACTTCCCATCACATACGTGAGAAAAGTCACTGGGACTCTTAACTATTTCATTTGCTAAATCAACTATTTCGTATAAATCTTCTTTTGTTAAATCTTCTGAGTTTAATAAATTTTTTATTTTAATCATTTAGCACTCCTTAATTTTTTTCAATTTTACACGAAATAATTTGAACTGTCAACTATTTTTATGAATTTTTTAAATTTTCTCTAAGTTCACTGATAGATTGAGTAGTGACATTTGCCCTATCGATGGCCAAATCATCTAGAACTTCGTCTACCTTATCTTTGTTGGTAAATTCAATCTCCATGTATGGTTCTGGATAGGTATTCTTATCCCAAATATCTATGTCAAATCTTTGGCCCTTGTAGGTGTATGACCTTCTTTCCTTTTCCCCTTTAAATTGCAGAGAAACTCCCAATTGATTTAAGATCTTTGTCATCATAGAAATAGAATCAATATTTACAGTGTATTCTTTGTTGACCCTAAAGTCATCTACATTTTCTACTTCCTTAAAGGTTAGCTCGATTTTTTTTCTACCATCAGTAAATTTACTCTCACGAATTCTTAAGTATCCATTGGAAAATGCTCCTTCTTCTGGAGCAAAGGTATAGTTGGTTTGATATTCATAGCTTACCTCTTTGCCACCCAAGGCTAACAATTTTTCTTCCATATCGTCTACATCTATATTTAAAACTTTAACTTCAATCTCTCTTTGCATTATACTATCCTCACTGCTTCAAAATTTATATAATCGCCTGCTATACATTTTACATCTATACCGTCAAAAACACCCTCTTTGATGAGCCTGTGACCTATGCCGTGCAGATGGCCATAGATAAGGTGTTTGACCTTATAATCCTTACAGATATCAAAAAACTCATTAAAAGTCCTATCTACATTGATTGGTGGGTAGTGGAGCATTACTATCTTTTCTTTATCAGAGGCATTTTTTAGGGAATTTTCAAGCCTCATAAGCTCCCTATTAAAGACCTTCTCATCATGATCTGTAAAGTCCTTGCTATCCCTGCTCATCCATCCCCTAGTCCCACAAATCTCATAGCCTTCTACAGTATATGAATTGTTTTGTAGGTAATCTATGGTCGAAAGGCCCAAATTGTTAATCTTATTAAGCGAAGTCCACCAATAATCGTGGTTGCCCTTAAGTATAATCTTTTTGCCATTTTTCTCATCAATCTTTTTAAGATCAATGTAAGCAGCATCCAAATCCATAGCCCACGATATATCTCCTGCCAATAAAACTGTATCATCTGGACTAATGATGTCATTCCAATTGGCAAATATTCTGTTTTGATAATCCTTCCAGCCATCACCGAAGACTTCCATGGATTTTTCCCCAGTATAATCTAGATGCAAGTCAGCTAGTCCGTAGATCATATATCCTCCAAATCAATTATATGGTAGCAAATCTCCTCGCTATTTAAAATATCTTCCTCACGATTATGACAGGTAAAATATATTATCTGCCTAATATCTCCTAGGTCTAATAGGTAAAATAGGGCGATTCTTAGTCTATCAAGGTCATAATTTATAAAGGCATCGTCAAAAACCATAAAAGTATCCAGATTTTGCTCATTTATAGAAAATTTAAAGGCAAAATTCATCTGGTCATAAAATCCTGTAGAAAGCCTAGTCAAATCCAAATAAGTGCCATCATTTTGTAAAATGCTTGGCAGAAGATTTTCATCATAGGTAATTTTCTCATACTTACCCCTGGAAAGCTGAAAGATTATATCAGAAACCTCCTTGCTATGCTTAAAAAGATTTGACTTATTATCTTTGCTTATCTTATCAATTGTTTTTATAGCAAGCTTTATTGCTTCTATTTCTTTTTCCATTTGGCAAAGTTTGTCTTTTTGAAAGTTAAGTTCATCTTCCAGATCAACTTCCTTTGAAAGTTTATCTTCAACAGCTGCCAAGTTTTTCTCCAAGGCTAGGTTTTCATCATTTAGCTTTTGCAAATCTTGGTCAGCTTTACTTATTCTATCGTAAATCTCATTGATATCGACATTCTTGATGGCCAAATAATCTTCTAGATTAGAGTTCTGCATTTCTAGAACTCTTATAAGCTCTATTAATCTTTCCTTATCTTTGATAAGTCCCTTATAAATTATATAATTTTCATCTAGATTATACTTCTTATCCGTATTTTTTCCCTTTTTGTATTTTTCTATAAAATAAATCACTAGGGGCAATATAAGGGCAAGGGCTAAAAGATATGGCAATTTGCTTTGTAACCATAACATGACAAAAAATAATGAAGTAAGGGCGTAGATAAGGAAATTTCTCCAATCAAAATTATTATGGGAATCTTCCATATCATAATCTTGGTATTCTTCGTATTTTACAAGCTCTTTTTCTATGAAATTAAGCTCGTTTTGGTATTTGATTTGCTCTTCCAAGCTCTTATACGAGGGGTTGTTCCTATAGTCATCCCTAATCTTTATTAATTCTTTTAGTTTCTTTTTTTGTCGGTCTAATTTGTCCCTATTTTTGTAAAGTTTTTGCAAGTCATTATTGTAGTTTTTCCTCAAAGTTTTAAGGTAAGCTAGGTCATTTTCTAGATTTTCTATCCTATTATTGGTCTTAGCATAGGCTTTGGTATAGGCCCTAGCTGTGCCAATATCTGCCAATCTCTCTTTTAGATTTTCTATGGCAAGGGATGGAGAAAAGTAATAATCATCGCCAGAACTTAGCATTTCACTAATCTTATCCTTTAGGTCAGACAAGGATTCCTGGCTTTGGTAACTTGCTATGAGATTTTTATATAAATCATAATCTATGCCAAGAAGAAATTCTCCAGGGTAGTTGAGATTGCTAGATTTTGACTCAATTATTTCATTAGTGTCTAGATTATAAATCTCATATGTACCATCAAAGAAATTGCGGCTTATCCTATAATTTGTTCCATTCTTATTAAAAATCCCATATCCTGCATACTTGTAGGAATGAATGGGTTTATAGATTTCCTGTTTTTTGTTAAAGTGGCGGACCTTTTTACCATCGTCAAAGCCATAAAGTAGGCCTTCTATAAAACTTACTATGGTAGACTTGCCGGACTCGTTTTTGCCATAGATTAGGTTAAAGTCAGGAGATAATTCTATTTCTATATTTTCAAATTGGCCAAAGGAGATTATGTATAATTTCTTAATATAAAGACTCATTTTTTGCTCCTTAAAATGGCATCTCGACCTAGCTTTAGGGCAAGTTTTGATATTTCATCATCCTTATCCACTAAGCTTTCTTCAAATTTGCTCAAAAGAGTATTAGGATAAAGCATAGATAGATTATCCAGACCTTGATCTATTTCTACATAAGAAAAATCTGCCCTAAGATGATTTTGGATACTCTTGCTATTTATAGGATCTCTTGACCTAATATTAAGTCTTACAATGTTTTTCTTATCCGTAAGCTTTCTATTAACATATTCTATCAAAGCCTTTTCATCGGCAAAATCATCATAAGATAGGTCAAAAGTCTGAAATTCTATTAGATTTGAATTAATGTGACTATGTTTACCATCATCATATAGGATATAACCAAAATTTTCTGTATCTGCAAAAGAGCGCGGTTCTATGCTTGATGGATAGTGGATATTTTTGTAGGACCTAGCCTTGTGTATATGTCCTAGGGCCACATAGTCAAAGCCTATTTTACTAATCCTATCCTTATCTAAGTTTAGGTAATTTGTAGGGCTATCAGATATATCAGCATGGGCCAATAAGATGTTAAAATAACCTTTATCCAAACTAATGTCGTAAGGAAAATCCCTGTCATAAATCCTATCTTTGTATGAGAGTCCATAAACCCTAATCTTTTCATTTTCAAACATAGATAGGCTTTCACTTGTGAAAATGTGGAGATTGTTTGGTTTTTGATTAAGAAAAATCTTATTGTAGGAATCAAAATAATCATGATTGCCAGTCACGTAATAAATGTCCTTAGAAAAATCCTCAAATATAGCAAAAAGCCTAGCAAAATCTTTGGATGAAAAGTAAGACCTCTCAAAGAGGTCTCCAGCTATAAGGGCAAAGTCTACATCCTTGTTTTTAGCAAAGATATTTTCAAAAGACTGCCAGGTATTTTTCCTAATGAAAGAACCAAGGTCATCGTTAAAAGTCGAATTATCCGCCAAATGAGCATCTGCCAGGTGGATAAATCTCATATATTGTTTACCTTTTCTATTAATTTAATGTTGCTTTTGACGTCAAAAACTGTAATTGCACCATTTTCAATCCAAAAACTATCCCAGTCGCTTAGATCTTTAAGGATCCAAAATAGGCAGGACTTGATGGCAATGCCGTGGCTAACGCAAAGGGCATTTTCGTTTTTCTTTGAAATCTCATCCAAAAATTCGCTAGTCCTATTGATTAGATCCATCCTAGATTCACCATTAGGATATCTGGTATTGAAGGGATCTTCTGCTTGAGTTTTGAAAAAATCCTTGTAATTGGTTCTTACTTCTACAAAAGATTGGCCCTTAAAATCTCCAAAGTCTAGCTCATTGATGCGGGCATCTGGGGTAGATTCCGAAAAGCCAAGCATCTTGGCTGTTTGTTGGCTCCTAAGCAAGGCTGATGTATATACAGTATCTATTTTGTATTTCTCAAGGGCACGTCTAGTGTTTACCAAAACATTAAAACCGCTCTTACTAAGTTTGGTACTATCAAGTGAATATAGACTTGACATATTTGCTTCAGTCAAGCCATGTCTTACTAAAATAATTTTCATTATTACTCCTTTATCTTATTATACTAAACTATTCCCATACAAAAACAAGGCCAAGGACCTTGTCTTTATTGGGCGAAAAAACTCACATTAAGAATATCCTAATATTACTTAATTGCTGAAGTTTCTCCTACTATAAAATTAGATACCCTTTTTATTCCCCGCTACTCATAGCTTCAGCCATATCTATCTTCTTTAGCTTATTGTGAACTATCAATAGTAAGGCTATAGAGATTGCTATGGTGATAAGTCCACTATATAAAAACGGTATAAAATGGACTCTGTAGGCTAGGAGTATGTCTCTTGGTGCAACGACAGATATTATATATCTAAACATTGCAATTCCAAGGAAATATCCAACTATTATACCTAGTACGGTTAGGATAAATATTTCTCTAAATATATATGAGGTCACTTCTCTAGGGTAAAATCCTAAGACCTTTATGGTAGCTAGTTCCCTCTTTCGCTCGCTCACATTTATATTTATCAAATTGTAAAGAACGACTAGGGCAAGCATTACAGAAATTAGAGTTATGACTCCTATAACTAGGTTAAGATTTGCCATTAGCACATCAATAGATGCGTAGATTACAGTTGAATTGACGATGGCGTTTACTGCTGATTCATCTTCTATCTCTTCTATAATCTGGTCAGCATCTCCTATAAGGTAGGAGGCGTTTGTTGTAAGTTTACCTCCTGTAATAGCTTCAAATTTCGCCTTATCCATGTAAATATAGTTACCCGTGTAATTTTCTGCAATATTACTTATAGTGAAATCATAAGCCTTGTCCTTGTAGGAAAGCTTTATAGTATCACCAGGCTTAAGCTTAAGTGCATTTGCAATTTTTTCAGTCATAACTGCTTCTTCACCCTCTAGCTTGATAGGGTTTCTCTTTAAGTCATAGAGACTTATGAATGAATCAAAATCATCTGTTGAATTTGCCACAACTAGGGAAGCTTCACGAGTCTTATCAGCTGCCTTAAGCTTTATATCTTCCATTCTGATTGGGTGGGACTTGTATGGTTTAATCTTCTCATTAAAGCTTTTTATATCGCTATCTTTGGCCTTTTCGTCTACCATTGCTATCACATCGTAGTGGTTAATCATATCCTTTTGAAGGTTTATGGTATCTTTGATTGAATCAATCATGGCAAATCCAAAGAAGGTAAGAGCTGTACATCCACCTACTCCAAATAGGGTCATAAACATCCTTGACTTGTACCTAAATAAGTTCCTGGATGTTATCTTTTGCAAAAATGATAGGCGTTTCCAGATTGGCTTAATCTTTTCTAAGAGTATCTTCTTGCCAGGATCTGGTGCCTTTGGAAGTAAGAGTGCAGCCGGAGTTTCCTTGACAGTTTCTTTTGATGATAAGAAGACTGTAAGGGCAACTAGTAGCGATGATAAAACTACTGCAAAGACCATGTAAGGCAATGGATTGACATAGTCTATTCCTAGGTTGGCAAAGCCTGATGAATAGGCCTTTATAATAACTTCTGCCACTACAAATCGTCCTATAATAGCGCCAATAATTGAACCAATAAATGTTGGAATTATCCCATATAGGTAAAATCTTTGGCTAATTTGCTTATTTGAGTAGCCCAAGGCCTTCAAAGTTCCATTTATGGTTCTTTGCTCATCTATGAAACGCTTCATGGTTGTAAGGGTTACAAGCATTGCAACCAGGTAGAAAAATGTAGGAAATACCTTGGTAAGCTCGTCCATATTTAGGGAGTTTTGATAATAGGTATTGATTCCCTCGTTATCTCTGATAGTTTGGATATCATATTCTGGATCTACAAGCCTTGCTAGTGTATCTTTAGCATCAGATATTTGATCTTCTCCATCAGATATGTCCTTTTGGGCGTCCTTTTTCTCATTTTCAAACTTGGAAAGATTCTTCTTATACTCTTCTTCTCCGTCCAAGATCTCCTGGTAGGCATCTTCCAATTCTATTTGGCCCTTGGTCCTCTCGTCGGCAAGCTTGTTTAGCCCAGCCTTATAGTCAGTCCAACCCTTATCAATCTTAGCTTGGTTTTGATCTATTTGTGCTTTGGCAGAATCTAGAGCCCTTTGGCCAGAAGCTCTGTTATTAGTTAACTCTTCCTTGCCAGCAGTAAGTTTTGCAAAGCCTTGGTCGATTTCCTTTTGCTTAGCATCTAATTCAGTCTTAGCAGAGTCAAGCTTTGATTTTTCGTCATTATAGCGATTGTCTAGCTCATTTTTCTTAAGTTCATAGTCTGCCAGGCCCTTTTCATATTCTTGATAAGCTCTTTCTAGCTGGGCCTTCATAGCAGCTATTTCTTCTAGGCTAGGCTTGGAAGCTTGCCCTTCTTGATTTTCTCCTGGTATATTTTCTGTACCATCAGGAGATTCATTTGAGGATTCCAAAAGGTCGATTTGAGCTTTCTTGGCATCTAGCTCAGCCTTACTCGCTTGTAGTTTTTCCAAAGCTTTTGCTAGTTCACTTTTAGGACCTGCAAATTCCCCATCTAGCTTTGTATAAGCCACTTCAAGGTCTTTTTTGCCTTGGTCAATCTCAGCTTGTCCATTTACTAGTTTTTCTTCATTAGCCTTAAGCTTATCTTCTGCTGCTCTAATCCTATCCTTGAAGGCTCTAAGGTTTTTCTGGTAACTAGCTTTGCCAGACTCAATTTCGTTTTGACCATTTATGAGCTCAGTTTTTGAATCTTCTAGTTTTTTCTCAGCATCAGCAATCTCTTTGGCAAAATCTTTTTTACCTTTTTGGTAGTCAATATTTGCCTGGTCTAGGTCTTTGCGACCGTCTTGCAATTTTTTGTCTGCATCTGAGATTTGTTCTTTGGCATCATCTATTTCTTTTTGGGCATCATCTAGGTCTTTTTTACTGTCTTTTCTGATATCAGCCAAAACCTCTCTTGGACGATTGGCAAAGGCATCTTCGATTTCTTCTTGCTTTTTGTCCACATAAGCTAAGTATTCGTCACTGGTCCTATCCATATCACGGCTTTTTTTGTAGTTAATATTAATTTCGCCATATTTGTCCGTATCAAAATCATCTTCCATGACAAAGCCATAGCCATCTATTTCCTTTTTGGCAGTAAAAGAAAGCTCTCTCATATCTTCCATAAAATAATCAGAAGATTTGAAAAAACCTACGACTTCATAGCTGAGATTTTTCATCACTTCTTCGTCAACCCTGGCATTTTCTATATAGGAAAAACTTAGTTTATCGCCTATTTTCCTATCTTTGCTAAGTCCAATATCAAGGGCTATCTCACCAGCTTTCTCTGGCATACGTCCTTTTACAAGATGAGACTTTTTGATATCTTTGTGATAGGATTTAAGTCTTATTAAATTTTCCCCTTCCATGAGGTCGGCTGTTTTGACCATGGTCATCTTTTCTATATCAGGATCTCTTTTTAATATAAGCTCATCTTCGTAATCTAGACCGTAGGTAGAGGTTACTATCATATCCGCGTGATCGTAGGTCTTTAAGGACTTATCAAGAGTATTTCTCATAGATGGTCCAGTAAGGGTAAGTGCTACCACCACTAGGGTGGCAAGGCCTACCATTATAGCAATAGATGCCACCTTGCCCTTAGTGTTTTTAATATCTTTAAGGATATTTTTAAAGTAAGTTTTGTTCATAATTACCACTCGATTTCATCAATTGGTTTTGGATTGTCATTTACATAATTTTCCACAATCCTACCATCACGTAGCTCTATGACATTATCTGCCATAGGCTTAATCAGTGAGTTGTGGGTTATAATTATTACCGTTGCTCCAAGTGATCTAGACGCATCTTGGAGAAGTTTTAGGATATTTTTGCCTGTTTCATAGTCTAGGGCTCCTGTAGGTTCATCACAGAGCAATAGCTTAGGATTTTTGGCAAGAGCTCTTGCTATGGCAACTCTCTGCTGCTCACCACCTGATAATTGTGATGGGAAGTTTCCTGACCTTTGGCCTAGACCTACTTCCTCTAGGACTTGATTTGCATCTAAAGGATCTTCGGCAATTTCTGAGGATAGCTCCACGTTTTCAAGAGCTGTAAGATTTGCCACGAGGTTGTAGTGTTGGAATACAAAGCCTACGTCATTTCTCCTGTAGGTCGTTAGGTCCATATCAGAAAGTTCTGCTAGATTCTTGCCATCGATTAGGACATCTCCACTAGTGGCCTTTTCCATGCCTCCAAGAATATTTAAAAGTGTAGTCTTTCCTGCTCCTGAGGCACCAACTATTACTAGTAGCCTGCCCTTTTCTAGGTCAAAAGATATATCATCATTAGCAAGTATGGTCGAATCACCAGACTTGTATTCTTTTTTTAGATTGTTTAATTCAATATATGCCATAATAGCCTTTCTATTTTTTTATTATTATCATATTTATACCAATTATCGGCAAATAGTAATCAATTTAATTCTTATAAAGCTTTTTGAAGTTGTCTCTTTTCAAAAACCAGGCAAAGTCTACTTGAAAAGGTCTTGCGTATGAAGAAGCCTTCATAGACCTTATAGTTTCAAGGACTTTTTCTTCAGAATAATCGAGTATTAGCATTCTTAGATCATAAGTAAGCTTAAAATCTTTTAGAATGTCATTTATTTTTACTACCATAGGTCCAAGATCATTCCAAGCATCTTGGAATTGGTATAAATATTTTAAACTCTCTAAGTACTTACTCCCATAAGTCATTTGTCTATTAGTACTTATTAGTCTATCATTATCAAGATTAACATTTGCTTGATCTTCTATATCTACTTTAACATTTTGCTCATCTGGATTATATTTCTTTTCGTAAACTTCAGTTTCCCAACGAACAATGACCCCATTTTCACGGATGGGGTAGCGTCTTATGTATCCTTCGTTGATAAGCTCGTCAATCCCAGACCTAAAAGATCTAATCCCGTCCTTGGAATGGGTGATGATTTCATCAAAATATATGACCCAGTCACCAGGCAAAGACAAGAAATAAGTCAAGATCCCCTTGGCTTTGAAGGATAAGTTTTCATCTTTAAGATATTCATTATCAACTATGGTAAAATTTTCATTTTTTTGTATCTTCTTTGCAATCATAACCTACTCCTTTTACCTATATATAGCTAAGGAAAGGAAAAATTCCCGATATGATCATATAAGTTATGATAATTTAAATAAAAAAAACCTTCCAAGGACATTATTGGAAGGTAATTATTATTTGCAATCAGGGCATAGACCCCTATATGTAATGTCGACACTTTCGATTTCATAGTCAGCTAGCTCTTCTATCTTGTAATCATTTGTATCTTTCAAATCTATGATTTTACCACAATTTTCGCATATAAAGTGGCTGTGACGATCTTTGGCAAATTCATATCTTTTGCTTGTTAAGTTGAAATCTAGTTCTTTTACTATGTTTTTTCCTGTAAAGATCTTTAGTGTATTATAAACTGTAGCTTGAGATATGACTGGATCTATCTTTTTTAGATCAGTAAATATTGTCTCAGCTGAAGGGTGCTTGTGATTTTTTAATAGATAATCAAGGATTAAAAGTCGCTGGTGAGAAACTCTTATACCATTATCTTGCAATAATTGTTTTTCTGATTCTATTCTTTCTTCTGGCTTCAAGTATTCTAAGTTTTGTATCTTCTCTTCCATCCAATCTCTCCTTTACCCTAGTATATAATTATACAATTATATTATTATATTACAAGATTTGAAAAAACACAATAAAAAAAGCCCTCATTGAGAGCTTTTTAATGTTAAAGTTAATTAAGCAATTTCTACTTCTGCGCCAGCTTCTTCTAATTTAGCTTTTAGTGCTTCAGCTTCGTCTTTAGAAACTTTTTCAGCTACTGGTGCTGGAGCGCCATCAACTAGAGCTTTAGCTTCTTTTAGTCCAAGTCCAGCTGCGTCTTTAACAACTTTGATTACGTTGATTTTAGCTTGTCCAGCTGATTTTAATACAACGTCAAATTCTGTTTTTTCAGCTGCTGCTGCTTCGCCTGCACCACCTGCTGCTGGAGCTGCTGCTACTACTGCTGCTTGAGCTGTTACGTCAAATTCTTCTTCGATTGCGTGTACTAGGTCGCTTAGTTCAAGTACTGTAAGAGTTTTGATATCTTCTAATATTTGTGTTACTTTTTCACTTGCCATTTTAAATTCTCCTTAAATATTTTATCTTAAATTATTCTTCTGTTGTTTCTTCTGCTACTTCTCCTGCTTCTTCTTTTTTAACACGTACTGCATCAACTGCAAGAGCAATTTTTGCGATTGTGTTATTAAGATCGCCAGCAAGATGTTGAATTGGTGCTTGTAATACATTTGCAAGCATTGAGTATAGAACTTCTTTGTTTGGTAATGATGCAATTGCAATCATTTGTTCGCCAGTTTGGATACTTCCATCCAATAGACCTGCTTTTATAAGTAGCTTTTCTTTTTGTTCGTCGCCTTCTTTTCTGTAATCAACTGCAACCTTTGGTCCTGTTACAGAATCTTCGTTTGAAAATATAAGAGCGTTTGAACCCTTTAGTTCACTTGTTAGATCACCATAACCAAGTTCTTCGAAAGCAAATCTCATCATAGTGTTTTTGTAAACTTTGTATTCTGAGTTACCTTCTCTGAATTTGCTACGTAGGTCTGTGATCTCTTGTACGTCCATTTTATCAAAACTTACAAGAGTTGTTGATTTTGCGTTTTCAATCTTTTCTTTGATTTCATTTACAACTACTTGTTTAGCTGCTATAGCTTTTTCGCTCACTTTTTCACCTCCTAAAGGCTAACTTGTGGTAAATATAAAAATCCCCAACAAAGCTAAGCATGACTTACCATGCTTACATCGGTGGGGATGTAAGTTTTCTCTTCCCACCTATACGCAATTATTAAACCTTACAGTCTGCGTAGTCTTTGGTAGCCTGTTTATTTGACTATGATATTATATCACAGTTTTTAAATTTTGCAAATATTTTTATTATCTTTCTACTAGATCCATTACTCTTTGTGGAGATAGTTTTACACCAGGTCCCATTGTAGATGTAACTGTTACTGATCTGATGTATCTACCCTTAGCTGCTGCTGGTTTATCTTTTACAACTGCAGTAAGTAGTGCACGAATATTTTCAGCTAATTTTTCATTACCAAATGAAACTTTTCCTGTTGGAACGTGGATTAGGTTTGCTTTGTCTGTTCTGTATTCTACCTTACCAGCTTTTACTTCTTCGATAGCTTGTTTAACATCCATTGTTACTGTTCCAGTTTTTGGGTTTGGCATTAGGCCTTGTGGTCCAAGGATTCTTGCAACTTTACCAACTGTAGCCATCATATCTGGTGTTGCTATTACAACGTCAAAGTCTAACCAGTTTTCTTTTTGGATTTTTTCAGCAAGTTCTGCTCCACCTGCGTAGTCTGCACCAGCTTCGATTGCTTCGTCAATTCTATCTTCTTTTACGAAAGCAAGGATTTTTTGACTTTTACCTGTTCCGTGTGGAAGAATGATTGTACCACGTACTTGTTGGTCAGCGTGTCTGCTGTCTACACCAAGTTTTAAGTGAAGTTCTACTGTCTCGTCAAATTTAGCTTTTGCTGATTGTTCAACAATTTTTAGTGCTTCTTCTAATTCGTATTCTTTTGTAGAATCATAAGCTTTTTTTGATTCTAGATATTTTTTTCCTCTTTTTGCCATTTAATTCCTCCTTAGTGGTTATCGAGTTACCTCTCCCACTAGTCTTCTACTGTGACTCCCATACTTCTTGCTGTTCCAGCTATCATGCTAACTGCAGCGTCTAGGCTTGCTGCGTTAAGATCTTGCATTTTTGTGTTTGCAATTTCTTCTAGTTGTGCACGTGTGATTTTACCAACTTTGTTTTTGTTTGGTTCACCAGATCCCTTGTTAAGGTTGATAGCTTTTTTGATTAATACTGGTGCTGGTGGTGTTTTTGTTATGAACTTAAAGCTTCTATCCGTAAATACTGTTAGTTCTACCGGTATTATCATTCCAGCTTGGTCGGCTGTTTGTGAATTAAATGCTTGCACGAAGTCCATGATGTTGATTCCGTGAGGACCTAGTGCTGTACCTACTGGTGGTGCTGGAGATGCTGCTCCTGCTGGTACTTGTAATTTTACTACTGCTTGTACTTCTTTATCTGCCATATTTTACCTCCTTGTGGTCGTATCGGGGGATTACCCTCCCACTTTTGACAGTTATCTACTAGATTGTTTCAATATCTGAGTATTCGAGATCGATTGATGTATCTCTACCAAAGATATCTACAAAGGCTTTGATAGTTTGTTTTTCCTTGTCAATCTCTGTAACTTTTCCTACAAAGTCCTTGAATGGACCTGCAATGATATTTACATCGTCTCCCACATTTACGTCTATGTCTAGGACTACCTTCTCTTCTTTGACACCAAACTTTCTTACTTCTTGTGGTGTTAGTGGAACAGGTTTCCTATCTGGACCTACAAAGCCTGTAACTCCTTGGGTGTTTCTGATGATATACCAGCTTTTGTTAGTGATATTCATCTTTACCATTACATAGCCTGGGAATAATTTTCTAGTTTTTACTTTTTTCTGATCGTTTTTAATCTCTACGTATTCTTCTGTTGGCACTGTTACATCGACTATGTCTGGGTTTTGTTCGTTTTCGATCATTGATCTAATCTTATCGCAAACCCTATTTTCATAGCCTGTGTAGGTATGGACTACATACCATTTTGCCTTATCGTTAGATTCTTCTGTTTCTACAGTATCTTCTACTGTATTTTCTTCTAAAGATTCATTTTTATCTGACATATGTCACCTAAATAATAAATCCTAATAGGAAAGCAAATACTTTGTCTAATAAGTAAATAACTACACCAGTGATAGCACTGATTAATAGTACTAGGCCTGTGTATTGAAAAGTAATTTCTTTACTAGGCCATTGGATTTTTTTTCTTTCCTTTTTAGTAGATTCGAAAAATCCTTCGTTTTTCTTAGCCTTAGCCATTTTTTGCTCCTATTTTGTTTCTCTATGAACTGTATGTTTTTTACAGAAAGGACAATATTTTTTAAGTTCCAATCTTTCTTGATGGTTCTTTTTGTTTTTTGTTGTATCGTAGTTTCTGTTTTTGCATTCAGTACATTCTAACTTTACTTTATCTGCCATTCAAACACCTCCTATTTTTTTATACGGATATTTCCTACAAGTGAATATAATACCTTGTAAGATACTATTTGTCAACAGTATTTTCTTCTAATTTTTGGTAAAACTCGATTCTTTGCTTAAGAAGAAATTCTCTGATGTCTTCCATATCGTGGTTTGAATAAGTTTGGTCCATATATTCTGTGATTACATCTTCTATGTCAGGCAGGATAAATACTCCCTTATCATACATCTTGCCAAGGAAATTATCCTCCCTATCATAGTAGACTTCTGGTGGGTAATCTTCTACTATGCTTGTATCAAAGCTTATAAAGCTTTCCTTACTATATACTCTGCCATGGCTAACTAAGACACACTCTTTGGGATTTATTTCTCGTCCTGTTTTGTAATCTATCATCTAGAGGGCCAATCCAAGATTAACCATTTCATCTTTTATTTGATTTGTATAAGTTTCTGCAATCTCATCTGTGCTTGCCTCAACCATGACCCTAATGAGTGGTTCTGTACCTGACGCCCTTACCAAAACTCTACCAGAATCGCCAAGTTCTCTACTTATCTCATCGATTTTACCATTTAGCTTTTCATTTGCTAAGCTTTCTTCTTTATCTTTAACCCTTACATTTACTAGAACTTGTGGGTAGATTTTAATTTCTCTTGTTAAGGATTTAAGGTCAGTTTTTTGGTCAATCATTGCTTCCATGACTCTAAGTGAGGTCAAGATTCCATCGCCTGTGTTGGCATATTTGGAAAAAATGATGTGTCCAGATTGTTCTCCACCTAATTCTAGGCCTTGTTCATCCATGGCTAGATGAACGTATTTGTCCCCTACTTTTGTTTTTACATAGTCTATGCCTATATTATCTAGGGCTTTGTAGAGTCCTATATTTGACATAATAGTAGTTGCTATAGTATTGCTCTCTAGTTTGCCCTCATCTTTTAAATGTTTGCCACATATATAAAGAATAGCATCGCCATCAACCACGTTTCCTTCGGAATCAACTGCTATACACCTATCAGCATCACCATCAAAGGCAAAGCCTATATCAAGCTTATTTTCTCTAACAAATTCTTGCATATATTCAATATGAGTTGACCCAGCATCTACATTTATATTAAAGCCATTTGGCCTGTCATTTATTACATAGGTATCTGCACCAAGTGCATCATAAACTGGTTTTGCGATGGTAAAGCTTGCTCCATTGGCACAATCTAGGCCAACTTTGATCCCTTCAAAGGACTTATCCACTGTCTGGATTAGAAAGGCAATATATCTATTACGGCCACCTATGAAGTCTACTGTTCTTCCTATCTTATCTCCTTGGGCAAGAGGGATATCTTCGATGTCAGCATCAATATATCTTTCCAATTCTTCCAAGAATTGATCTTCCATTTTTTCGCCCTTGGAATTTATAATCTTGATTCCATTGTCCTGGTAAGGATTGTGGCTAGCTGTAATCATTACACCACAATCAAAATCTTCACTTCTCACTATATATGATACAGAAGGAGTTGTTGTAACGTGAAGCAGGTGGGCGTTGGATCCAGATGAGGTGATACCAGCTGCAAGTGCATCTTCAAACATATATGAAGATCTTCTTGTGTCCTTTCCTATAACAATCTTGCCGGCAAAACCCTTGTCTTTGTTGAAGTAGTCTCCCAAAAATCTTCCTATTTTAAAAGCATGGTAGACATTCAAATCCTTGTTTGCCTCTCCCCTAAATCCATCAGTTCCAAAATATTTCATATTTCCTCCAATAATTTAAAAATCAATCTAAATATATTATACACTTAAGCTGGCCTATGAAAACATAATGGTTAAATTTAAAGTACTTAGGGTAAAAGTCCATTGAGGTGATATTATGAATATAAAAGAATTAAATAGTGAAAAATTATATATAGATGGCCAATTTGTAGACGCTTCAAGTGGAGAATTCATAGAAGTTGAAAATCCTGCAACGGAAGAAATAATTGCCAATATTCCTTCTGCTAGCAAAGAAGATATCGACAAAGCTTGTGATGCAGCCTATGAGGCCTTCAAAACTTACTCAAAGACTAGCCTTGATGAGAGAATTGCCTATATGGAAAAACTAAAGGATTGGATAACATATCACCAAGATGAATTTGACGAGATTATCCTTCTATAACTAGGTATCCCAAAACACATAGGTCACGATTCCCAAGTCAAAACTCAAATTGAGAGAATAGAAACCTTTATAAAAGAAGTAAAAAATATCAAAACAGAAGAAGAATACGAAGGAGGACTTTTGCTACGTGAACCAATAGGTGTAGTGGCATCAATCACTCCTTGGAACTATCCACTTGGTCAAATAGTACAAAAGGTAATACCTGCCCTATTATCTGGATGTACAGTAGTCCAAAAACCAGCAACTGCAACCCCACTAACAGCTTATCTATTTGCCAAAGGCCTAGATGAGATTGGACTTCCAAAGGGAGTATTTAACCTAGTCACAGGACAAGGTTCTGAAATTGGAGACATCCTAAACAAAAACCCTAAAGTAGCCATGGTCTCCTACACTGGATCTATAACCGGTGGTGGCCAAGCAGCAGGCCTTGCTATGCAATCAGCCAAGAAAGTAGTCCTAGAACTAGGTGGCAAGTCCCCAGCAGTATTTCTAAAGGGTGCTGACATAGAAAAAGGTGTCAAACAAGTCCTAGACACTGTCTATAGAAATGTCGGTCAAACCTGTTCATGCCTATCTCGTGCTGTAGTTGTTGAAGAAATCTATGACCAAGTAGTCGAAGAATTCGAAAAACAATATGACAACTATCCATCAGGAGATCCAAATGACGAAAACACAGTAGTTGGACCACTATCAAGTCAAAAACAATTTGACAGAGTTCAAAAATATGTAAACATTGGACTTGACGAAGGAGCCAATCTACTTAAAGGAGAGCTTCTTGAAAAGAAAGGCCCCGGATATTTTGTAAAACCAATAATATTTACAGATGTTAAGCCTGGAATGACAATCCACGATGAAGAAATCTTTGGTCCAGTCTTATCAATTATCAAGGTAAAGGATAAGAAAGAAGCCATAGAAGTTGCAAACGCAGTAGAATATGGCCTATCTTCAGCAGTATTTGGCGGAGATGATCAAGCTTTGGAAGTTGCAAGAGAAATCAGAGCTGGTGAATGTTATGTAAATGGTGGATCAAAAGCCCATAACCTACCATTTGGTGGCTACAAGCAATCTGGAGTTGGCAGAGAAGGCGGCATCCACGGTCTATTAGAATACTACGAACTCAAATCAGTTTATAAAAAATAAAAGCTAATTAATAAAGTCCCCAGGATAATATCAAAGATAAAAGAAATTTTGCCATTGATATTATTTTAAGGGGACTTTTGCTCTTAAAAATATGCCACAGACCATAGACCTTCTTTTTTTATTGTAAAAATTTGATATACTAGACATATGAAAAAATTAGATTATATACCAAAAACAAATATAAAAATGATACATATAGATAAGTCCTATTCCTTTGGCATTGATTCAATACTTTTGATGGATTTTGCCAAGATGAGAGAAGGCAAAAACTTAATTGATATAGGAGCTGGGTCTGGAATACTAGCCCTTGGAGCCAACAGTCTTTATAATCTAAATTCTGTTACAGCAATCGAAATCCAAGAAGAAAAGGCGAGCTTACTTGGTGAAAACATTACATTGAATGGTCTAGATAATATAAAAGTAATAAATGATGACCTCAATAATGTAGAAATCAGACCAAATTATTATGATTACATAATCACCAACCCTCCTTATTACAAGATTTGCGACAATATTTCCAATAAAAGTGAGGAATTTCTAATCTCACGCCAAGAAAAATACCTCAAATTAGAAGATATATTCAAATTTGCCAACAAGGCCCTAAAGGACAGGGGCAAGCTATTTATGATCCATAAGCCTGAACGCATGGTTGATATATTTACTCAATCTGCCAATCTAAAGGCAAAAAGAGTCCGCTTTGTATCATCTACTTACGATAAAAAACCAGAATTTATCTTAATAGAATTTGTCAAGAATGCAAATGACGGTCTAAAGATTGAAAAACCCTTGATTATCTACGAAGACGGCCAATATAGCCAAGAAGTTAAAGAAATAAACGGCATAGAAGAATAAATTATTTTAAAGGAGTTTATATGGACTATCAAATATACTTTATCCCTACACCTATTGGAAACCTTGAAGATATGACCATTAGAGCTATCAACACCCTAAAGGAAGTAGACATTATCGCCTGCGAAGATACCAGGGAAAGCAGGAAGCTATTAGATTATTTTGATATAAAAAAAGAACTCACTTCCTACCATAAGTTTAATGAAGTAAGCAAAAGTGAGGAATTAATTGAAAATTGCAAGGCAGGTATGACCTATGGAATAATCACCGACCAAGGGATGCCAGGTATCTCAGACCCTGGCCATATACTGATTAAAAAATGCATAGAGGAGGGCATTTCTTACACAATTTTACCTGGCGCAAGCTCAATGCTTACAGCCCTAGTCGGATCGGGTATGGAAAACACTTCCTTTATTTATTATGGATTCATTCCCAAAAAACAAGGAGACAAAGAAAAGCTCTACCAAGAGCTAAAAGAGCAGACTCGTACTTCTATCCTTTTTGATACTCCCCACAACATAGCAAAAACCATAACAGATTTTAAGGAGATTTTCCCAGAAAGAAAACTATGCATAGCCCGTGAGCTTACAAAGAAGTTTGAAGAATATTATATAGAAGAAATTGGCAAAATTAACATAGAAGAGTTGACCTTGAAGGGAGAATTTGTCCTCATCTTATCTGGTGGAGAAGAAATAAAAAACCAATCCATAGAAGATTTTGAAGGAGAAATCAAAGACTTAGTCAAAGAAGGTCTTCGCACCAAGGAGATTACAAAGATTATAAAAGAAAAGTCTTCCTTTAATAAGAATGAAATATACGAATATGTTTTGACTTTATCAAAATAAAATGATAGAAGCAAATAATAAAGGCCAAGCTAAGATATCCTGTTTGACCTTTATTTTTAATTAATCCTATTTTTACTATCTCCTGTTTTTAAGACTTCTACCACAGCATTTAAGGCATATTTTGCTTGGTTTTCTAGGGAGGTATTGGTCAGATATGTTATGTGAGGATAGTAATCGACCCTATCATTAGACAAAAGCCTATCAAGAATCTCATCTTGGTAGTTTGGATCTTTCCTGCCATTTATAACCTTCTCATTTTCATAGACATCAAGGCCAGCAAAGGCAATCTTTCCACTATCAATGGCATCTAGCAAGTCTTTTGTATTGATAAGACCTCCCCTAGCACAATTAAATATCAATGCTCCATCTTTCATCTTGGCAAAAGCTTCCTTATCAAAGAAGTGATAGTTTTCCTCTGTAAGGGCTGAATGAATTGTTATGATGTCTGATTTTTTCAAAAGCTCATCATAAGAAGATAAAAATGTCACTCCATCAATATCTTTTTTGCCACGAGGGCTGTAAGTAACTACATTTGCTCCAAAGGCATCTGCAATCTTTGCTACATCTTGGCCAATCCTTCCAAGGCCATAGATGCCCAAAGTCTTGCCCTTAAATGTTTGTCCTAAGATATTTGCCTTTTGCCTATAGTCGTTATCCCTTAAGTTCTTTTGAATTTCTTTATCTTTCTTTAGTGCCTTTAGAATCATCATTATGGTAAATTCTGCTATGGATTCTGGAGAATAGTCTGGAACATTAGTGATGATAATGTCATTTTCCTTTGCTTTTTCAAGGTCGAAGATATCATAGCCAACTGATGTTAAGGCAATCTGCTTGATACCTAGTCTATGTAATTTCTCATAGATAAGATTGTCAAAAGATTTGGGTAGGGTCATGGCAATTCCATCATAATCAGCCAATATATCCAAATTATCTGGGCTAAGTTTCTCGTCAATTATATCAACTTTTATCTTATTTTCATTTTCCCACTCCTTGACATAGTCATAGGCCAGGTGATGGGCTTTAAAAAACGCTATTTTCATATTTTCACCTCATATATTGGATTTTTACCCAATTTTAGGCAAAATAAAAAGAACCCTAGGGTCCTTTAAAATTTTATTATTTATTTTTTCTGTTTTTTCTTTTAGCAGCGTCATTTTTTTTCTTTCTAATAACGCTTGGTTTTTCGTAGTGTTCTCTTCTTCTGTATTCAGAAAGTACACCGGATCTTGCGCATTGTCTTTTGAATCTTTTAATTGCACTATCGATTGATTCGTTTTCTCCAACTCTGATCTCTGTCATCTCTATCCCCCCTCTCGTATAACACAATTTTTTCAATATTCTAAGTTACAAATCAGCCTGGTGGCCAGTTAAATGATCTGCCCCCTAGTACATGAAAATGCAAGTGAGGAACGCTTTGTCCCCCTTCTTCGCCAATGTTTGTGACAACTCTGTAGCCTTCTAGGCCTTTATCTTTGGCAAGTTTTGCTATAGTTAGCATAATTTGACTTATAAGAGCGCTGTCAGCTTCATCAAGCGTAGCTAAACTTGTTATGTGCTTTTTTGGTATAACAAGAAAATGGATAGGTGCTTGTGGATCTAGATCATTAAATGCAATTAAATTTTCATCTTCATAGATCGCTTCAGTAGGAATTTCTCCTGCTGCAATCTTGCAAAATACACAATCCATACTTCACCCCCATTGCTATATATAATACCACAAGAAAAAATCTCAGTCAACAAAATATTGATAAATAGACATCTAATATTTTAGTTTTTTTAGATAATTTCTCCGACAAGTTCACCTTCTATGATATCGGTGATTTTTACCTCTACTATAGTGTTGGCTTCTATATCATTTTTGACATTTACCTTTAGGTAATTTGTTGAATATCCTCCAGAGTATCCTTCTAGGTCAGATTTTGATTCTATAAGAACTTCTAGAACTTTTCCTATTTGTTTTTTGAGAAAGTCCATCCTATTTTTTTCTTCTATTCTTTCTAGGTCGTGGAGCCTTTGTTTTTTGATATTTCCATCAATTTGTCCACCCATTTTGGCAGCTCTTGTGCCTTCTCTTGGCGAATATTTGAATAGGTGAGTTTTGGCAAATTTAATCTCATCTACAAATTCCATAGTTTCTTTATGGTTTTCTTCGCTCTCATTTGGAAAGCCTACTATGATATCAGTCGTAAGTCCAGCATTTGGAAAGACCTCTCTTATAAGGTCAACTTTTTCCCTATACATTTTCCTATCGTACTTGCGATTCATAGCCTTAAGGATGTCATCAGATCCTGATTGTAGGGATAGGTGGAAGTGGTCGCAGGCCTTGCCAGTTTCCTTCATTCTCTCTAGGAAATCTCGGCTTATATGCCTTGGCTCCATGGATGAAAGTCTGATACGGCAAATCCCCTCTACACTTGCCACAGCTTCTATGACATCTATTAGGGAAATATCGCTATCAAAGTCCTTGCCATAGCTTGCAACATGTATGCCTGTTAGGACTATTTCCTTAAAGCCATTGTCGGCAAGTCTCTTTGTTTCTTCTACTATGGAGTCGATATCACGGCTTACTATGTTTCCCCTTGCATAGGGAATCAAACAATATGAACAGTACATATTGCAACCGTCTTGAATTTTGATATAGGCTCTGGTCATTTCTGTTTGATTTGATATTTGCAATTCTTCAAAAGTTTTACTTTCAGATGGGGCTATAATTTTATCGATGGCATTTTTATTTTGTAGTATATCCTCACATAAGTCCACAACATTTTCCTTGTTACGAGATCCAAGGACTATATCTACCCCTTCTATTTTGGCCACTTCTTCTGGCTTTACTTGTGAATAACAACCCATTACTGCAACTATGGCATCTGGGTTGTCGCGGCGAGCCTTGGATATCATTTGCCTTGATTTCCTATCACTCATATTGGTCACAGTACAGGTATTTATTACATATATGTCTGCATTGCTATGAGCTTTTTCGTAGCCTTTTTGTAAAAATAGTTCTTCTACTGCTTCTGATTCGTATTGGTTTACCTTACATCCTAGTGTTATGATGTTAAATGTGTTTGCCATTAATCAAATAAATCCTTTAGTTTTTCGAAGAAGCCTTTCTGATGTTCTTTGACATCTGCACCTACAGTGTTGGCGTAGGCCTTTAGGGCATCTTTTTGTTCGCTGTTAAGATTTTCAGGAGTTAGGACTTTGACATAAAAGTATAAGTCGCCTGTTCTATTAGTCCTAGCATCTGTAATTCCTTGTTTTTTGACCTTAAATTTAGTGCCTGTTTGAGTTCCTGCTGGAATATCAAAGGTCATCTTTTCCTTTATTGTAGGTATTTCAATCTCACCGCCAAGGGCTGCTGTTGGGAAAGATATAGGCATATCGTAGTAAATATCTAGGCCATCACGTTTGAATATGTCATGTTCTTCTACATGCATGATGACATATAAGTCCCCATTTGGCCCACCATTGTAGCCAGCATCTCCCTTGTTAGAAACTCGCATGACATTGTTTGTTTCAACACCAGATGGAATTTCAATCTTAATTCTTTCGCTCTTTTGAATCCTGCCATCACCATGACAGTTTTTGCATGGTTCTTCTATTACCTTGCCTGTTCCATGACACTGATCACAGGTTACTGTCCTACTCATTCTGCCAAAAGGTGTTTGACTAACTTGGTTTACAACACCTTGACCATTACATTTTGAGCAAGTATGGATGGAGCTTTCGTCTTCTGCTCCAGATCCACCACAAGTTAGACAAATTTCTTCCCTACGAACTTGGATTTCCTTGTCCACTCCAAAGGCTGCTTCTGCAAAGGTTAGATTTACTACTTGTTGGATATCTGCACCCTTAGTGGGTCTGTTTGTCTGTTGACTTCCAGCTCCTGAAAATAGATCTGTAAATAAGTCCCCAAACAAGTCTCCAAAGCCTCCAGTAAATCCACCACTATAGCCACCTCCACCGTTAGTAAAGGCTGCTTCGCCAAATCTATCGTATTGGGCTCTTTTTTCTTCGTCTGATAGGATCTCGTAGGCTAACGTTGCTTCTTTGAACTTTTGTTCTGCTTCGCTATCTCCCGGATTTAGGTCAGGGTGATATTTCTTGGCAAGTTTTCTATATTCTCTTTTTATCTCATCTGCTGTGGCTTCTCGGCTTACGCCAAGCACTTCATATGGATCTTGCATTTTCCCTCCACTATTTAGACTTAAAAAAAGCTATTTCGTTATGAAATAGCCTTTTTAATTTTATTTAAGTTATTATACTCAAACTATATTAATTTGCTAATATATATTATTCTTCATCTTCATCGATTACTTCATAGTCAGCATCAACTACATCATCATCAGTGCCTGCTTGCTCAGAATTATTTGCATTAGCTTGATACATCTTTTCACTCATTGAATAGATTGTATTTTGTAATTCTTCTGTTTGAGCTTTGATAGCTTCAGTGTCATTAGAATTGATAGCTTCTTCTAGTTTGTTGATTTTTGCTTCGATTTCTTCTTTTTCAGCGCCTTCGATTTTGGCATCTTCTAGAGTTTTACGAGCTTGGTAAACAAGACTTTCTGCATTGTTCTTTGTATCGATGTCTTCTTTTTTCTTTTTGTCTTCTTCAGCAAATTGTTCAGCTTCTTTTACTTTTCTGTCGATTTCTTCGTCAGTTAAGTTTGAGCTTGATGTGATTGTAATCTTTTGTTCTTTTCCTGAACCTTGGTCTTTTGCTGTTACATTTACTATACCGTTGGCATCTATATCAAATGTTACTTCGATTTGTGGTACTCCACGTCTTGCTGCAGGTATACCTGTTAGTTGGAAACGTCCAAGTGTTGTATTATCTGCTGCCATTTCACGTTCACCTTGAACTACATGGATATCTACTTCTGTTTGTCCATCTGCTGCAGTTGTAAATACTTGGGATTTCTTTGTTGGAATTGTTGTGTTTCTTTCGATTAGTTTTGTAGCAACTCCACCTAGGGTTTCGATACCAAGTGATAGTGGTGTAACGTCTAATAATAGTAAGTCTTTTACTTCACCTGTAAGAACTCCACCTTGGATAGCAGCACCTAGAGCTACTGATTCATCTGGGTTGATATCTCTTTGTGGTTCTTTTCCGATTATGTTTTTAACTAGTTCTTGTACTGCTGGGATTCTTGTAGATCCACCAACAAGTAATACTTTTTCTACACCACTTGCAGAAAGTCCTGCATCTTTAAGAGCATCATTTACTGGTCCTCTTGTTGCTTCTACTAAATCTTTTGTAAGTTCATCAAATTTTGCACGTGATAAAGATATATCCAAGTGAACAGGTTGGCCATCAACAGCTGTGATAAACGGTAGGTTTACATTTGTTGTCATTGTTGATGATAGTTCTTTCTTAGCCTTTTCAGCTGCATCTTTTAGTCTTTGCATAGCTGTTAGGTCTTTTGTTAGGTCTACTCCACTTTCTTTTTTGAATTCACTTGATAGGTAATCAACTACTTTGTTATCAAAGTCGTCTCCACCTAATCTGTTGTTACCACGAGTTGAAAGTACTTCAAATACACCATCTCCTACTTCTAGGATTGATACGTCGAATGTACCACCACCAAGGTCATATACCATTATTTTGGCTTGGTCGTGTTCTTTGTCTAGGCCGTATGCAAGAGAAGCAGCTGTTGGTTCGTTGATGATTCTATCTACTGTAAGACCAGCAATCTTTCCAGCGTCTTTTGTTGCTTGTCTTTGAGCATCAGTAAAGTAAGCTGGTACTGTGATTACTGCATTTGTTACTGTGTCGTTTAAGTATTTTTCAGCGTCAGATTTTAATTTTTGTAAAATCATTGCAGAAATTTCTTCTGGTGAATATTTTTTGCCGTCAATTTCTGCTGTCTTGAAATCAGAACCCATTTCTCTTTTAATAGAAGAAATTGTTCTATCTGGGTTTGTTATAGCTTGTCTTTTTGCTGTTTCTCCAACCAATCTTTCTCCGTCTTTTGAGAAAGCTACAACTGATGGAGTTGTTCTATTACCTTCACTGTTTGGGATTATTACTGGGCTACCACCCTCCATAACAGCTACTGCTGAGTTTGTTGTACCTAAGTCAATTCCTATAATTTTTGCCATATTAATTAGCCTCCTATTTTGCTACCTTAACCATTGCAGGTCTTATTACTCTATCGTTTAACTTATAACCTTTTTGAAAGGTTTCTATTATATGATCGCTTTCTACAGTGTCTGATTCTTCTGATAAAACTGCTTGGTGAACATTGTAATCAAAAACTTCACCGTCTGATGGAATTACTTCCAAACCTTCGTTTTCTAGGACTTTTAGCATCTCATCGCGAGTCATAACCACACCCTTTATAAGTGGGTCATCTTCGCTAGCACTAGCTATAGCCCTATCAAAGTTGTCCAAAACTGGCAAGAGCTTTTCTACCAAATTAGAACAAGCGTACTTTTTAAAGTCAGCCTTGCTAGCTTCTTCTCTTTGCTTATAATTTGTAAAATCAGCTAGAAGTCTTTGGTATTTTTCCTTAAATTCATTAAAGTCTTCTTCAATAACTTCTTCGCTAATTTCCTCATCATCCTCTACTATTTCAGCTTCGATTACTTCTTCATCATCGTTATCTTCTATGATTTCATCTTCAAGATTTTCATCAAGTTCCTGGTCTAAATTTTCATTTTTTATTTTGTCATTATCCACTACAAACTCCTTTATTTATTAAGCAAATCTGATATCATTATTATATTTGATATCACATCTAGGTAATTAAGTCTGGTAAGTCCTACCACACCAATGTGTCCGACTACTTCATCATTGACCTTAAAATATGATGTGATGATAGTATTATCCTTAAGTTCATCAAGGCCATTTTCATAACCTATAGAAACATATAGGTTATTGTAGTTTCTATCGGCAATTATCTTATTTACCCTATCCTTGCTATCAAATAACTTAATAAACTCGCGTGCCTTAGATAAATCTTCATACTCCTTAAAGTTGAAGATATTGCCTAAGCCCTCAATTTGAACATCTCTTTCTGCGTCATTGTAAGATTTGCCCTCAAGTCTTTTATGGATATTATCCATAAGATCCCTATACTCACTTAGAAGATTATCTTCAAGTTTCTTTAGGTTTTCGTTAACATTTTTAATATCAGATCCCACTAAAGTGTCGCTTAGGACATTGTTAATAAATATGAGTTCATCAGTTGATATCTCATAATCCAAGCGGATTATCTCATTTAATATCAAGCCGTTGTCAAAGACTGCCACAAGTAATACTTGATTGCTAGAAAGTCTTATCAACTCCATATTATTTATTTTCTTGATCTGGTTTTTTAATGTGACTGATACTGCGGTCAAATTTGTAAGATCGGCTAGTATCTTAGTTGCAGTCTCAACAATGTCAGATGCATTGTGATATCTTTTGTCCAATAAACTTATCATCCTGTCACTTCGATTAGGGCGGATATTTTCATTAAGTCCATTTGCCAATAAATAGTCAACAAATAATCTATAGCCCTTATCCGAAGGAAGCCTGCCGCTTGATGTGTGGGCTTTTTCTATAAAACCCATCTTTTCAAGAGCGCTCATCTCATTTCTAATTGTTGCAGCTGAAATATTCATATTGTATTCATCAGCCAAAGATTTTGAACCAATAGGCTCGCCGTCAATGATGTAAGAGTTTATGATAGAGAATAATATTTTTAGCTTCCTATCATTCATTTTATCTCCTTTTAGCACTCATTACTGTCGACTGCTAATAATAATATACTAGCTAATTACCCCCTGTCAAGCAAATAAAATTAAATTATTAACCTATAAAATTCATTGGACAAATTCATGCCTTTTTGGCTAAATTTGAAGTTTTCATCTATGACAAAAAAGTCATCATCTATGAATTGATCAATTTCCTTTTTATAAGTATGCAAAAAATCATGGCCAAATAGCTTTTTGAAATTCTCAAGATTTATACCAGATGTTTCCCTTAGTTTAAAAATAATATATTCTTTTTCTTTATCTTCTTTACCTATATAGGAAATCTCATCAATTGGTAAATTTCCCTGATCAATCTTTTGTCCATAATGGATAAAGTTTCTAGTATTGGTGTATCTGTAGTTAGTAAGGTATCCAGATCCGCTCATACCGAAGGCAATATATCCTCTCCCCTCCCAGTATTTCTTGTTGTGGTAAGATTCATAGCCTTCCTTGGCAAAATTTGATATCTCATAACGCTTAAGACCAAAAGAATCAAGTTCTCCTATAATTTCTTCAAATATATCAACTTCATCATCATCTTCCATCAAGAAAAGCTTACCCTTTTTATCCAAAGCATAAAATCTAGAACCTTCTTCAATGATTAGGGAATACCATGAAATGTGTTCAGGTGAAATCTTTTTTACCATAGAAAAATCATTTTTGATAGACCCATAAGTTTGCTTTGGTAGATTTAGCATGAGGTCAAAAGATAAGTTGTCAAAGCCAGCATTCCTAATCATATCTATATCTTTTAAAGCGATATCTGCTGTATGATTTCTGCCAATGGCTCTTAGTACCTCATCATCAAAGGACTGGACACCAAGAGAAATCCTATTAATACCAATGTCCTTATAGATTGCTAGTTTTTCCTTAGATATGGAATTGGGATTACATTCTATGGTAAATTCTTTTAAGTTGCTTATTTTAAATTTTCTTACTTCATCTATAATCTCTTTTATATAGACTGGATCTATATAAGAAGGGGTACCACCTCCAATATATATGGAATCAATATCCATACTAAGCCTTTCTTGGTAAAGATTTATTTCTTTTTTCAAATTTTTAATATAGGAATCTATCCTATCCTCTACATTCATATAGGCACAAAAATCACAATAATAACACTTTTTTTGGCAAAATGGTATGTGAATATAGCAACCAACTTTTTCCATAAAAACTCCTTTTTATCATAAAAAATATACTAGTTTAAATAAATTTATCTATTGTAATAAGAAAGGCTAATATGTGGTATACTTTAATCAAAGAAACAAAGGGGATACATATGGCAAAAAAAGTTCTAATCATAGAAGATGACAATGACATTAATAATATAATTTCTGAAGTCTTGACAAAAAATGACTTTGCTTGTAAGAAAGTTTATTCCGGTACAGAAGCTCTCATATATATTAAGGAGGATTTTGACTTATTTATCCTAGACCTAATGCTACCAGGACTAGCTGGGGAGAAAGTCATAGAAGAAATAAAAAAAGTTACCAATGCTCCTGTCTTAATCCTATCGTCAAAAGATTCTATGGACTCAAAACTTGCCCTACTAAGGGGTGGAGCCGATGATTATATGACCAAGCCTTTTAACGTTGAGGAACTCCTTGCTAGGGCAAATATCCTTACAAAAAGAAGTGATGTTTCATCCGCTAGTAAAAGCCTAAGCTATAAATCCTTAAGGATAGATAATTACCAAGCTTATGTTGATGATAAGGCTCTTTCTCTTACAAAAACAGAATTTAGAATCCTAGAACTATTAATTTCAAATCCAAATCAAGTATTTACTAAAGAAAATATATATGAATATAGCCAAGGCGACTATTATCTTCCTACAGATAATTCTATAAACGTTCATATATCTAATCTTAGAAAAAAGATTAAAAAATACACCAAGGAAGATTATATTGAAACGGTTTGGGGAATAGGATTTAAACTTGCAAAATAGTTTTTTTAAGCCATCTTTATGATGGTTTTTTTAATCTTTATGATTTCTTTAAACTTTATATAAGCTTTATTAATATTTTTCATATATTATATAGATAGACAAAGATAAACACTTTTGAAAGGAGCGATTATGAATCCAATAGTACAGACAAAAAACTTATGCAAAACTTTTGGCAATTACAAGGCTGTAGACAATATATCTTTAACCATAAACCAAGGAGATATATATGGCCTTATAGGAAAAAATGGTGCTGGTAAAACTACTTTTATGAAGATGATTGCTAATTTATCAAAACCTACTTCGGGAACTTATCAAATTTTTTCTAATTCTAACGAGGACAATAAGATAAGTCAAAGAAGACTATCAGCTCTGATAGAAAATGTAGGATCTTACCCTACTATGACAGCCTACGATAATATGTTACTTAAAGGTAAGTCCCTAGGACTAGCAGGCGATAAGTACATATATGAAACTCTAGACTTGTTAGGACTTGGAAATGTTGGCAAGAAAAAGATCAAAGATTTTTCCCTCGGAATGAAACAAAGACTTGGCATATCCCTAGCCCTTGTTGGTAATCCAGATATAGTAGTTCTAGACGAACCAATAAACGGCCTAGATCCCCAAGGAATTATTGATATTAGAAACATAATAGCTAAGTTGAACAAAGAAAGTAATATAACTTTTCTTATATCTTCACATATATTAGATGAACTAGGAAAGCTTGCAACAAATTTTGCTATCATAGACAAGGGATCTCTAGTAGCAAACTTTACGAAAAAAGAACTTGAAGAGTCTACCAAAGACAGGATAGAAGTCCTTACTGATGATCCCAAAAAGACTATCCTTGCTCTAGATGAAAGAAAGATCGGACCTTATAAATTGCTGGATAACAATATGATTCATATATACATAGATAGCAAATTTACAAATGATATAATATCTTGTCTATATGAGGCAGGTATTAAAATAAACTATATTAATGTTCACAATACCTCCTTGGAAGAATACTACATCAAATTATTGGGAAATAAAGGAGCTTAATATGTTAAACCTTATGAAAATGGAATTATGTAGAATTTTCAAAAGTAAATATTCTTATTTTATATTTTTAGCTGCTATACTGACATTTCTTATGACAGTTGGCTTAGTTGACTATACTACTAAAAACATGGACAACTTAGATCAAACAATTGTAGAGACTAGCAATAACAACACCGATGGTGTCAAGGTTGAGTTTGATAGAAGCCAAGTTGAAACATTGACTGATAGTGGTGAGGACTTTGTAATATCTTCATTTTCACAAGCAACCTATCTAGTATTTCTAATAATATTTGGATCCCTTTTCTTTACCAATCCTTATAGTAATGGTTGCGTTAAAAATTTCATTGGAATGAGCAAAAATAAGGGATCATATATAATGGCAACCTTTATTGCCGCAACCTTATTTGTTATAGTAAGCTTTGCTATAAGCGGAGTAATTCTAACTCTCGCAGGTCCACACATAAATAATGGAATGCTCAAGTTTACAGACTATCCAAGATTAGTTAAAATCCTTCTTGTAGAGCTAATATCTCATATATCCTACCTTGCAGTAATACTATTAGTAGCTACAGCAAGTCGCTCTACATCAAAGACATTGATGTTTACCCTCTTGTATCCAACTATACTTTTTAAACTATTTATAGGACTTGCAGATCAGCTTATGTCTATGTTTAAAAATTTATCCGATGATTTTACACTTTCTAATTTTGTAAATATAGGAAACATAATTTCAACTAACTTCAATAGTACAGATTCGGATCTAATAAGATCCATTATAGTCGCAATAATTATTGCTGTTATATCTTTGTGTATGTCTTCTGTTATAATAAATAAAAAAGACATATAAAAGGGGAATATATTATGTACACTATCTGGATTCTAATTAGCTTATTGCTAATCTCACTATCAATAAATGTACTTATTATTAAAGAAATATATAACATTAATGATCAAATTACATTCCTAATTAAAAATAATACACAAATGAGAATAAGTACAGGATTATCAATAAAACCCTTCGCCCAATTTTCAGAAGTTATCAATGAATTTTTGGATAGTTACCATAGTAAAGAAAAAAATTATATCAATAAGGAAAAATATCTGCAAAATACTATTAGAGGTCTCTCCCATGATATTAGGACGCCACTTACTTCCCTAGATGGTTATTTGCAAGTCATTGAAAATAATAATGAAAATTTTGAAAAGTATATTTCCATAATGAAAAATCGCATCAATAGTCTAAATAATATCCTAGACCAGCTATTTACCTTTATAAAACTTCAAGAAGAAGAATACAAACTTGAGATGGAGAAAATTGATATTACATCTCTTGCCCTAGAAACGTTATTTAATTACTACGAAGATTTTAAATTAAGGAATATTGAACCTACAATAGACTTTACAGAAAATAAAGTTTTTATATTGGCAAACAAGGATGGTCTTTGTAGAATTTTTCAAAATATTTACAAAAATATATTGGAACATGGTCAAAGTCCAATTCATCTTAGTCTTAGAGAAGTAGATGATAAAATAATTTTTGTAAGTAAAAATAAAATCAAAGACGATCTTATAATAAACAAAGATGATATATTTAAGGAATTTTACAAGGCGAGTGATTCAAGAACTGGTTCATCTACAGGTCTTGGTCTTGCCATTTGTAAAGGGCTTGCCGAGAAGCTAAATGGGGAAATATCAGCAGATATCGATGGAGAATATTTTTCCATTATACTTAGTTTTGATAAGATAAAAAAAGCTTCCAAGTAATATGCTTGGAAGTTTTTTCTCTTAAAGTATTATTTTATAGTTTTCTAAAGTTTTAAATATTATCTCTCTTTTTTCTGGCTTTTTGTCAATTATTAGCTTATCATCTTTGATACCATTTTCCCTTAATATATAAAGGGTGTCTAGAACAAAGTTTTCGCTACCTACTACATAAAAATATCCATCACTTTTATTTTGTGCAAGGTCTTTTATCTTTTCAAGGTAGTCGCTTCTACTATCTAGCCAATATTTTAATAATAGTGAGTGATCAATACTTGAAAAGTCTCTTTCGTATAGATGGGTATCTTTGGCATTGACATTTACGCTAATAAATTCTGGGATATTTGAGCTATCTTCTTCAAACTTTTTAATAAGTGGTCTGATAGTTGACATTGCTAGACCTTGAGATAGGGCAATGAGTGGTAGATTTTCCCTTCTTAATGCCATATGTGATTTGATTTTAAAGATTGTCACCACATCTCCTGCTTCTAGATTTGAAAGTACTTTTTTAAATGGAGACTTTCTTATTGGGATTTTGGTTGTAAATCTTATTTTGCCCTCACTTATCAAAGTATTTATACTAAGGTGATGGATTAGCTTTTTATTAACTTCCTCACCCTCATCATAGCCAGGTAAGGCAAGGTGGAAGCTTGATCCCTCCTCCCAGGTCAGATCTTCTGGTTTTTCCAAAGTATATGTCCATACATATTTGTATTCTTCTTTTTTATCTAAAATTTTAACATTGTATTTATCCATAATCTCTCCTATTGATAATTGTTATCACTAAGTTCACTATACTTAATTTTTAATTATTATCACCTGGAATATCTATATTTCTTTTGCCAATGTTTAGAGTATTGGATACATATTTGAAGAATTCTTTGTAATCATATATCCAATTATCAATTATTCCAGACCTATAAATTCCTACAATAAATATAAATACAACTGGCAAAAATATGGCTCCCATCACTCCAAAAAGTTTTAGTCCAGCATAAAGAGCTATAACTGATAGAATTGGGTGTATATCTGCAGAACTTCCTATTACCTTTGGAGAAATCACTTGTCTAAGCCCAGTCCAAGCTGTCAATACAATCAATAGTCCTAAGGCTTTGAAGGTATTATCAAATATAAGTAGTTCTATTATTGACCATGGCAAGAGGACTATTATAGGACCAATCATAGGAAGTATGTCTACAAATCCTAATATTAGGGCTATTGGTATGAAATATTGTTGGCCTATGAAAAACAGGAAAATCGCCATTATTATTGTGCACAGCAAGGCTAGTTTTAGTTGGGACTTTATATAATTCCAGGTTGAATTCTTAAAGACAGTCCTTATCAAAGAAAGGTTATTCTTTGACTTTTCTGGTATCAATAGATGGTATTTATCAGAAACATTTTGCATATCGCCAAGTATTATATAAAATGCTACTACAAAGGTAATCACAAAAAATATTATTTCATTGGATGTATTTATAAAGGCTTGGGTAAATCCAAAGGTAATATTGATTGCGTTTTTTTGCAAGCTTCCCAGCCATTCATACAAAGACTTAAGTCCAGACCTTATTGTGTTTGATACATAGTCTGGCATGAGGTTAATCTGTGAATTGGCATCATTGATCCAAGTATTTACAGAAGATACAATCTTATCCCAATTGCTTATGATATTGCCTACCAGTCCAGATACTTGATTTACTATAAATTGGATGAACCATACCATGAAGAATAGTAAAAGCAAGAGCAGGATTGTACCAAGCAGGTAGGATACCGCCTTGTGTTTGATTGGTAGGATATGGTCAATCTTTCTTATAGATGGTGCCAATAATCCTACTATTACTAGAGCTAGTATTATAGGCATGAGGGCATTTAATAGGGCTGGTGCAAGAAATAATAAAAATAATATGGTTAAAATAATAATTGTTGTTCGTAAAAATATTCTTTCATAAAGTTCTTTATTTCTCATGGCATCTCCTTTAATATTTGATAATATTATTATATCACAAAGAGTGTCTGTAAGAAATATTAATCTCAATTGTCTTATATATGAGGAGGGCAAAATGGATATCGAAAAAATATATAGAATATACTTTGAAGATGTGTATAGATTCTTGCTCTCTTTGAGTAAAAATAAAGACATAGCCCAGGATATAACAAGCGAAACTTTTCTAAAAGTCATCAATAATAGTAATAAAATAGAAAAAACTACAAATATTAAGGCCTATATTTTTACAATAGCAAAAAATACTTACATTAATTACTATAATAAAAATAAGCTAATGATGTCAACAGATGATATAGAAAAGTTTGACCAAGGCATCGATTCCTTTGAAGAAAATCTCATAGAAATCGATAATGTAAAGGTCCTAAATGATGCCATAGATAAGCTTGATGAACCTTATAGGTCTATTACAAAGCTTAGGTTAAATGATTTGTCCTTTAAAGAAATAGGAAAAATCTACGGGAAAACTTCTAACTGGGCCTGCGTTTGTTATTATAGGGCAAAGGAAAAATTAAAGGATATCTTGGAGGATAATTGTGGATTGTAATATTATAAAAGACTTGATCCCCCTATACAAAGAGGGGATTTCTAGTAAAGAAAGTAAAGAATTGGTAGAAGAACACATAAAAACTTGCAAATCTTGTAGGGATTACTATCAAAGTCTGGATGATGATGAAGTTACAAATAACCAACCCTTAGAATTTGTAAGCCAAAGTATAGAGAAAAACAAGAAAAATCGATCACGTATGATTGGATCTTTGGTTTTTTCAGTGCTTTTGATAATATTTTCCTTCTTAACCAATCCTAGGCAAATAGATTATGACAAGGATTTAATCAAAAGATCATCAAGTGATGATAAGATAATCTATGAATTTAGAGACGATGTAACAAGAATCTACACTGATTACGCAAATGAAGAATATGGTGACACTCTCTACATAGACGGAAGTTATTCCTATCTAGACAGGATATTGGGAGGAGAAAAGCAAGTCTTAACGCTTGATAAGAAAGACTACAATGTAATTTTGTATAACAATAATGGCAATAAGGCAGCAAAGGTCTTGTACGACCCTCATGGCTTTACAATAAATTCCGGATCCCTATCCTTGCCTAGATTAATCTTTGCTTCTTATACAAAAATAGCTTTATGTCTATTTGCCTTAGGACTAATCTTATCATTTACAATTTTTAGAAAATGGGATAAGTATAAGAAAATTAGACTAGTAAGTTTGCCTCTATCCTATGTATTAGCAACTTTTCTCATAAAAGGCTATGACTTATCAAGTTTTCACCCGGTTCGTGACCTTGGATTTATTTTAATAACTGCCCTTTCCATTTACCTATTTGTATTATCCTCAAGCCTATATTTTGAAGAAAAAGAAAAATATAAAATTTAATAATTACTGGGTAATAAATAAATAGGAACTTAAAAATAGGAGGCTATATGTTAGATCACATCACTTTAAAAGTTTCTGATATAGAAAAATCTAAGGAATTTTATGAAAAAGTATTAGGAGAAATAGGAATTATAAAAAAGGCTGATTATGATGAAGCTGTAGGGTTTGGAAACAAAGATTCACAAACTGCTCCAGAATTATGGATTGCTAATGGAAATCCAAACAACACTCATGTTGCATTTAGAGTTAATAGCGAAGAAGAAGTTAAAAACTTCTACAATAAGGCTCTAGAGCTTGGTGCAAGTGACAACGGAGGTCCAGGCATACGCGAAAAATACGCCCCAAACTACTACGCAGCATTTTTCCACGACTTTGATGGAAACAATATCGAAGCTGTATTCTATAAATAACAAGCAAAAAAGTGGCTCTTGGGCCACTTTTTATATGCAATATTTTATTTATATTTATAGAAACCTTCGCCTGTTTCAATTCCCTTTAGTCCCTTATCAGCTCTTTCTTTTAATTTTGCAACTGCTTTTCCTAAGGATGAATTTGGGTCATTAGCTTCTGGGTTTGCACTTGTAATATTAATTACTGTTGTAATTCCAACTATGTCAATAATTTCAAATGGTCCACGTGGTGAGCCTGTTCCTAATTTCCAGTCCATATCTATATCTTCTGGACTTGCTATGTCATCTCCATATAGTTTAAGTCCTGCATTTATTAGTGGAACAAGGATTGAGTTTAATATATATCCTGGTTGTTCTTTATTTATAATAGCTGCGTACATTCCTATATCTTTGGCAAATTGTACTACTGATTCAAAGGCCTCATCACTTGTCTTATCGTGTCTCATAACTTCAGCAAGATTTTGTCTGTGGATATTATTGGCAAAGTGTAGGCTTAGGAATTTGTCTTCTCTACCTGTATATTCTCTAAAGGTAGATGGTAGTAGGGTTGATGAATTTGTAACTATAATAGCATCTTCCTTTAAGAATGGTGCCATTTTTTCGTAGAATGCTTTCTTTTCTTCAACAATCTCAGCTATTGCTTCTATTACTAGGTCAGCATCTTTCATAGCTTCTTCTAAGTCTGTCGAATACTTCATATTGGCATATACTTCTTCATTTTTAGCCTTTAGTTCATCAATTCTAGCTTGTGTTATCTCTGACTTATCAGAAAAAAATGATCTTGGGTAATTAGGATTTTCACTTCCAATATAAGTTGGAGCTATTTCTAATTCTTTAGTATATAGATTGTGAACACTTTCAATTCTTGGCTTTGCTCTTTCTATAGAGCCTTCGCTTCTACCCCAAATGGTTACATCAAATCCATGAAAGGCTGCTGCATAAGCAATTTGAGCACCTAGTACTCCGCCACCAGCCACTGTAATATTTTTTATAGCCATATTCTCTCCTTTATAATTTTAATTATATTTAAATAATACCCAAATCATTTGAAGAAATATCAAAGAAAAAAACGGCTACTAACCGTTTTGTTATTTCTCATCGTCGTCATATTTAAGCACTGCAAGGAAGGCATCTTGTGGGACTGATACGCTACCAAGTTGTCGCATACGCTTTTTACCTTCTTTTTGTTTTTCAAGAAGCTTTTTCTTCCTGGATATATCTCCTCCGTAGCACTTTGCTATAACGTCTTTTCTTAGAGCCCTTACAGTTTCCCTTGCTATAATCTTGCCACCGATAGCAGCTTGGATAGGGATTGCAAATTGTTGGCGTGGTATCTCATCTTTGAGTTTTTCTACTATACCACGGCCCCTGGTATAGGCACTATTCCTATGGACAATGATTGATAGGGCATCTACAACATCATCATTGATTAGGATTTCAAGTTTTACTAAGTCAGATTCTTTATAACCAATTAGTTCATAATCAAGAGAAGCATAACCACGAGTTCTAGATTTTAAACTATCAAAGAAGTTGTATATTACCTCATTTAGTGGGATTTTGTACTTGATTGAAACCCTAGTCTCGTCAATATAGGTCATATCGATAAGTTCCCCACGTCTATTTTGAGCAAGGTTCATAACCTGGCCTATATAATCAGATGGAGTTATAATCTCAGCCCTTGTGACTGGCTCTTTGATATAGTCAATAATAGCAGGATCTGGGAAATCATTTGGGTTTTGGATTTCTATTTCTTCATCTTTGTTCTTAAGCTTAATCTTATATATTACAGATGGAGCTGTAGCTATGATATTAAGGTCGTACTCACGTTCTAGTCTTTGGGTTATGATGTCCATGTGAAGCAGTCCCAAAAATCCTGAACGTAAACCAACACCAAGAGCTTGGGAATTTTCTTGTTCAAATACTAGAGCAGCATCATTTACTTGAAGCTTTTCTAGGGCATCTCTTAGCTTATCAAAGCTTTCACCCTCAGCTGGATATATACCAGAATAAACCATAGGAAGTACTTCCTTATAGCCTGATAAAGCTTTTTCAGTAGGATGATCTGCAAGCGTTATGGTATCACCAACTCTAGCATCTTTTACTTCCTTAATAGAAGCTTCTATAAATCCAACATCTCCAGACCTTAGTTCCTTGGTCTCTATGCGGTTTTTCATAGTATAACCTACTGTATTTACTTCGTAGATCTTACCCGTATTCATCATCTTTATCTCATCACCAGGTTTTACCACGCCTTCAAAAACTCTGACATAGCATATTACTCCACGGTAGGAATCGTAATATGAATCAAAGATTAGAGCCTTTAGTGGCTTATCATCATGGTCTTCTGGAGCTGGGACATTTGCCACTATATCTTCCAAAACATCTTCTATATTGAGACCTGTTTTTGCAGAAACTAGCGGAATCCCCTCTGTATCTAGGCCAATCTGGTTTTCTATTTCTGCTTTAATTTCATCTACTCTTGCAGAAGGTAGGTCAATTTTGTTTAATACTGGCAATATCTCCAAGTCTTGTTCTAGGGCTAGGTATGTATTGGCTAGTGTCTGTGCCTCTACCCCTTGACTAGCATCTACTACAAGGATCGCACCCTCACAGGCCTTAAGTGATCTTGAAACTTCATAGTTAAAGTCCACATGTCCTGGTGTATCTATTAAGTTTAGATCGTAAATCTTTCCATCATTAGCCATATAGTGGATCTTAATTGACTTAAGCTTGATGGTTATACCACGCTCACGTTCCAGATCCATGTCATCTAGCATTTGATTGGTCATCTCCCTTTGTGATATGTGCTCTGATTTTTCTATCAGCCTATCAGCAAGGGTAGATTTACCATGGTCTATATGGGCTATGATGGAGAAATTCCTTATATTTTCTTTTCTTTTTGTCATCTAATTGGTCTCATTTCCATATGGATTACTATCTATTTTACCAAAGTCATCAAAAGGATAAAATCTAAAAAATGCATGTCCTACTATATCCTTTTTCATAATAGGTCCAAAGTTTCTAGAATCATTGCTAGCTCCTTCTTCCCTATTATCTCCCATTACAAAATACTCATCTTCGCCAAGAGTCCAAGAAGTTCCATCAGCTTCAGGCAAAGTGTAGTCAACAGAAGTATATGTTTCGTCAAGTTCATTGCCATTTAGATAAACTTTCTCGTCCTTAAGTTCTATAGTATCCCCAGGCAGTCCAACAACTCTTTTAACATAAAGTTTATTCACATCATCAGGAGCCTTTAGGATTACAATATTTCCCCTATGGTAATCGTTAAAACGAGGTCCAATCTTATCTACCAAAAGCATATCATCATGGTAGAGGGTATTTTGCATAGAAAAACCAGATACCTTAGTAGCATCAATCAAAAACATCTTTATTACAGTAGCTATCAACAAAGCTGCCGCTATGGTCTTGATCCAATCTAAGATTATGTCAGTTAAACTTTCTTCCTTCTTATTTTTTTTATTATCGTCCCCACCATCATTTGGGACATAGATTTTTTCTTCAGTCATTATATATTCCTCTCATTTCTTCTTATATTATAAACTATATTTGCAAAACTACAAAAATCTAGGCAAAAAAATCTAGATAACTTGTAAGTTTCCTTCGTTTATGGTAGAATAAATCAGTCAAGCAAAAATAGTAGAAAAGAAAGAGGGTGAAATAATGGCTAATATTAAATCAGCTCAAAAGAGAATTGAAACAACAAAAAGAGATACTCTAAGAAACAAATCTCGCAAATCTGAAGTTAAAACATACATCAGAAAATTTGATGAAGCTATTGAAGCTGGAGATATCGACAAAGCTCGCGAAATTTTCATGCAAGTTGACAAAAGAATGAAACAAGCAGAAGCTAAAAATGTATTCCACAAAAATAAAGTGGCTAGAACAACATCTAGACTTCAAAAAGCATTAAATAACGCTCAATAATAATATGAGTAATTATCAGTAATGGATCCTCACATATGACTACTGATAATTGCTCATTTTTTATTTGCAAATCTTTTGAATTAGCAACAATAATTCCATTTGCATATCAAAATCTTGAGACTTTTGGCGAACTTCCATATCAAAAAGCCTAGAGTGGATATCAAAAAGCTCCTCATAGGTGAAATTATTTATAAATCCCTTAACCTTCCTAAGTTCATATGGACTTATGCCTATGCTCTTCATTATATAAGCATCATTTTTATTATTAGTTACTAAAGTCTTGATTCCAATAATATTTCTAAATTGCCTTATAATCATATGAAAGATCATAAATAAATCTTCGTCGTTTTTTACCATATTCATATAAGTGGTAGCTGACAATTTCAAGTCTTTCCTTGATATGGCATCGGTTAAGTTAAATATATTTAGATTTAGTATTTGATCTAACTGGTCGTAGACATCTTTTTCTTTTACAATCTCATCTTCAGAACTTGCTATGATTTTATCAACTGTGTTTACTATATCAAATAAATCAAGGTCACTATCCCTATCTAGGTAAGAAAATCTTTGGACAATTTCTGCAAGCATTGATTTTTTGATTTTTTTGCTAGCTTTTACAAATCTCTTGCCTATGAAATTCTCAAGCTCACTTTTGTTTAGTCTATCAATGGTTACAATATTGCCATACTTTTTGACTTCCTTGTAAAATTTCCCCTTAAAGGGACTAGAGTCAGAAAAGATTAGAAATGTAGTGTATTCCGGGAAGTTTTTTATATCACCTGTCAAATTTGTAAGGAGATCTTCGTATTCCTTGAGGGAATTTTTGGATAAATCTATATCTTTCCATATGATATATTTCCTATCTTCCATAACAGGATAGGTCTCATAGGCATTTTTCATAGCCTCAAAATCTACATTGCCCTTTAGTTCTATTAGATTAAAATCAGCAAATGAGACTTTTTCCTTTGCAAGATCGATTATGGTTGTATTTAGATAATCTTCCTTAGAATCAAATAAGTAGATTCCTTTTGCCTTATCTTCTATCAAATTTTCCATAAATTCTTTGTAATTCATCTAAAATAACCACCTTTTACATAGCTTTCTACACTAACTTGTTCTTTAAAATTTATCTTTACCATACCATTAATTTGACTATTATATATCTTAACTCCATCTAAATTTTCCAAGACTTCCCTAGTTGGATGGCCATATTTGTTGTTTCTACCTGCGGATATAAGGGCGATTTGTGGATCTACTTTTTCTACAAAATCCCTTGAAGTAGAAGTCCTCGACCCGTGGTGGGATACTTTGAGCACATCAGCTTTTATATTAAGATCATCCTCATATTCACTTGGCAAATCTCCTAAAGTAAGGATTTTAATACCCTTAATCTCGATAATATAGCCCACTGATTCGGCGTTTTCCTCACCTTCTACCCCATCAAAGATGCAAGTAATAGACCCATCTCTTATCTTTATTCTGTCATCTTTTTTTATAATTTTAGGATTATAAGTCGCTAGAGACTTTGTATTTAATTTGGATGTCATAATATTTTCAACGTTGAAATTATCTACCACGCTTCCAATATTACCCGCATGGTCACCATCTTCGTGGGAAATAAAGACTGCCTTAATATTTCTTATTCCCAAAGAATTTAGATAAGGGATTAGTATCCTCTCTCCTGAGTCATAATTATCATATTTGGGACCACCTACATCAAATAAATAGTAATCTCCCCTATCCTTAAGCAAAAAGGCATCTCCTTGGCCTATGTCAATCATAGTAAAACTTATTTCTGGATTTAGATAATCATAGCAAAGACTACAAGTTACTACAATTAGATTTATACCATAGAAAAGCTTCAATAACTTCTTGTTAGATCTCCTCATATAAAATATTAGCAATATCAAGACAAATAAGTATATGGTCACAAAAATACTTGGATGAGCAAATCTTATATTAAATAGACTAAAACTATTTAAAAACTTAACAATATTTAAGATAGTAAGTAATAAAAAGTCCAAGACCTTAAAAAATGGACTTAGTAAAAATCTTAATATAGGATAAAAAATCACTAGGCCAAAAGCCAGATACATGGCAATGGTAAATATTGGAAGGACCAAAAAGTTTGCAAGTATAGATAGGAGATTGATTTTACCATAGTAAAATATAGTAAATGGCAAAAGTCCCACTTGAATTGATCCAGTAAAGGCCAAGTTTTCCATTAGTGTTTTTTTAGCAATTCTATTTTTAATCTTTGGATATATCAAATAAACTGCACTTGTTGCTACAAACGATAAGATGTAGCCAGAGTTTAATAGGGCAAAAGGATTTCTTAGTAAAATTAGAATTCCTGCTATCAGCAGTGATTTTATCTTATCTTCTGGCATAGCAAATATAAAGGCTAGAAATCCAATAAGATTTATTATTAAAACCCTGATTACAGAAAAAGGAAATCCTATCAAATATCCATAAAATAAGCAAAGACCCAGGGCCAATCCGTAACCGTATTTATAATTAAACTTAGCTAATATGAATAATATAAAGCTTAAAAGCAAATCTATGTGAAGGCCTGAAACTGCCAAAATATGTACAAGACCTAAATCTTTGATATCAGTATTTTCTATTAAGTTCTCTCCTAAGATAACAGAAATTATAAAGTCTGAGGCAGTTTTTGATAAGTTTTGATCAAAAGTTTGGTGTATATACTTATAAAACTTATTTCTCGCCTTTAGGAAAATACTCTTGCTTTGATAAGACTTATAAACTTCCTTAATCTCCAACTGACTTCCTATACCTTTTGATATCAGATAGTTCCTATAAGAAAAAAGATTGGGATTAGTGTTTTTATCTGCTATAGAAATATCAGCATCTACTAAGAAAATATCTCCAATATCTAAGTCTTCTTTTGCAAATAAGACTGACTTTTCATCTATATTATTAGCCTTAACCCTTACAAAATACCTATAATTATCAGCAGTTTTTCGCTTTTCTAAGATTGTAATATGAGCTGTTATTTCATTATAATCTTTTAGCTTGTAAGTCCTAAAATTAAAAAAGCTAAGGGTAAATCCTAGTAAAATACCCAAGGGAATTACCATATATTTCTTGTCAAATATACACAGAAATCCTGCAGATATCCCACAAATGACTATTACATTTAATAAAGACATAGTCTCAAAATTAATAAATAATCCTATGCCTGAGACAATCCCCAACAGGCAATAAAAAATTTTCTTTCTCATAGGCTAACCTCGGGTATATTATATCATAAGTACAATCATTAGTTTTAGACTAAAGGAAGGTAAGTAATGCAAAAATTATACCTAAATTATCCAGAAATAACCGATATAAAGGCAAATATAGTATCAAGAAGAACAAACGGCGAGAATACCCAAGTAATACTCGACCGTACTATTTTTATGCCTACAAATGACAATTTCTTAAAAGATCATGGCAACATATCCGGACTTGAGATCTTATCTATCGAAGAAAAAAGAGACAACATAATCCACACCATAAAGGGTAAACCACAAAAATCTGCCGTAACACTGCATTTGGACGGTGAAAATAGATTAAAAAATCTTACATATAATACAGCTTTTGTCTTATTTAAACTAATTTTTAAAACTTTTTATTTGGCAAAGGATATAAACTTACTTTTAGAAGATAATAAGTTTTATATTAGAGTAAGTAATTTTTATGATTTTCTAGATACAAATCTTATGGAAGATCAAATTAATTTCCTTATTTCAAAGGCAGTGAAAATTGAAAATAATAGCGGAATCACAAGTATTTATCCTTTTGGAGAAGTAATTAATAACGATATATGCTATGATAACACTAGTAAAGTTAGAGGATTTAAGATTATCACTTGCCAAAATATAGGAAATGAGTTAGACATAGAATTTATTGCAGGGGATGATTTGATCCATAATTGATGGCAAGAGCCATCTTTTTTTTGTCGTATTTTATATATATATTTACATTAACGCTTTAATTTGTTATAATTAAATAAATTTAAAGAAAGGAGAAGAATAATGAACATTAATCTAAATAAGAAAATCGGAGTTTCTAAAAATTAGTCAAAGTAAGTACATATATAACTCCTTGCTTTGACTATAATAAAAAAATCAAGGAGGAAGCGGATTTACCGCACTTATGAAAGAATTAAAATTTATTTTCAAAGAAATGTGGTCTAAGGACCCATTTATGTATGTGATTATTGTAATAAATGCAATAATTAATGGACTATTACCCTTTATCTGGATTTTATCTCCAGCCTATGTTATAGATAACAGTGATAAGGGTATAGAATTTTTCATTCCATTTTTTATCTTTCTATTTGTAGCAACTTCACTGATGAAGTTTTTAAATTCATTTTTGACTGGTAATTATAGGATGAGAATGAATAATCTTCGCTACGAGCTTAATAGAAATATCATAGAATACAGCCTCAATTTATCCTATGCCGACCAGCAGGACAAAAAGCAAAAAGAACTTATAGCAGATGCCATAAGAGCAGTCGAATATCCTTTTGATGGTTTTGGCAATATTGTATTAAATATGCCAATGGGTTTTGGTCTAATAATATCTTTAATAGCTTATCTATGGATTTTTACAGCTATGCCTTGGTATTTAGTCTTATATCTAATCGTTCTGACTATTATTATTGGCAGAAATATGTATAAAATTACTTTTATCTACGAGGACTTTTGGGAGAAAATTGATCATACCTGGGAAGAAGTTCACCAGCTAAATTATGAACTGCAAAATCCTATATCAAAACTAGATATATTGATGTACGATATGAAAAAAGTATTCAGGAAATACTATTTTTCTTTGACTGATATACGATTTCGCGAGATGTATGCTGCAGATAAAAAGACATTTAAAGTTTTTATCAAATCAAGAATTATTTCTCTAATACGTGACTTACCTATCTTTTACTGGATGATTTTAAGTCTATCCCAAGGAGAAATAAGTGTATCTCGTTTTTTTGTCTTGTTTACATCTGTATTTGCCTTTATGATAATGATAGATCAGTTTTGTAACCAAACTGCTTTTTTTGTAAGGGATTTGAAATTTTTCAAGTATTATTTCAAGATACTAGATTTCCCAAAAAAATCTTATAAAAAAATAGATTTCGATAGGGTAAATATAGAAATTAAGAATTTATCATTTAAATATCCATCATCTGACAAATACGTCCTAAAGAATATCAACCTAGATTTATCTAACAATAAGTCTATAGCCTTAGTCGGTGAAAATGGAGCTGGCAAAACTACTCTTGCTCTAATACTTGCAGGACTACTGGAGCCAACTAGTGGAGAAATTTTATTAAATGGTAAGGATATAAATTCTTATGGGATAAACAAAAAAGACCTAGTATCTGCTATTTTTCAAGATAACCTCCTATTGCCCTATTCTATTAAGGAAAATGTGGCTATGAATTCTAATGATTGTGATTTAACTGATGTCTATGAAAAAACTGGTCTAGATGACATTATCGCTAAATATGATAAAAAAGATGAACAGATACTTTTAAGAACCTTAGATGATAAGGGAATCGACCTATCTGGAGGCCAAAAGCAAAGGTTATTTTTGGCTCGTGCTATCAACAAAAAATCTGCCAAAATTCTAATCTTAGATGAGCCAACAGCTCAGCTAGACGCTATAGCAGAACGTGACCTATACGAGCTTTATAACGAAATGACAAGGGATAAATCAAGCGTATTTATCTCTCACAGGCTAGCTTCCACTAAGTTTTGTGACAAGGTAGTCTTCCTAAAAAACGGTGAAATCATCGAAGAAGGGACTCACGAAGAATTGCTAAAAGCTAATGGCGAATACAAGGAATTATTTGAAATCCAAGCCAAAAATTACAAGGAGGAAGCCCATGCGTAATTACATCAGACTTTTTAAGATTATTGAAAGTAAGCATAAGGGCTTCATAAAAAAAGTAATTTTTATAAGCCTGCTTTTGGGTTTACTTCCCCTATTTAATATAATTGCACCGAAATTAATTATAGACGAATATAATGGCCTAAGACGATTTGAAGTCATGTTTGCCTTTATTCTTTTAGCCTTAATATTAAATATAGCCAATGAATTAATATCTTCATATTCAAGAAGCTACTACCAGAGGACCTTGCAAATTTTTAACGATGAATTAGCTTTTGCAGTAAATGAAAAAGTCCTATCCCTGCCAATAGAGCTTACAGATACTAAGTCAACCCAAGAAAAAGTTGAACAGGCCCTATATGGAGTGGGTATGACCTACGCAATATTGGAGTTTCTTGCCTTTGCAACAGGAGCAGTAGCTACAGGTATTGTAGCAATCTTCATACTATTAAGCTTAAACCCGCTTATACCTATATTTATAATAGGACTTAGTTTCTTAAATAAACCCTTTACGAAAATTATTAAGGAAAATGAAAAGAAATATCAAGAAAACTCAGCCAAAGATAACAGAGTTTACAAGTACTATTATGATTTTTCTAGAGATTATAAGTACTCCAAAGACATTAAAATATTTAATGCTGAAGACATGATTCTAAAAAAAGCACAATATCACATGAACCAGATGTTTTTGACAAATCACAAGTACTACAGCAAAAACGGTGCCATGAATGGTGCTATGAATGTCATAAACAATTTGGGAGTTGTGGGATCATTTATTTATATAGTTATAAAAGTAATAGAAAGAACAATTACTATTGCCAATTTCACCCTATACTTTAACTGCCTCAATAGACTTATAGAAGCTTTGAGAGTTTTTCAAGAATATTACGCTGACCTAACGGGATTAAATGTCGCCCTCAATGCTCTATATGAGTTTTTAGATATTGATGATAGCTGGAATGAGATTTGGAAAATCGATAAGGTCGATTTATCACAAGTGACAATCGAATTTAAAAATGTATACTTCAAATATCCAACAAGTGAAGACTATATTTTAGAAAATTGTTCCTTTGTCATAAATCCAGGAGAGACTGTTGCCCTTGTTGGTAGAAATGGTGCAGGTAAGTCTACTATAGTTAAACTACTTTGTAAGTTCTACAAGCCTACTAGTGGAAATATTTTATTAAATGGAATAGATATTGCCGATATAGATACCAGGTACTACTACCAAATCCTATCCCCTACCTTCCAAGATTTTAGACTCTTTCCTTTTAGAATTGATGAGAATGTAGCTTGCTTAAAGGCAGATGATATTGACGATGCTTCAAATGGGGATATGAAAAAATCTTTTGGATTACTTAATATAGAAAAATGGATAGATTCCCTGCCAAAGGGAAAAGCAAATTATATTACGACCTTGTTTGATAAAGAGGGAGTTCAACCTTCTGGAGGCCTTGGTCAGAAATTAGCCCTAGCTCGTTCCATGCACCATAAAGGCAAATTCATAATCATGGATGAGCCAACTAGTGCTCTAGACCCTAGAAGTGAGCAAGAAATATTTGAAAATATGCTTGCCATTACCAAAGATCAAACATCACTTTTCATATCTCATAGACTATCCTCAACCAAATATGCAGATAGAATACTTGTTTGCAACCACGGTAGGATTGATGAAGTCGGAAGTCATGAAGAGCTACTAATGGAGAATAAACTTTACAAAGAAATGTTCACCACCCAAGCAGAACTCTACGCATAAGAAAAAGCGGTTAGATTTAATCTAATCGCTTTTATCTTATTACAATTTACTTACTAACCATTCTAAGCCCATGGCCCAACCCATGGAATATAAAAATATTGATGGTGGCTTGCACAAAAGAATTATCGTAGCATATTTTTTAAAACTCATGTCGGAAAGTCCAGTCAAATAGCAGAGAAAATCATCTGGAGCTACTGGCAATAATATTGCCCAGGCAAAGAACTTCTCGTAAGTCTTATCTTTGATCTTGTGCTTATACTTATCAAAAGTTTCCTCTCCAAAGAAATTAAGTACAATTGATTTGCCAAAAGTCCTAGATATGAAAAATACTAGCATGGATCCTGCACAAATAGATATGTAGTTATATATAAATCCCCAAAAAGGTCCAAATATTACAACACCAAATACCGTAGTAAGGCCACCTGGTATAATTGGCACAACAATTTGTGTAACTTGGACAAGCATAAATATGATATTTGCCCATATTCCAAAAGATAGGATAAATTCTCTGAAGGTATCAATAGAATGGAACAAACCCCTTTTGTAACCAATATAGCCTAGAATTGTAAGAATCACCAGAACTAGGACCGCTATTATATTGTAGATATTTTTCTTGATAAATTCTTTCATAAAGCCTTCTTACATTGTATTATTAGTATAATACAATAATACATTATTAGAATCTTGTTGTCAAATTTATTTAAAATTTATACAAGTCTATTCATTATTATATCCAAGCCAAAATACCAAGCCATAGAATAAGCAAATATAGGTAGTGGTTTACACAGAAATATAATTTTTACAAATTTTTTAAAACTCATATTGCTCAAGCCTGTTACATAGCAAAGGAAGTCATCAGGTGCTACAGGCAATAGTATGGCCCAGGCAAAAAACTTTTCGTATGAATCTTCTTTAATCTTATCCTTATACTTGCTAAACTTATCTTCACCAAATACCTTGATGACAAGGTCCTTGCCAAAGGATTTGGATATCAAAAAGTTTATTATAGATCCTATACATATGGAAATGTAGTTGTAGATAAATCCTTTCAATGGTCCAAAAGTTATCACTCCAAAGGCAAGTATTATGCCTCCTGGAACTCCTGGAACGACAACTTGCATAATATTTGCTAGAAAAAATATCAAAAATGCCCAAGGTCCATATGATAGGACATAGTCTCTAAAACTTTCTAGAGAATCAAAGGTCCCATTTTTGTATCCCATATAAGCTAATAAGCAAAAGATAATAAATACCCCTGCTGAAATTATCGAAAACTTATTCTTTTTTATAAAATCAGTCATAATTCCTTCTTAAAATAAAAATACTATAAAATTACATAGTGTACTATATATTATAGTACACCTTTCTTTAATTATTTCAATAAAGCTTAAAGATAAATTTATATATTAAATGTATATACAAGTTTAGTAAATTATTAACTTTATAATGTTAAAATCATTTAATATCTATATTATAATAGATGTTTATAAATATTTTAAATTTAGTTTAGAAATATTTATAATGCGACCTATATCTTCTTTATATATATCTCTTTTACTTAGACTAATATATACCCATATACTAATGTGTAAAAATAGGGCAAATCTTATATTAAATCAAAAACCCCCATGCTAAGGATATCCTTGATAAAAATGAGATATGCTTAGCCTGAGGGCCTTTGTTTTTATAGACTAGATCATCTTAGCCTATCTTATCCCACGACAATATTTAAAATCTTGCCTGGAACATATATTATTTTTCTTATTTCCTTATCTGCTATGTGATTTGCTATATTGCTATCACTTTTGGCAGCTTCTATGGCATCATCTTTGTTTGCATCTATTGGCATTATCACCTTGCCACGCACTTTGCCGTTGATTTGAACTGGCATTTCAAATTCATCTTTGACAAGCTTCTTCTCATCATAAGTTGGCCAAGATGTTTGGTTTAGCTTTCCTTCAAATCCTGCCATTTGCCACAATTCTTCTGTTAGGTGTGGAGCAACTGGATTTAGTAAGATTACATAAGTTTTAAAGTCTGCTTTTGTGATTTTACCTGCTGCTCTCATATCGTTTGATAGGGACATTAGGCTTGCTATAGCTGTATTAAATTTAAGATTTTCATAATCTTCTGTGACCTTTTTGATTGTTTGATGGATTGATACTTCAAGATCTTTAGAATATTGGTCCCCATCTTCTACTAGGTCAATCATGTTATAAACACGTTCTAAGTATTTTCTACAGCCGCGAACCCCCTCATCAGACCAAATTGCTGTTGATGAGAAGTCTCCTATAAACATCTCGTAAGTTCTTAAGGTATCTGCCCCATAATCACGGATAATGTCATCAGGATTTACCACATTGCCACGAGATTTACTCATTTTTTGGTGGTCTTCTCCTAGTATCATACCATGGCTGGTTCTCTTCATATATGGTTCTTTTGTTGGAACTACTCCAAGGTCGTATAGGAATTTGTGCCAGAACCTTGAATATAGCAAGTGAAGAGTAGTATGTTCCATTCCACCATTGTACCAATCAACTGGACTGTAGTAATCCAAAGCTTCCTTACTTGCAAGGGCATCATTATTATGAGGATCCATATACCTTAAGTAGTACCAAGAAGATCCTGCCCATTGTGGCATGGTGTCTGTTTCTCTTTTTGCAGCTTTTCCACAAATTGGACAAGTTGTATTAACAAAATCTTCTATTTCAGCTAGTGGTGATTCTCCAGTTGATGTTGGTTCGTATGACTCTACTTCTGGTAATTTTACTGGAAGGTCAGCTTCGTCTACTGGCACCCAACCGTGCTCTTCGCAATAAACCATAGGTATTGGTTCTCCCCAATATCTTTGGCGGGAGAATACCCAGTCACGTAGCTTAAAGTTTGTTGTAGCCCCTCCTAAGTTATTTTCTTCTATATATTCTATAGCCTTTTTCTTGGCCTCTGTCGCATTAAGACCGTTTAAGAATTCAGAGTTTATTGATATTCCTTGGTTGATGTCTGTTAGAGGTAATTCTCCATCAGCTTCATAAACAGGTATTATAGGCATATCAAATGTTTTTGCAAATTCATAGTCCCTGCTATCATGTGCTGGTACAGCCATTATAGCGCCTGTACCATAGGTCATAAGCACATAGTCTGATACCCAGATTGGTATTTCTTTGCATGAAAGGGGATTGATTGCTGATATTCCATCAAGCATAACCCCAGTCTTGTCTTTGTTTAGTTCAGCTCTTTCGAAATCTGATTTTTTGCATGCCTCTTCTTGGTAGGAAATAACTTCATCAAAATTATTAATCTTATCCTTGTATTGGTCAAGGATAGGGTGTTCTGGCGAAATTACCATGTAGGTCACACCAAAGATTGTATCTGGGCGAGTTGTATAAACAGTAAGTTTATCATCAGAATCTTTGATAGTAAAGTCTACATTTGCGCCCTTAGATCTGCCAATCCAGTTGATTTGTTGAGCCTTAATCCTATCTTCATAGTCAACTTCGTTAAGGTCATCGATCAGCCTATCAGCGTATTCTGTGATCTTTAGCATCCATTGGTTTTTCATCTTGTGAACTACTTCGCTGCCACATCTTTCGCACTTGCCATCAACTACTTCTTCGTTGGCAAGGCCTACTTGGCAGGATGGGCACCAGTTTACGCTCATTTCATTTTTGTAAGCTAGGCCGTGCTTGTATAGTTGGATGAAAATCCACTGACTCCACTTGTAATAATCTGGGTCAGTTGTATTTACTTCTCTGTCCCAGTCGAAGGAAAAACCAATTGATTTTAGTTGGTTCTTGAAGTTCTTGATATTATCTTCAGTAACTTTTGCTGGGTGGATTTTATTTTTGATAGCATAGTTTTCTGTAGGAAGTCCAAAAGCATCAAAGCCCATCGGATATAGGACATTGTAACCTTCAAGTCTTCTCTTTCTTGCAACAACGTCAAGGGCTGTGTATGGTCTTGGGTGGCCAACATGTAGACCTTGACCTGATGGATAAGGAAATTCTACCAAAGCATAATATTTTTCCTTATCATGGTCTATTTCACTGTGAAAAGTATTATCTTCATCCCAAATTTTTTGCCATTTCTTTTCTACGGCATTGGGATTGTATTCAGGAAATTTATTTTCTGTCATTTTTCCACCTAGTTTCTATCTGCAAATGCATTTACATATCTTGGGTAAGGGATTACGTCACGGATATTTTTCATACCTGTTACATACATTACAGCACGTTCAAAACCTAAACCATAGCCTGAGTGAACAACACTACCAAATCTTCTTAGATCAAGATAGTTTTGATAGTCTTCTTCTTTTAGACCATTTTCTTCAAATGATTTTAGAAGTTCTTCCATATTTTCTTCCCTTTGAGAACCACCTATTAGTTCTCCTACTCCAGGAACGAGCATATCAAAGGCAGCTACTGTCTTGCCATCTGCATTTCTCTTCATGTAAAATGCCTTGATATCTTTTGGATAGTCAGTTACAAATACAGGTCCATCCACTATTACTTCTGATAGGTATCTTTCGTGTTCAGTTTGTAGGTCCATGCCCCATTCAACTGGGAATTCGAATTTTTGTCCGCTTTCCTTTAGCTTTTCTATGGCATCAGTATATGTTATTCTTGCAAATTCAGCATTTCTAACTTTTTCTAGTCTTTCAAATAGACCCTCATCTATGAATCTATTGAAAAATTCCATTTCATCTTTGTTATTTTCAAGGACATAGTCGATTATATATTTAATCATATATTCAGCCACATCCATTGCTACATTGTAATCAGCAAAAGCCAATTCAGGTTCTAGCATCCAGAATTCTGCAGCGTGTCTTGGTGTGTTTGATTCTTCTGCTCTAAAGGTTGGACCAAAGGTATATACATCACCAAAGGCTAAAGCATAATCTTCTGCTTCTAGTTGGCCGGATACTGTTAGGTATGATTTTTTGCCAAAGAAATCTTTGCCATAATCCACGCTTCCGTCTTCTTTTAATGGAACTTCTTTTGGGTTAATAGTTGTGATATTAAACATTTCCCCAGCACCCTCAGCGTCAGAACCAGTAACTATTGGTGGGTTCACATACAAGAATCCTCTCTCTTGGAAGAATTTATGTAGTGCATAAGCTAGTGAACTTCTAACCTTAAATACGGCTCTAAATGTATTTGTTCTTGGTCTAAGGTGAGGAATGGTTCTCATAAATTCTAGGGTTTGTCTTTGTTTTTGGATTGGAAACTTATCTGAAGATTCGCCCAAAACTTCGATATTATCAGCTTGGATTTCATAAGGAGTCTTATTATTGCCTGTAGCTACAAGTTTACCTTCAACTTTTAAGCTTGTTGATAAAAATTGATGGGAAAGTTCATCGTAATTTTCCTTATCTTTTCCTACTACTATTTGTAAGTTCTTGAAAGTAGAACCATCATTTAGCTCTATAAAACCAACATTTTTACTAAATCTTGAGTTTCTTATCCAACCTGATACAAGAACATCTGTATCGACATATTTATCTATATCATTTAAAATTTCTCTAATCTTCATTGTTTCCTTCTTTCCTTTTTTCTAATCTTTCTATCATTTGTTTTTCATATCCAACAAAAATCGGATCATAAAATTTTTCCCCTACAAATTCATCTGGCAGATAAGCCTGATCTACATATCCACCATAATCGTGGGGATAGAGGTAAGTGTCATGGATTAAGTTTTTACTGCCTGGATAATGGGAATCTTTGAGCTTATTTGGCACTTCTCTGTCAGGATTATTCTTCACAAAATCCATAGCCTTTGCTATTGCCTTATAAGTTGAGTTGCTCTTAGGAGCAGCTGCAAGATATGTGACAGTTTGAGCTAGAATTATCCTAGCTTCTGGCATACCAACTGTGTTTATAGCATCAAAGGTTGATGTAGCAAGTATAAGAGCATTTGGATCTGCATTAGAAATATCTTCCGATGCAAATATAATCATTCTCCTTGCAATGAACTTGATATCCTCACCAGATTCTAGCATCTTTTCCAGATAAAATAGGCTAGCATTAATATCTGATCCCCTCATAGATTTGATAAAGGCAGATATAGTGTCGTAGTGCCTATCGCCCTTTTTGTCATAAATCGCAATCTTTTTTTGGATCGAGTGCTCGATAGTATCTTTATCTATAATAATTTTACCATCTTTCTCATCTTCTGAAAATGTTGCAATCTCCAGACCATTGAGTAAAGCCCTGCTATCGCCATTTGAATATTTAATAAGAGTTTTTCTAGCGTCATTATTTATTTCAATATTCTTACTTGCTAGAATTGTATCATGACTTATAGCTTGATCTATTAACCTATCCAAATTTTTATCTGTTAAAGACTTTAACTCAAAAACATACATCCTAGATATTAGAGCCTTATTTACCTCAAAATATGGATTTTCAGTAGTTGCTCCAATAAGTATTATTGTAGAATTTTCTACAAAGGGCAAGAGATAATCTTGTTGTGACTTGTTGAACCTATGGATTTCATCTATAAACAAAATTGTTTTTTTATTCTCATAGCTTAAGTTATCCTTGGCTATTTGAATCTTATTTTTGACATCTCCTATGCCACTAGATACAGCTGATAGTTCCTCAAAAGCCATATTCGTAGACTGTGATATGATTTTAGCAAGTGTTGTCTTGCCAACACCCGGTGGACCGTAAAAAATCATAGAATATATTCTATCAGCCTTTATCATACGATTTATTATCATCCCCTCTCCTACCAAATGTTCTTGGCCAATATATTCCTCTAGGGTTTTTGGCCTAAGTCTATCTGCTAAGGGTGCCGATTTTTCTAATTCATATTGTCGATTTAGTTCAAATAAATCCATAAAAGCCTTCCTATAAAAAAAGAAGCTAGCTTATAGCCTAAGCCTTTCACTAGCATCTTTAGTCTTTTAAATTAAGTATTTCTTCATAAAATGAATCTACATCTTTAAATTCTCTGTAAACTGAGGCAAAGCGTACATATGCGACAGGATCAAGATCTTTTAGTTCATCCATTACAAGTTCACCAATATATGTTGAAGTAACTTCCTTTTTACCCGTATGGTTAATTTTTACTTCGACATTTTTTGCTACTTCTTCTATCTGATCCATGGAAACTGGTCTTTTTTGGCAACTTTTTACTACCCCAGATATAATCTTTGCTGGGTTAAAAGATTCTCTAGTTTCATCCTTTTTTATAACCATAAGGGTATTATCTTCGTACCTCTCATAGGTTGAAAATCTTTTGTCGCAATCTTCACAAAGCCTTCTACGTCTGATAGCTGTGTCATCTTCGGTGGCTCTTGAATCAAGAACTCTTGTATTATTTGAATGACAATAAGGGCATTTCATATTACTTTAAGAAGTCTGGTAAATCTATATCGTCAAATGGATTTTTCTTAGCCTTTGTTTCTTGGTTTGATCTTTGATTTCTTGGAGCTGATTCGTATTCGCTTCTTTGACTCCTGCGTGGATTAAGATCATCGTGGCGACTTGCCTTAGCTTGGTTGTCAAAACCTGTTGCAATTACTGTAATCTTGATGTCTTCACCAAGAGATTCATCACTACCAACACCAAAGATGATATTTGCATCAGAATCAATATTATCACGAATTAGTTCTGCAGCTTCGTTTGCTTCCATCAAACCAACTTCAGCAGCTGTAACATTTAGTAAAACTGCTTTTGCACCATCAATAGATGTTTCAAGCAGTGGAGAATTGATAGCAGCTTTTGCTGCATCTACTGCTCTATTTTCGCCAGATGCACGGCCTATACCCATATGAGCTATACCTTGATCGCTCATGATTGATTCTACGTCAGCAAAGTCTAGGTTTATTACATTTGGTACTGCTATTAGTTCAGAAATACCTGAAACTGCATCCATCAAAACTTGGTCAGCAAGTTTAAATGCATCTACCATTGATGTTCTTTTTTCAACTATTTGAAGAAGTCTATCATTTGGAATTGTAATAAGTGTATCAACATTTTCTTTTAGTCTTTCTACACCTGCTTCTGCTTGGGATTGTCTTTTTCTACCTTCGAATGTGAATGGTTTTGTAACAACACCTACAGTTAATATTCCCAAATCTTTTGCAACGTTAGCTACTATTGGAGCAGCACCTGTACCGGTACCACCACCCATTCCAGCAGTGATAAATACCATATCAGAACCCTTTAGAGATTCTGTGATATCATTTTTGCTTTCTTCAGCAGCTTTTTCTCCAACTTCTGGATTAGCTCCAGCGCCAAGTCCACGTGTTAGTTTTTCACCAATTTGTAGGCGAATATCTGCATTTGATTCTTGTAGAGTTTGTAAGTCTGTATTTACTGCTACAAATTCTACACCTGATAGTCCATTGTCTCTCATTCGGCTGATAGCGTTGTTTCCACCGCCACCTACACCGATGACCTTAATTTTTGCTAATGCGCTATTGTCCATTTCCATATTAATGTTTGCCATTGTTTCCCCCGTCATCTCTAATTTTTTAATAATTTAAATCTTCACTAAATGATTGATCGTCCACTTTTACTTTAGGATTTTTGCCATTATCTAGGTCTATTTGAACAGCTAGAACTCCTTTTTGGTCTATATCATTTAGGATTTTATCTAGTAATTTTAACTTATCACTAATATTGTTCAAATCACCGAATTTTACATCTATATCATTTAACATTATACCAATTTCAGCTTTATTTTCCAAATCTATTTCTTTTACCTTATCAATGTAGGAAAATTCCTGGATCGCCTTAATAAAATTGAGTGAAGCTTCCGAGCTAGTAAAGTTTTCCCCTGTGATATTCCTAAGCTTTGCCCCCCTTATTTTGATAAGTCCTTCATTATTTTCCAGGTTTTTTTCTATAATCTTAGCCTTGTTATCTATATAATAAGTCTTATCTTTTTCTTCTTGGTAAAAGAGCGGATAAGTTTCGTCTACTTCTATGGATAAAAGATTTGGAAAGACTTTCTTGATTTCTACGCCATCGATAGTGTCAATAGCACTAATCCTTTCTTCACTGTCAGCTATATTATAAGTCAATATATTTTGTCCAATAGGATTTGATATTTGACTTATTATTTGTTCATCACTAATATTTTTGTTACCACTTATGTATATGTCTGATATCTGCATAAAAGGATGGATATATAAGCTGTAGAGAACAGTTAATAGAAATAATATGATCAGAAAAAATACAAAGGGCTTAGAAAATACCTTCTTCTCCTTTTCGAAGTTGCGATTGTTTTTCTTGGCCACGTATGTTTTCTTTATGGTTTTTCCATCTTTTTTTAAATATCTGTTGTCATTATTATTTTGCATCATTACCAACTAATTCCAATACTAAGTCTAGAATCTTATCACTAGCATCCTCATCTGCAAGAGATCCTGCAGCCTTGCCCATAGCTTCTAGCTTTTTTTTGTCATCTATTATAGAAACAATATTATCATATAATATTTTGCCATCAAGATTTTTTTCTAATATCATAAGGGCTGCGCCATTGTCTACATAGGTTTGTGCATTATATTGTTGGTGATTTTCTGTGGTGTAAGCTTTAGGTATCAAAATAGATGGTTTCTTGACTGCAGATATTTCGGCAAGACTCATTGCCCCACTTGATGCTATTACCAAATCACTTACAGCGTAAAATAAGTCTATATTGTCAATGTAGGAAAAAGCCTTAATATAAGGATTGTCAGTAACTTCTTCCATGAATTTATCGTAGTTGAGTCTACCTGTTTGATGAAGTAGGTAAAATTCATCCTTTAATATCTTTGAAAGTTCAATTATCGCCTTATTTAGGGCGTATGAACCGTTTGATCCACCAAAGGAGAAGACTACCGGTCTATCTTTCTTGATGCCAAGTTTTGCTAAGTCCTCATCAGTAAAAGTTTCCTTGAAATTCGTCCTAACAGGATTGCCTGTAACTATAATATTATCCTTGTATTTTAAGTGTTTTTTGGCTTGAGGATAAGATATACATAGGTAGTCAACTTTTTTTGATAGGAATTTGGATGTGACCCCTGGATATGAATTTGATTCGTGGATTATAGTAGGAACCTTAGCCTTAGCAGCCTTATATATAATAGGCCCGCATACATAGCCACCAGTTCCAATTGCTATATCCGGTTTATATTCATTTACTATATGCCTTGCTGCCTTGAAACCCTTCATATTTTTGGATAAGGATTTGAAAAATCTTTTGTTAATCTTTCTAGGTAAGCCCATACCATCAATAGGCCTAAAATCATAGCCATATTTTTTTGCTATAGCCTCTTCTGGACCACCTTTTATCCCAACATAAAGAATCTCACAGTTTTCAATATTAGCTTGTAATTTTTGGGCGATGGCTATGGCTGGATATATATGTCCACCTGTTCCACCACCTGACATTATTACTCTCATTTAATATTTCCTTTGTACTTATCAATCTTTTCTTTAAAATCTCGACCCCTAGTTTGGTAGGAATCGTACATATCCCAGCTTGCACTAGCTGGAGATAGCAAGATGATATCAGGACTTTTGGCAATGCTAATAGCATATCTTACAGCCTCGTCCATATCATCAACTACTTTATATTTAACAGAATGTTTTTGGCACAAATCTTTTAGCATTTCTTTAGTTTCGCCAAGAATAATCATCTCTTTGCCATTTTTTGTAAAGGCTTTTACATAGTCACTATAGTCAATTTTCTTGTCATAGCCACCAGCAATAATTATAATGGGATCTGAAAAACTGTTGATAGCCTTTATAGAACTATCGACATTTGTACCCTTAGAATCATTATATATCTTAACACCTCTGACTTCATCTACAAATTCTAGACGGTGTTCTATAGAAACAAAGGTCTTGCTTGCTTTTGCTATTTGGTCAAAATCTAGCCCAAATAGGTAAGTTTGAAGGATAGCTGCCATCAAATTTTCATAATTATGGTTACCTATTATCTTTAAATCTTTGACATCCAAAACTTCGATTTCTTTGTCAGCTTCATTAAATATAATCTTATCATTTTTTAAATAAAGGCCTTTTTCCACCTTTGATTTGCTCGAAAATTCATAGATATTGGCCTTAAACTTATCCTTGTTCTTAGATAAAATCTCATCATCATGGTTGATGATTAAATAATCATTGGCATCTTGGTTTTTTGCAATATTGAATTTGGAATTTATATAATCTTCGTAAGAACCATGCCAATCAATATGGTCAGGACTTATATTTAGTATGGCAGCAATATGTGGATGGTAGTAAGATGTGTCTTTTAATTGGAAGGAAGATAATTCCTCAACAAAAACACTGTCATTGTTTTTCATCTGCCATAGGATTCCCTCACCAATATTGCCTACAGATATAGCCTTAACTCCATTTTCATTTAATATATGACTAATCATAGAAGTTGTTGAAGTCTTACCATTAGTTCCAGTAATAGCTAAAAACTTCTTATCAGGAAATATCCTATATGATAATTCTATATCTGATATAATTTCATATTTTTCTGCAAGTCTCACCAATAAATCGTCGCTAGGTTTGATGCCTGGAGATTTTACTACGAAATCATAGTCAATATCCATGATTTTGCAATCAGAAATAGGGCTATACTTATAGCCCTTCAATTGTTCAATTTCTATTTTATTTTTATCATAAGTATAAACTTGATAGTCCATTTGGGCTAAACATTTTACTGTTGATATACCACTGACAGCAAGTCCGTATACTAAAACTTTTCTCATAAAATTGCCACCAAAGTTATTAAACATAATAAAACACTAACTATTGTAAAGCCACTTACAATTTTTGGCTCCTTGTATCCTTTTAACTCAAAGTGATGGTGGATTGGAGTCATCAAAAATACTCTTTTCTTGTTTCTATGCCTATATGAGAAAACTTGGATCATAACTGATAAAGTTTCCATCACATAAACTCCACCAAATATCACTAGGTAGATTGGGATTCTTTCAATAATAGCAATAGCTACAACTGCTCCACCAATTGCCATAGATCCTGTATCACCCATAAATACTGATGCTGGATTTGAGTTAAATAACAAAAATCCTAAAAGCACTCCAAACATTATCATAGAAAATATCCTAGATGCGTCTTTTGTGCTTATCAAAAACAGGGTAATAAAGACTGGAAGTGATACGCTTGTAGCAAGTCCATCTAGGCCGTCAGTAAGGTTTACTGCATTTGTTGTTCCTACTATTATAAATATCAAAATAGGAAAACCTAGGATGCTTACAGAAAGCGGATAGTTTGAAAATGGTATGATCATCTCCATAACACTATCTTTGTCATTGATAAAAGCTAATATTGTAATAAGTATAGCTAAGCCGAACTGTAGTATTATTTTTTGTCTTGGATTTAATCCTTCAGACTGCTTTAAAACTAGTTTTCTATAATCGTCTATAAAACCTATTGCGCCATAGCCCAAAAATGCAATTATTAATATTGCTGAGCTTAAGTTAAATGGAACATATATTAAGGTTATCAAAAATGCTGCTATCAAAAATATTATTCCACCCATGGTAGGTGTGCCAGCTTTTTGGTAGTGGCTTTTTGGACCTTCTCTTCTAATGTTTTGTCCCACTTTCATATTTCTCAGTATGGGAAGTATCGCATAGCCTAAAATTATAGAAGATAAAATACTAATAATGGCAATCTTAAACATATCTGTCATATTAATTACCTTCTAAGTTTCTTATAGGAGTTTCATTTTTTGCATACACCATACCAAGTTCTTCCATAGCATAGCGTTGGATCCTGTTTAAATCAACAGAATTCTCTAGTTTTGCTTCTAAACGATCTCTCTTTAATTCTTTTGTTATTACTTGATTCATAAGAGTATTATACTCAATTCTCTTATCTTTCAATGCTTTTCTTTTATTAATATTAAAATATGATAAACTTACAATAATTGCCAATGCCAATAAAATCAAAGTGCTTTTTAGTCTTCTATCCTTTTTTCTAAGCATCTTGTTCTTATGCTTTTGACTATATCTAGGATTATCAGAAACCTTAAGCCTTTTTCTATTATGATTAGTGTTTATTGAAGTTTTATTAAAAGTTTTGCTATAATTCATGATTAAACCCTCTGACATACTCTAAGCTTGGCGCTTTTGGATCTAGAATTTTCTCTTAATTCTTTCTTTCCTGCAACAATTGGTTTGTTAGTAATAATCTTAACTTTTTGGACAGTATCACAAACACATACTGGAAGTCCTGGCGGACAAGTACAGTCCTTTTCTAGGTCCTTGAACTTGTTTTTTACTATCCTATCTTCTAGTGAGTGAAATGTTATGATACAAAGTCTACCACCAACATTTAGATGATCAACCACATCTTCTATCGTATTTTCCAACACTTCTAGTTCCCTATTAACTTCAATACGTAGGGCTTGAAAAACCCTTTTTTCTGGATGAGCTTCCTTACTTCTTACTGATTTGTTAACTATATCTCTTAATTTGAAAGTCGTATCTATTCGCTGTTTATTTCTAAAATCGACAATGTTTCTAGCTATAGTTTTAGAAAATCTTTCCTCCCCATATTTGGAAAAAATCTCAGTAAGCTCTTCTTTGGAATACTCGTTTACTATCTTTTCTGCTGTTAACTCATTTTCGACATCCATTCTCATATCAAGTGGTCCATCATGCATATAGGAAAATCCACGCTCTGCATTGTCTATTTGATATGAGCTGACGCCAATATCCATCAAAGCACCATCTATTTTTGAAATATTCAAATCTTTCAAAGTAGACTCGAAATTTTCAAAATTGGTATTGACGTAAATAACGTTTGGAAAATCCTTAAGATTTTCCTTTGAAGCCTTTATAGCTTCCCTATCTTGGTCAAAGGCAATAAGTTTACCTTTATCGGATAATTTTTCCAAGATCCTCTTGCTATGGCCACCCTTGCCAAGTGTAAGGTCAGCATAAATTCCATCAGGTTTTATATTCAAATTTTCTATTGTTTCTTCTGCCAAAACAGAAATATGTTCAAATTCCATAATTATTCATCCATAATATCGGATAAATTCACCTCGACTTCATTTATGTATTCTTGCCATGTATCCACATCCCACAGCTCAATAGTTGTGTTGTTGCCAATAATCATAGCCTCGCTTTCGATATTTGCATAATCTCTTAAATTCTTGTTTAGCAAAACCCTGCCTTGTTTATCTAGGCTGGTCTTGATTGTGGATGAGAAAAATAGTCTCTTAATCGCCCTATTTTTTTTATTTTCATTTATGAGATTATCAAGCCTTTCACTTTGCTTATCAAATTCATCCTTGGTATAAATCACCAAAGAATTCTCTGGTCCTTTCGTGATAAAAAATTCTTCAGTCAAATCTTCACGAAATTCACTAGGTATCATTATTCTATTTTTTGAATCTAGCTTGTGAGTAAATTCACCTAAAAACATTTCTTACCACCATAAACCACTTTAATCCACTTTGTAATTATTTTATACCATTTTTCATAATAAAGCAAACAAAAAAATCGACCAAAATGATCGATTTCTTAATGTTTTATATTTATTTGCCTATATACTTAAAATTATTTAAAGTTTATGATGTTTTCTTTCTTTTCCACTTGTTTTTTGGGCTTAAAATAAGGTGGGAGATTTTTCTTATTTGATATGAAAAATAAAACTCCTCCTAGCAATACAAATACTAGGGAAATGATTTGAGCTGTTCTAAGTGGGCCCCAATATAGGGAGTCTGTCCTTAGACCCTCTACAAAGAATCTCAATATTCCATAGCCTATCAAATAAGAGGCAGAAATTTTACCCTTGTCTGGATTATTTTTTCTCCAATTTATCAATATCAAGAAAATTATAATATCTCCAATAGACTCGTAGAGGAAAGTGGGATGTACTTTTACACCATCAATTATTATTCCCCAAGGTAGATCTGTTGGGCCACCGTGAGCTTCTTGGTTGACAAAGTTTCCCCACCTGCCTATTCCTTGGGCTAGGGCAAGGGATGGTGTCATGACATCAGTCATATCCAAAAAAGGCACTTTTTTGTGTTTTGCATATAGGTAAAGGGCAAGAGTTCCAAAGATTATTCCCCCATGTATGGCAAGTCCACCTCCCCTGATATTTAGGATTTGTCCAGGGTTTTGGGAATAATAGTCCCACATAAATATTACATACCAGACTCTTGCACCGATTATCCCACTTGGCAAAATAACGAAAAGTATATCGTAGATGAAGTCTTCATCAAAGCCTCTTCTTACAAATTCCTTTTTGGCAAATTGTGTACCAAGGATTACCCCAAAGACTATGATTAAGGCATACCAATATATTTTTATTCCAAAAATTGAAAATGCTACGGGGTCTATATTAAAAGCCATTATTCTTCCTCGTCTGGTTCTTGCCAGTTTGTATATACTTCTTGGACGTCATCGTTATCTTCTAGGCTATCAATTAATTTTTCTAGGGCCTTGTGGTGGCTTTCGTCAACTTCAATATAGTTTTGAGCAAGATATGTTATCTCAGCTCTTTTGCTCTCATAGCCTGCCTTTTCCAGACTTTCTTTTGCATCATTGAATGCTTCTATACTTGTTATAGCTTCAAAAAATTCGCCCTCTTCGCTTACATCATCTGCACCAGCTTCTAGGGCATCCATCATAAAGTTATCGAAATCCTTGTCTTTGCCATCTACAAGTATTACGCCTTTTTGGTCAAACATAAACATAACTGATCCATCTGTTCCTAAGTTTCCACCATTTTTGTCAAAGGCGTGGCGAACATCTGGTGCAGTTCTTTGGACATTATCTGTAAGACAATCTACTATGATAGCTACTCCACCTGGACCATAACCTTCATAGATTATTCTTTGATAATTATCTCCAGCTCCCTCACCTGTGGCTTTTTTGATGGCACGTTCGATGTTATCATTTGGCATATTGTCTGCTTTTGCCTTATCAATTGCTGCCTTTAAAGCTGGGTTATAATCTGGATTATCTCCCCCTTGACGAGCTGCTACAGTGATATTTCTAGCATGTTTGGTAAAGATCTTGCCTTTCTTGGCATCTTCACTTCCTTTTTTGTTTTTAATTTTGCTCCACTTATTATGTCCTGACATATATCCTCCTACTTAGTAAAAAGCATTTTTACTTCTTCTTTTTTAATATTTATTTGTCCACTGGTCAAATTGGTCAAATCCTTTTCTATTTTTCCAAAATAATCTAGACTTATATAAGCTCTTTGACTTACCTTGTCAGTAAAATCTTTGCCTATAATCTTTATCTTATTTTCAATTAGATAATTTTCAATTTGACCGAGAACATTATACGAATGAATTAATTCTACTACATAAAAAGGTCTTTTGTAAACAATATTTCCATCGATTACATCACTTACTCCCCTAGAATAAGCTCTGACCAAGCCTCCCTTGCCCAAAAGCTTGCCACCAAAATACCTTGTTACAACAACTCCTACATTTGTAAGATTATTTTTCTCAAGAACACTTAACATGGGTAAGCCAGCTGTACCAGTAGGCTCTCCATTGTCATCATATCTTTTTATAACAGGTATCTCATTTATTATATAGGCAGTGCAATTGTGGGTGGCATCTTTGTATTTTTGTGAAATTTCTTCTATAAAATCTTTGGCCTCATCTTCACTTTCTACATGGGAAATACTTGTAATAAAAACTGATTTTTCTTCTTCAAATTGGCTTTGATTTTGCCCTTTAATTGTCCTATATTCACTTGATGAGATATCGGTCATATTTATTAAAATCCTCTTTTGATATATCAAATTCTATATTGGTGCCATCTGTATCGTATTCGGTATTTTCTATATCGTAATTTGTCATCATATAGTCCAAAACTTCCCCATGGGCAAAGGATATGTGCATCTTTACTCTTTGATAATCACTTTTTATTATAGATACGATTTTTTCCTTAAGTCTTATTATATCATCGTCATTTCTTGCTGATATATAAATTCTATCCATATCTCTTTTGAAAAGCTCAACCTTAAGCTTATCTTCAACCTTATCCATCTTGTTAAAAACATAAAGTATTTCCTTATCTCCTACATCTATGTCTTCTAGGGCCTTTTCTATGGCATGGATTTGGTGTTCTATGTTGTGACTTGCATCTATTACTATCAAGAGCATATCGGAAAATTTAATCTCATCTAGGGTTGTCAGAAATGAATCGTTAAGTTCTTCTGACAAATTGTCTATAAAACCAACTGTATCTGTAAGGGTAACCTTAGTATTGGCAAAGTCTAGTCTCCTAGTAGATGTATCAAGGGTTGCAAAAAGCAAGTCATCGGAATAGACGTACTTATCCTTGCCAAATAATTTCATCATTTGATTTAAGATAGTGGACTTGCCGGCGTTGGTGTAGCCCAAAAGAGAAATATTGTGGATATTTGTCCTAGCTTTCCTATTTATTTTTTTTGTCTTTTCTACATCTTTAAGTTGGCTTTCTAAAGATTTGATATCTCTAACAACAGCACGCCTATCAGTCTCAAGCATGGTTTCACCAGGTCCTCTGGTTCCAATACCACCTGCCTGCCTAGACAGATATGAAAACCACTTGTTAAGTCTAGGTAATTGATATTTTAGCTGGGCTAGTTTGATTTTTAGCCTACTTTCCTTGGTGTTGGCACGCAGGGCAAAGATATCTAGTATCAAACTTGTCCAATCTACTACATGAAGTTTTAATTCTTCTTCTAGATTGTATAATTGGCTAGCTGATAGCTCCACATCAAATATTACTGTGTCTATCGATAGCTTTTCTGCCAAATCTTTAATCTCACTAACCTTGCCCTTACCAATATAGTATCTAGGATTAACCTTGTCTACTACTTGACTGACATAGGCTAGGGACTTGCCCCCAGCCGTGTTGATTAATGATTCCAATTCGTATATTTTATTGTCTAAATCATCATCTCTATTTAAAACATTAACTTGAATAACTTCCTGCATAAAGATCCTTTCCATTTGATTATACGATTTGAAGAAAATTTATAAAGAAAATGGCTTATAGATTATTTTCTAAAAAAATGATAAAATAAGAATAATATTGAAATAAATAAAAAATAAAAATTTAGGAGGCTTAATGTTTAAGAAGATTGCCTCTATAGTGTTAAAACTCATATTAATAGTTCTATTGTTTGTTGGATCTATAGGAGTTGTCTTAGCCGGCCTTGCTGGCGGTGCAATCCTTGAGGTTATGAAGGCTGCTCCAGAAATAGATCCTAACATAATTAAATATGAGATGAGTCAAAACTCCACTATAGTTGATGAAGATGGTAATGAAGTAGATTCAATAGCTACTAGCGAATACAGAGAAATAGTTGACAATAAACAAATCCCTGATGATTTGAAGCACGCTTTTATAGCTGTTGAAGACGAGAGATTTGAAAGTCATCCAGGACTAGATTTTAAGTCCATATTAGGTTCAGCCATAGATAACTTCAAGGCTGGCGGTATCGTCCGTGGTGGTTCAACTATAACCCAACAATTGGCACGTAACACTTATCTTACAAACGACCAAACCTACGAAAGAAAAATAAAAGAAATTTTCCTAGCCTTAGAGATTGAAGATGCCTTGGATAAGGACGAAATACTTAGTGCTTACCTAAACCGTGTATTTATGGGCCAAAATTCCTACGGTGTCCAAGCAGCCGCAAGAACATACTTTAATAAAGATGTATCCGAGCTAAACCTTGCCCAGTGCGCCGCTCTTGCAGGTATTGTCCAATCTCCATCAGAAAACTCACTTTATAAGGCTATTAAAACTAATGAAGTGACTGACCAAAAAGTTTTGGGTGAATTTACTATTGATGGTGAAAAATATTCGGCAGTTTATAACCCAGAACCATACAAGAGACAAAAATATGCCCTAGAAAAAATGCTTGAATTAGGCTTTATATCTAAAAAAGAGTACAAGGAAGCTGTTGACTTTGATGTAGCCAGCTCAATTGTTCCAGCCGAAAGAACTAATACAGAAATCGCAAGCTACTTTAACTCTCTTCTTGAAAGACAAGTTGTAAAAAAGCTTCAAGAATTATACGACATGAGTGAAAATCAAGCTTGGGATAGACTATATTATGGTGGACTTAGGATAACTACCACTATTGATGAAGATATGCAAAAACAGCTTGAAGCAATCTATGCTGACTTTTCATCATATATTATGGGAGATACTTCAGGCTACCAACAAGCCCCACTCTTGGATTTAAATTATGACCAATATGGCAATATTTTAAATAAAGAGGGAAATTTACTATACTATGCCCGAGCAAATATATTAAATGATGATAACGACCTTAGATTAAGACCTGACGAGGCTTACTTTGATGATAATGGAAATTTGGTACTAAATACCTACAAGGCATATTTAGACCAAACCAACTTGGTATTTAGGAATTTCTACACACTTGATGAAAACAATAAGAATCTTAGAACCCATAGTACAGGTCATATAGCTTTTGAATCTAACGAAGATATTAGCCTAGATGAAAATCAAAATGTTATTATTTCTAAAGATTATTTAGATAAAAATGAAGGTTTACTGACAGCCTATGATGATGGCTCTTTCTCACTATCAAAAGATTATTACGATATTGACCTAGAAGGAGTAATCCAACCTCAATCATCAACTGTAGTAATAGACCAACAAAATGGTCACATCAAAGCAATAATGGGCGGCCGTGATCAAACCGGTATTAGATTACTCGATAGGGCATCTGTAATTCCTAGACAACCAGGTTCCTCTATCAAACCAATTGCTACTTATACTCCTGCCTTAGACAATGGATATAACCTTGCTACTGGTATGGACGATGTTCCTGTTATAAAAACAGAAGATGACAAACCTTGGCCAAAGAATGTTTACGAATATTATATGGGAGTTGTCCCTATCAGAAAGGCCATAGAATATTCTATCAATACTATAGCAGTAAGAACCCTAAAAGAAATTGGTATACCAACAAGCTTAGAGTACCTTAAAAACTTCGGAATCATCAAAGAAGATGGCGATGATAACTTTGTTACAAAAGAAGATAATGCTCAAACCAATGACGAAAACCTTGCTGCCATGGGTCTTGGGGCTATGACTAAAGGTCTTACAACTCTGGATATGACTGCAGCTTATGCAGCACTTGCAAATAAAGGAACCTATAATGAACCATTGACCTTCTCTAAAATAGAGGACTCCACAGGTAAGGTATTATTTGATGATGACGATGTGACTACTCATGAAGTAACAACAGAAGATACAGCTTATCAAATAACCTCTGCCCTTCAATCAACAGGCAAATATTACAACAACATCTATATAGACGATATGGATTTTGCAACCAAAACTGGTACAACCGACAACCAAGTTGACTTCTGGTGCATGGGCTATACCCCATATTACACAGTTGGTATATGGATGGGAGCAGATGACCAAAACTTACATTTGAACGGTACATCAATCCAAAGAGCAGCCTTGATGTGGAATGTCATAAATAACCACATACTAGAAGGTTACGAAATTAAACAATTTGAAAGACCTGATAGCATAGTAGAAATGCAAGTTGACAGTATGAGTGGTAAACTACCTTCTGAGATTTCATCTTGGGACCCACGTGGAACCATAGTTACAGAAATATTTGGACCAAAGAATACTCCAACAGAAAAAGATGATGTCCATGTTATGGTCACTGTAGACTCAAGAAATAATCTCCTAGCCTCTGATGTTACACCAAGCTGGGCAGTAGAAAACAGAGCCTTTATAAAACCAAAGAGCAACTACGATCCTAACGAATTTGGTGGTATCTTGCCAAGAGACTGGAATTACAGACCTCCAACAGAATATTCAACCCTTATCTATGTTCCGCCTGAAGAAGACGAAGATGAAGATAAAGACGATGAAGATAAGGATGAAAAGGACAAAGACAAAGACGAAAACGGTGATAATCCTGATGCTGGCACAGGTACAAATAACAACCAACAAAATCCTGGAGCTGATACAGGAACTGATGGCAACCGCGGTTTTTAAAAGGAAAGCTTAAGCAAGTTTATACTTGTTTAAGCTTTTTTCTTTGCCATAATTTGTACAAAAAAATCAGGGCATCTCAGCCCTGATTGTCATAATCTAAATACTAGAATCTTTTCTTAGTATTATTTGGTTTATTCTTGCCTGTAATTAGGTTGATAACCCATAGTAAGATTACCGCACCAATTACTGCCCACAATACTTGGACAAATGTGCTTGGAGCAGCTCCCTTTAGGAAGAATGCATCATAAATCCATCCACCTATAACAGAACCGATAATACCAACTATGATATTAGCAATACCTCCCATTTGAGAATCTTTGCCCATAATCATACTTGCTATCCATCCAGCTAATGCACCTAGTACTAGGGTCATAATAATTCCTGCTTGATTAAACATATTTACTCCTTTCAAATTTGTATAAAATTACCTAATAAATTAAGTATTATCACATTATATTTATATCCCAAAATTACATTTTGAAACAACTACTTTTAGATTATTTAATTTTTTATAAAATAGTTTTATAATCTACAAAAATGACAATATTCTAGGCATACTATGAAAACTTTATCTTATCCTTATGGTATAATAATCTGTGAGGTATATACTATGAATAAAATAACAATTTTAATAATAGAAGATGAGAAAAAAATTTCTACAATAATGAAATCATATTTTGAGAAGGAAGGCTACAAAGTTCTCCAAGCCTTTGATGGCAAGGAAGGTCTAAAAGTTTTCGAGGAAAATAATATAGATCTAGTTATCTTAGATTTGATGCTACCAAAACTTCCTGGAGAAGAAGTAATCAAGGAAATTAGGAACAAATCTGAATTGCCTGTTATTATGGTTTCTGCAAAAGTTGAAGAGAATAACCGCGTTGACGGACTAAGACTTGGCGCAGACGACTATGTAACAAAACCATTCTCACCAAAGGAATTGGTAGAAAGAGTAAAGGCAGTCCTAAGAAGAATAGAAAAATACAACATCCCAAGAGCTGACATTATTAAGACCAATGATGGTAGGCTTGAAATGGACCTTGAATACAACCGTATTTTTAAGGATGGCAAAGAAATTTTGCTTACAAAAAATGAGTTTCAGATCCTAAAAACCCTATTTTCAAATCCTAACAAGATCTATTCTAGAGATGAAATCATTGAACTAACATTTGGCTATGATTACGAAGCTTACGACAGGGCCATCGACACACATATCAAAAATATCAGGGCAAAAATAGAAGATAATCCAAAAAAACCAAGCTATATAAAGACTATTTATGGTATGGGTTACAAATCAGGCGGAGTTGATGACTACATTAAAGAGTAAAATCATCAGAAACTTTATAGCAGGTATACTAGCCTGCGTCCTTGTATTTTCCATATTAGTCACCTTATTTGTCACTTTTAATTACAGGGAATTATTAAGTGACATACCTGACTATAGACCCAATGAGGTTAGTTTTTGGTTTAAGGAATATATCAAAGATCCTAATATAACCATAGATCAGATGTGGGAAAACCTAGATAGCCTTGCCAAAGATTTGGAAGTTGATATTAAGTATGAGGATAACAAGGGTAATACTTCCTATGAAGTTCATGGAAGGAATAAAAATAACACTTATCCCCTCTTGCACGAGAATATAAACTTAGTAAATTTGGATAGAAAACAGAGGTCAGGAAGTCTTACAGTTACCTACAATGCTAATCCAGAGCCTATACATCAACTGCAAAAAAACTTCTCTTCTGCCATTGTCTACTCACTATTTATATCGCTTGTGATAGGCATTATTATAAGTCTAATTTTATCGGATAATATTTCGGAACCGATAATGACAATCACCGATGATACAGTAAAGATTAAAAATGGCGACTACAATATTATCAATCAAAATACAGATATTATAGAACTAGAAAATTTACAAGATAATATAACGTATCTATCCAAAAACTTAAAAAACCAAGAAGGAATTAGAAAACAATATGCCCAGGACATTTCTCACGAGCTTAGAACCCCTCTTACCAACTTGCAACTTTATATAGAAGCAATCAGAGATGGAGTTATCGAGGCTGACGAAACTACCATGGACATATTGCTAGAAGATGTAACAAGGCTTGAAGGTCTAGTTATAGACCTTAAAAAGACTTTTGATGAAAATGTAAAATATTTTGAAGTTAAAAATGAAGAGTTTGACTTATCCCTACTTATTAACCGCATCATATATACATTTATCCCAAATGCAAATAATAACCGCATCGATATCAATTCACATATTGAAGATCAAATAGTAATTACATCGGATAAGGATAAATTTACCCAAGTTATACAAAACCTTATATCAAATGCCATCAAAGCTATTGGCCAGGATGGTAATATTGATATTTTCCTATCTGGCGATCCTAACTTATTTGTAATCAAGGTAATTGATGATGGTGTTGGTATTGTAGAAGATAAAATTGATATGATTTTTGAAAGATTTTATCGTATAGAAGACGATAGAAACACTAACGAGAACGGCCACGGTTTAGGTCTATCAATAACCAAAAATTTTGTGGAAGCTTTAGGAGGAAAAATAGAAGTTAACTCTGTTTTAAATCAAGGAACCACCTTTATTTTAACATTTAAAAATTAAGGCAGGAAATTATGTCAAGAGATACAAAAAGAAAGTCAAGGCAAAATAAAAAACTTGATAAAAGAAGATACTCAAAAAATACTGAAAATATTAGTCCAGCAAGAAGACAGAGACTTGAAAAAAATAGAAAACAAAGACGAAGAAAGTTTCTCATTCGTAGGATTGTCTTATTGGCAATACTTGTTATTATCCTGGTATTTGCATCAAAGGCAATAGTAAATAGTCTATACTCCTACAAAAAAATGGGCTATCCAGGATTTCGTGATGAGGTCTTGGATAGTATAGGAAGCGAAGTTTTTGTAAGTCCATCTGAAAATAGGTCACTAACAAGTGCAGAGAAGATAACAGATTTTGATGACCTATACGACGGTATTTCAAAAAACTATGCCGTTGACAAACTCAATACCAAAGATTTTTTAGAATTTTCCAATGAGTATACCAATTTCAGGAAAAAAATAGCTGCTTCAAAGACTGACCAAGACTACTACTCTATACTAAACCAGTACTTGGAGGTATTAGACGATACTAGGACATTTGTAATTGATAAAAAGACTTATGATAGCTTGTTTGATTACTATAGGAACAAGGGCAAGTCTCCACAAAAAACAGTCCTGGAAAATCCACAAGCTGTTGATAGGTACAAGAGATTGTTGGACAATGCAAACAATGATAAGCCTTCTATGCAAATAACGAAGGCCAGCAATAATGTTGCAAGCATTACTCTAAAAGATTTTAGGGCCAACGAAGTTGACGAAGATATCAAAAAAATCACCGATTTCTTCAGGGACAACGGCCCTATTGGAACTATTATTTTGGATTTGTCAGACAATAATTCTATTGATAGTAGCTACTGGATAGAATTATCAAAGATTCTTATAGCAAATGACTACCATGAAGATAATATCATATTTTATAGGTCTAAGCTTTTCCAGGATAGCCTGAAAAATTTCAAGGAAGATGAAAACAGTCCATACAAAACTGCCTTTGTAAAAAATGATTCATCAAAATATCCAGATGAAATTGATCTTATAGATCCTAACCATTACCTATACTATGATCAGCTAAGCCTTGATATTAAAAGGAATACGGAATATGCTGTGAGGAAAATATATGTATTGACCAATGAAAATACCGCCAATGAAGCCATAAAATTTGCCAGAGTATTACAGACAAACGGTGCATATATTGTAAAAAATGCCCTAGAATCTTCTAATACTCATAAAGACGTCATCTACAACGCCCCAAGCAACTTATATATATTGGAACACTCAGGACTAATCGTTTCAATCAATTCTTCCTTTAGTAAGAACGAGGAAAATTTATATTTAGAATATGATCAAAAGATCAATTCCAAAGAACCGATTAATTCAATGCTCAACATACTAAGATAAAATCAGCTCCCCATTTTTGGGGAGTTTTTTTAAAGATTATTGTAGATTTCTCTAACTTCTTTTATCTTGCCACAAGTCATTTTGCCTTCTGGGCAAGGACCGTTTACACAGGATGGGCCTGCATTTTTAAATAAAGTAGGATAAATTTCTTTGCATATTTTTACCATCTCAAAGGCCATCTGTCTTATCTCCCATTGAGCCCTGTTGCAGCATCTAAGAGAAAAGAAATGAAGTAAATTTCTAGCATTCATAGTAAAAACTATTTTTGTTTCACAGGCATTTGGGAACACATATCTAGCATCCTCTATTGATTTTTTTTCCGCCTTTGACCTAGCTTCTTTTTCATTAAGCCCAGCTGATAAGTTCTCCTCATAATATTTATCAAATAGAGATTCTGATATCTTTAAGTAAGATTCTTTGGAATTTTCCATGGCCTTTTCATATATTTCCAAGGCCTTACTATCCTCTTTTATCGCAGGTGGAATTATGTATTCAAAATCTTCTAGCCTTACATATCTCTGTGATTGTTGGGAGTATGACGCAAGCCTATGTCTAACTAATTGGTGGGTCAGTGTTCTAGAAACTCCCTCAGCTGCAAAGGTAAAACTAACGTGTTCTATTGGTGACATATGCCCCATATCCATTAGCATTGTTATGTATTTTTCTATTGATTTATCATCTAGTCTTTCTTTTATTTCTTCTATTCCAACCTTGGAATAACAAAGTTTTCCAGCTTGGGCTATGGTTTCTTCTGCATTTTTAGTAAAATTTATCAATTCAATTCTCATTATATCCTCCTTCAATTATATTAACACAAAAAAAGAGAAAGCCTAAGCTTTCTCTAAAAAATTATTTTATTATCTAATTGTTTCTTTTCTTACAAATTCTAAAGCTTTTTGTTCACCCATTTGGCCACCCCATGCTGATAGTGCAAGAGCTGCTATAAGACCAAGGAATGTGATTACTGAACCAGCTGATGCTTTTTTGGATGCATCTTCTGCACCTTCTTTTGCATTTTCAACTGTTTCATCTACTTTATTTTCAGCTTCTGTTGCATAGTTGTTAATTTGTGTTGAAGCATCGTTTAAAGCTGTTTGAGCTTGTTTGTTAGCATCAACTAAACCATTATAAATATTATCGGTAACTTCTTCTGCTTCTTCTTGTGTTAGATCAGAGTTTTTAGCTACTGCATTTGCAATTGCATCTCTATCTGCAGAATCAGCTATTGTATTAGCCTTATCTTGAAGTGATTTCGTTAAGTCAGAAATAATTTTATTGGCATTATCTGGGTTTAGTGCTATATCTTTAACTGCTTGGCCAATCTCATCTTTTGATTCTTCAAGTTGATTGTTAAGATATTCTGGTTGTAATTCTTCTATATCTGTATCAGCTAGATATTTTTCAACATTTTCTTGTAGTTCTGCTGTATCTACATCACCAATTGCATCTCCAGCTTTTTCTACACCAGCACTTACTGCATCACTTGTAGCTGAAATTGTTGAACCTGCTACATTTCCTGCAACGTTAGCTGCTGTATTTACTGCAGTACCTGCAACATTTGCTGCTGCTCCTAGTACTTGACCAATAGCATTAATCACAAATGTTAGTAATAGTAGTATTGTAACTGCCCATGTAATAGCACCGTGCAATTTACCTGTTGATCTTGCTGAAAATCCAGCAACAAATCCACCTGCTAAAAATGATAAGATTAGAGTTATAGCAGTCAATATGCCTGTTCCTACGCCAACTCCTGATAGTGGATCACTAGTTGTTGGTGAGAATAGACCAAATCCTAGTGCAGCTGTAAGTAAGCTTAGTGTTGCAAAGCAAGCTGCTGCTGTTACTGCTCCAGCTAGTATTGAAGCCCAAGATAGGTTGTTTCCAGCTGGTATAGCGCTTGTTGCTTGTTCATATACTGGAACACCTGATCTTTGCTTTCTTTCTCTCTCACTTCTGTGTGGAGCTCTATTTGTATTCCTGCTTGATCTTTCAACATTTCTTTCTGTTTCAAAAATTTCCTTTTTTGAATCATTATTTTTTTTATCTGTCATGATTCCTCCTTTAATAATAACAATATAATATATTTTTGTTACTGGTTATATTATACCCATTCACTATGATTTTCAACTTTTTTTGAACTTTCAATAATATTATTAAAACTTGTGGTTTATATTAGACTTGATATCTTGGGCTCTTTCAATCTCACTAACCATATCTCTGCCTTTAATCATTTTCTTGATATTTCTGACATCAAGGATGATAACATCATGCTTCAAAAGTTCATCCTTGCTCTTATCATCAAGGTAAGATGAATGAATTATTAAAACAGGAGTTATTCCTTCTATTAGGCCTTCGTATTGCTTAACCAAGTCATCTATAAAGGCTTTTTCTACAGTTTTTTCGTATTCATAATTTTTGATATCTATGGCGTATTTTTTCTTATTTTTCCTGGCAAACAATTCAAAGTCGTGGCTTCTTTGATATTTATTTTGGTATTCTTCTATGTGGTAGCCGCAATTCTTAAAGGCTGTTTTGATAAGTTTTTGAGAATTATAATCAAATTGAATCTTCTTTAGGGCCTTTAGTAGGTCAGTTGGATTAATTTTAAAGAATCCACGATACTCTGTCTCCTTGTCATTTCTTTGTATGTCAAAACCTAGCAAAGTATCGTCAATAATATTGAAATTCCCATGAGCAATTGCATTTCTTATATGTCTTAACAAGGCCATAGCCTTGGTCTCTCCAGGAGATATAGTCATTATTATTTTGTATTCTCTGGGACATACTTCCTTTAGAAAAGGCTTTATGATCTTTTCATCGATTGTTTCTGTAAATAAAACATCTTCATCTTCTAAATTCATAGCCTTCATTATTTCTAAGAAAATATAATTGTCATATTGTGGATTTAATAAAAGTTCGTTCTTCTTTGATTGCTCTGACTTTATATTTGGCACATACCAAAGCAAATAATAGATTGCTTGTGTTAAATCCGGGCTTATTTCAATAGGAATTTCTCCGTGATCTATTGTATATGGTGTTTTCTTTTTGCAAGAATCAAATTCAAATTTATCTGTAAGTTCCATTGTTTATCCTATCTATTATTTCCTTATCAACTATGGTTAGATACACGTCCATATCATTTTCTTTTAAAAATTTTTCAATTGTACTTTTGCCTATTTCGTATGCATTAATTTTGGGAAACCCATAAATCCCAGCAGAAATCAAAGGAAAGGCAAGAGAAGTAATATTATTTTCTTTAGCAAGTAACAAAGAATTTTTGTAAGAATTTCTGAGTAGTCTTACAGATTCCTCTTCGTTATTTGGATTATACACTGGGCCAGCCGTATGGATTATATACCCTGCTTTCAAATCAAATCCATCTGTAATGACAGCTTCTCCTGTTTTTATTGGTGATATTTTCTCACAAGCTTTGGTAAGCTTATCAGCTCCTGCAGCTCTAAATATGGCTCCACAAACTCCACCGCCCTTTTTTAGTCCAGTGTTTGCCGCATTTACTATAGCCTCTACATCCATCTTTGTTATATCTTCATTAACTATTTTAAAACTCATCTATACCTCTAATAAAACTTTGTTATCCCACTTTATCTCTAGGTCTCCTGTAAAATGTATATCTAAAAAACAATCATATGCTTTATTATCTTGATATTTTGTAGCTATGCCAAAAAAGTGTACAAGGCCATATCCATAGGCTTCTTCAAGGATATCAAAGCTATATTCATTGAAGTCAGAAATATTAACAGCAAAAATATTCTTATCATCATAAATTCTTATTCTTATTGGATAATCGCTGTTAGCTTCTATATCAATAAGGTCATTGATTATGATTAGAGGCTCATCCAAGATATAAGTATCAGTTTGACCTAACAAATAGGCATTGTTAAGCTTTATATATGCAGTATTATCCTCTATTTCTATATTTTCTATTCTCATATCATGCAAAGAAATCATCTCTTGATATGGATTTACAATCATCTTATGTACTCCTCAATATCCTTGTAGAAATTGCTTACATAATAGTCAACAAATTCATACTTTGACCTATCAAAATAATAGTAATAATAATCGCTGCCATTGGCGACCATGCCTGTAACATCAACATAAGACCATGTATCTCCAAGTTTTATTACATTCCATTGGTGTTCTCCGGAATAGTCATCAGGTCTATTAGGATCTTCAGTATTTCCTGTAACTGAATAGCAAGGGATACCCACCTCTTGGCAAAGTCTTGTAAAGCTTTGGGCAAAACCAGAACATTGGCTTGATCCCTTTACCAAGGCTCCGAACATATTATTTTCGATGATATTATCCTTGTCACCGTGGTATTGGTATTCGTTATTTTCGGCTAACCAGAGAGCAAAATAATATGCCTTATCATAGTCATTATCGTAATTATCATTTGCATAGTCGACCAGAACCTTGATTTGGCTTTCAACAGCCTTTTCTTCATCAGGATTTAGGTAGGTTTTGGTATTCTCCTCTATTACATATCTTGGTTTTAAGGAGAAAGTCTTTTCATCAAACCAGTAATTGTAGTAAATATAGGGTTCAATCTTACCCTTAGAATAAAATGGGCTTAGCAGAAATAGATCTGTGGCAAAGTCCATCTTGTCATCAAAATCATTCTCGATTTTTACATTTGGATCCTTCAAAGCTTCTGTTAGGATTCTACTGACATAAAAAGTCTGATTTACATCATCATAATATTCCACCATCATCACAGCATATTTATCCTGAGTTTTTAGGTCCTTAAACCTATCTTCAAGCAAAAAACCCGGTTTTATTATTTCATAGTCTAGAGTCTTTGCCTTAAATGGCGGTTCTTTAAGGATAGGACTTTTGGGTTTTTTTTCATCCAAAGAAACCTTACTTTCATCTATCATCTTATCTTCAGTCAAGCTATCAATAGGAGCAACTCCCCCCTCCTTTGATTTATTGGTACATGAAGATAGTAGTAAAAATATTAATATATAAATAATTTTTTTCATATTATCCCTCGAAATCTCCGTATTAGTATTTTACCACATTTAAGCAAAATTCTTAGACCATATTATTTTATTGAAGTGCAGTAATTTACAAAAACGTTTCTCTTGTTTAAAATTATATAAAGGAGGTTACCTATGAAAATCCTAATAATGATTGATTCCTTCAAGGGATCTTTATCATCATCAGATGCTGGAAACATTATCAAAGATGAGATAGAAAAGCTTAATCCAAGGGAAGATATTATTGTTCTTCCAGTAGCTGATGGAGGTGAAGGAACTGTAGAATCTATGAGCGAGCTTGATGGGGCAAGTCTTATCGAAGTTCAAGTTGAAAACCCGCTTTTCGAAAAAATTCTTGGCAATTATGCAATAATTAAAGATAAAAATCTGGCTATAATGGAAATGAGTCAGGCAGCGGGTTTGGTATTGATTAAAGACAGACTCTCTCCCCTAAGGGCAAGTACTTATGGTGTTGGTACTATGATTAAAGATGCACTTGATAAAGGAATTAGAAATTTCATTATTGGTATCGGTGGATCTGCAACAAATGACGGTGGAGTGGGCATGCTACAAGCTCTTGGCTTTAGATTCTATGATAAAAATGCCAATGAAATCCCCCCATCAAACGAGGGTTTGAAAGATTTATCAAAAATTGATTTATCAAATGCCGACCCAAGACTTAAAGAATGTTCCTTCAAAATAGCTTGTGATGTTGATAATCCACTTACAGGCAAGAGAGGTTCTGCCAAAGTCTATGGCCCACAAAAAGGAGCAAACCCTAATGAAGTAGAAATAATAGATGATAATTTATCCTTATTTCACAAAAAAACAATGGAAGTTATAACAAACGCAGATGACATTTATCCAGGAGTAGGGGCAGCTGGAGGCCTAGGTTATGCTTTTAAAAACTATCTAGGAGCTGAACTCTCTCCAGGCATAGAATTAATACTTCAAATGCTAAATGTCAAGGACTACCTTAGTGAAGCAGACCTGGTGATAACAGGCGAAGGAAAGATGGACTTTCAGTCATCAATGGGCAAGGCTCCTACAGGTGTTGCAAAACTTGCCAAAACGTACGGTTCAAAAGTTATTGCTTTTGCGGGAGTAGTTGACAATGATGCAGTGGAAGTCAACAACTACGGCATTGATGCCTTCTTCCCTATACTTGATCAAATAAGAAGTGTAGAAGATGCCATGGATGCCAAAATAGCAGAAGAAAATTTACGCAGATGTGTTAATCAAGTCTTTAGATTAATATATTTATATAAAAATTAGGAGAAAAAAAATGACAGGTATTCCATTAATAATTGTTTTTATACTTACAATAGTCTTAATGATATTTATGATTAGTAAACTAAATATACATCCATTCTTATCCATATTATCAGTTTCTTTAGTCTTTGGACTCATTGCTGGTATCCCACTTGTGGATCAAACTGCAGAAGATGGAACTGTTATCAAAGGCATAGCCAATATAATTGGCGAAGGTTTCTCAGGTGCATTTACTTCTATAGGTATTGTAATCATCCTAGGAACCATAATAGGAGCACTCTTGGAAGAAACAGGTGCAGCACTAAAACTTGCCGATATGGTTGTAAACTTAGTTGGTGAAAAAAGACCAGAACTAGCCATGCTTATTATGGGCTGGGTAGTATCTATCCCAGTATTTTGTGATTCTGGTTTTGTAATTCTTAACCCTATTAGAAAGGCTTTAACCAAAAGAACATCAGCCTCATCTGTAGCTATGACTATGTGCTTATCTGCAGGACTATATGCATCACATGTATTCATACCACCTACACCAGGACCAATAGCTGCTGCCAATACTATAGGTGTAGGAAGCGACTTATTACTTGTAATGGGGCTTGGTTTAATAGTTTCTATCCCAGCCCTAGCAGGTTCATATTTTTATGCCAAAAAGCAAAGTTCAAATATAGAAGAATTAGTAGAAGATGACAGTTTGAAAACTTACGAAGAAATCAAGGCTGAATAAGGAACACTTCCTGGTGGATTCTTATCATTAGCCCCAATCATAATCCCAGTAATATTGATGGCTTTAAGTAATATATTTAAGATTATGAAAGCAGAAGGTTTTGTCAATGATTTGTTTTTATTCTTGGGAACTCCAATCATAGCTCTAGCAGTTGGACTTATCTTTGGCATAATACTGCTAAATAGCAGAGGAAAGATAGATCACCTTTATGAAATTGTAAATGAATCCTTAAAGGTTGCAGGACCAATTCTATTTGTTACTGCCGCAGGCGGCGTTTTGGGCAAAGTTATAGCTAGCTCTGGCATAGTCGGATTTATCACAGACAATGCAAGAGTATTCCAAAGTATAGGAATATTCTTCCCATTTATTATAGCTGCTATACTTAAAACAGCTCAAGGCTCATCAACTGTTGCTATCACAACATCAGCTGGAATAATAGCCCCACTACTTCCAGTCCTTGGCCTTGACTCAACAGTAAGCTCAGCTTTAGTAGTAATGGCTATAGGAACAGGAGCAATGACAGTTTCCCACGCCAACGACTCCTACTTCTGGGTTGTAACAAAATTTGGTGGCTTACGTGCAGAAGATGGATACAAAACTCAAACAATGGTAACTCTAGTAGAAGGTATTTGTGGAATGCTAGGAGTATTTATCCTGTCACTATTTTTACATTAAAATATAAATAAAATCAATAACCGACAGATTTTAAATACCTGCCGGTTATTTTTGAAATTAATTATTCCGCTCTTTACTAAAATGCATTAATATCTCTAAAACTTAGTTCAATATTAAATTTTCCACCAGCCACATATGCATGGACTCCTATTCCCAAGTCATCAGCAAAAGATTTTACAAGATATAGACCAAGACCTGTAGATTCTGATAAGTGGGAATTTGATCCGGTATATGACTTATCAAATAAAAATGCCATGTCTCTATTAGAAGGCATATGACCATCATTTGAAATTTTAAATATTACATCATTATCTTCTATTGTTTTAAAAGTAATTACATTTTCAGCATACTTTATGCTATTAGAAAGAAGCTGGGATATTATAAATGATAAAGTATTATAATCACAAATCACATCCACATCACTTACATTGTTGATGATCCTAAGTTCTTTTTCCATAATAATAGGATAAAAGTCAATTAAAGTATTATCTAATACATCTTTAATCTTCAATTTTTTTATATCATAGTCTTTTTTACTTGAATTTGCCCTTGCATAATATAATACAGTATCCAATTTATTTTTTATTTGTTGATTAGAGATATTTAATCTTTGATATAAGTCATCATCCATATTAGATTTATTATTATCTAATACTAGTGAGGACGCAGCAAGGGGTGTTTTTATATCATGGGCCCACTTTTCAATTATATCTCTATAATTTATTAGCTCAGATCTATTATATTCAAATTTGGATAATAACTTTTTCTGATTATAAAATACACTTTCAACCAGGGGCTTATAATCTATACCTAGCTCTTCAATTAATTTATCTCTTGAAGAAAAGTCCGTATCTTCATAAAATCTATGGACAAGTTTTCTAATTCTTTTTTGCCTATTAATTTCACTTATTAGCAATGTAAATATGCTTATAAGAAGAAATAAAATTAAGAAAATAAATATTGTATCAAAATTTTCTATCTTTAGTACTTTCATAAGCAAGGAAAATACAAAGACAGAAATTATAAGTATTATAATTGGCTTTGCTGAATTTTTCAAAAAACTATATTTCATAATTTTTCCGCATCCAATCTATAACCAAGTCCCCTTACAGTTATGATAAAATTATCTATTCCTATTGTTTTAAGTTTCTTGCGCAATCTATTAATATTTACTTGTAAGATATTTTCATCGATATAAATGGTATTCCAGCCAGATTCTAAAAGTTGATCCTTAGTGACAGTTTTTGGATAAGCTTTGATCAAAGCTTTTAATAAATCATTTTCTGTCTGGCTTAAAATTATAAAGCTATTTTTGTATGTCAACTTGCTTGTGCTAGTTTCTAAAATTAAATCCTTTATCTTTTCTTGATTAGAAAACTTTTCGTATATATTTAGTAGTTTGTTGGCTCTGGCAATGAGCCTATGAGACATAACTGGCTTTGTCAAAAATTCATCCGCTCCTAGATCAAAACTTAAAAGTTCGTCATCTAGCTTATCTCTACTAGTTAAAACTAAAACTGGTATAGTTAGCTTTTCTTTGATATATGACAAAATTTCATAGCCACTTGCACCAGGTAAGTTAATATCTAAAATTATCAAATCCGCCTTTGGAATTTCCATTAACTCTGGATCATCTTTAAATTCATCCAATGCTATGGCTTCAAAACCATTAGATGTAAATATTTTTATTAACTCTTCTACAATTATCTTATCATCTTCTATAATATATACTTTTTTCTTATTCATAATTAATATCCTTAAATGAAACAAGTTTCTCAGTAATAAGCATTAATAACATAAAAATGACCGGAATCAAAATATAAAAAGCTAGCATATAAAAATTTGATCTATAATATACATATTCTGTGCTTATCGATTTTATATACCTAAAGTAACAAAAATAATTTATCAATGACAAAGATATAATGAGACTATAAATCTTAACAATATGTGACTTTTGAATTTCCAACAAACTTTCTGCTGTATCTCCAAGAAGAGATAAAACTTTAAAGTCATTAGACTTTCTATTAAAAAATGCCATTATGTTAATTGACAAAAATAGTCCAGATATAAGTATTAGTATTATTGAAAGATATATCATAACAAATTGTCTAGACAAAATATTACTATAAGATTGCTTAATCATCCACACTAATGATTCAAATCTAATATTTCTTTTAAAGAAATCATTCCTGATTTTCTCCAATGCTAGATTTTTGCCATACTTTTCAATATATCCATCTGATACTACAAAATTATAGGCTATTGGCTTTTTCTCTCCTACAAATCTGTCATATATATCATCATTAATAACATAAATATTAATATCCCAATACATATCATTAGCAAAAATTATGTCAGATCTAGCTACAGCATTTACCTTAAATTTAAAATCCCCTATATTTATAAATGAATCATTATCCTCCAAGTATGCATTTATGATTGCAAAACTAGTTCTATCTATTTGATTAGTATACAAATAGATTGAATCTTCTTTTGAACTTAGATTAATGGCATTATCACCAAATACTTTTTTATATGATGAATAGTCCATAATCTTTGGAGAAGATACCGGATAACCATTTGTTAGATCTACTAGATTTTCTATTCCATTTTTAAAGTCACTATCATCAATATCAGAAAATCCACAAATATTAATAGGATAAATATCAGAAAAAATATTACTGTAATCTTTCTTAATATCATTTATGATATCAATATCTTCAAAAACGCTAAAATGAGGCCTTAATTTCGAATCTGTCAAATAATAGCCAATTTCAAATACAGATTTGTTTAGGTTAGATAAAGATACTGTAAGCGCAATTAAAATAAATATCAGAGTTATTTTTGCTTCATTGGTATGAAATAAAAACAAAGATTTTTCATAGCTATAAACTTTGGATGCGTTTATTAATTTTCTTATAAAAAATATTATAAAAATATCAATAGCTATTAAAAATAAAGTAAGTTTAAAATTCATTATGGCCTTATCACTGGCGTAGTAGACAAATCCAAGGATTAAAAGAACTTTTATTATTAATACTGGAATTTTATGACTATTTACTTTATCCTGATACTTTTTGCCTAGTGATAATACAATTATGGCTAATGAAAGCATGACAAATAATAATAGCAGAGCAAGGGTAAGTCCCATTGCTTTTGCATCAAAGTTTATCCTATGGGTTCCAATATTTAAATCCAGTAATAAAATTGATAGCAAGTCAATAATTTCAGCCAGTAAAATTCCCAAGGGAAGTCCAAGAATAAAACCCAAAAATGTTTCAAGACCAATAGAGCTTAGCAAGATCATGTATAGCTTACTTCTTTTTAATCCCATATTAATTAAAAGTTTTATTTCATCATGGTTATTATAAATCTCATTTTTTAGCCCATAGTAACTAAGAACTGCAAATAAAGCAATTGCTAGAATATAAGTATTTAAGATATTAGTAATTACATAGTTCCTGCCATCTTCATATAAATATTTAAAAATCTCATTATTTTGAATACTCAATAGTAAGTATGAAAACACAGTAAAAATAATTAATATTTTTAAAATTAAATTATTAGATTTATTTGCTTTCAAATTTATTTTGAAGTCTTTGTTCATAATATCTCACATAATGATTTGCTTGTTTGCCTTGTTAATTCTATTATAATAATCCTTTTGACTCTCATTATCCCCTATCATAAGCTCATTAATCAATTTTCCATCTTTTATAAACATAATCCTATCTGCAAAGCTAGCTGCATAGGAATCATGGGTCACCATTATTATTGTTGTGTGGTATTCATTGTTAATATCTTTTAATATCTTCAGTAAATCAATAGAACTTTTTGAGTCAAGCGCTCCTGTAGGTTCATCAGCTAGAATTATTTTAGGTTCGATAGCTATAGCTCTAAGGGCAGCAACTTTCTGTTTTTGTCCCCCAGATAAGTTTTTGGGATATTTATTTAGTAGTTCAAAAATATCCATTCGTCTTGCTAGTCTATGAATTTTATTCATATCCCATTTTTTGCTATGGATTTTAAAAGGTATTAGTACATTTTCTAGGGAAGAAATATTATCAATTAATTTAAAGTCTTGAAATATATAGCTTACAAGATTTCCCCTATAATTTTCTAATTCCTTTCTGCTAAAACTATTAATATCCTTACCATCAAATATGATTTCACCATTAGTCGCTTTAGATACTCCTGCAAGCATATTTAATAGTGTCGTTTTACCAGAACCACTTGTTCCCATTATAGCAAAAAATTCACCATCCAAAACATCAAAGCTCATTTCATCTATAGCAGTAAATGAAGATTTTCCTCTTCCATAAGTTTTTTCAAGATATTTAATTTGTAAAATTCTTTTATAATCCATAGCATGCCTCAAAAATATTATAACATTATAAAAAGAAAACTGCTTAGTTAGCAGCTTCCTTTATATCGGCTATATTATCTGTAAAGGTCATTTCACTTGTCAAGGACATATATCTTTCATAAACATCTAGCACATCTTCATCTGTTTCTAGAAGTTTACTTGTAATCTTACCTTGGCTATTGTCAAGATATGTCTCAAATAAATCTCCATTTTCATCATATAAAGAATATCCGTAGTTAAGGTCATCAGAAATAGTAACCTTATAGCCAAAATCTGTTTTTTCCACCTTATTATAATTATCTAAAGCTCGAAGTACACTTTCTTCACCAAAACTTAGTTCATTTGTTGTACTTATTGTTGGAATGTCATAATCAGATCTATTATCACTATGATAAAGATTAGTTTGTGTATCTATCCAAGTTCTATCATCGCCTTTTGATATAAAGACATTTAGGTAATTATTTTTTAATCTTCCGTCGATATCTATATCATTTTCTTGATCACAGCCACTGATACTAATGTAATCTATTGACCCATCTTCTGATTTTGTCTCCCAATACTCAATCACATTGGGCCTCTCTTTTGATTCTAGCTTTTCGATAAATTCTCTTGTGACATCATCTGCATTTTCTTTTATTGATATTAATTCAGCTCTTCTTTCGTCATTTTCTTCTTGGTAGTAGTTATTGTCAAATCCAGAAAATATACCAAGCCCTAATATAACTGCCATTGATGCAAACAAAATATTTCTTTTTTTCATAACATCCTCCTTTGTTTGTGATTATAGGATATCATGCTTTATTCATTAATTTAATTACAAGTTTTGTAAGAAATCTAAATATCATTGTCTATTGCTAAATATTCATAAGCCCCATTTATATCCAAGCTATTTTTCATAATATATTCAATTTTCAAATCCACAGGGACTAGGACCATGTATTTATTTGCTCCTAGAAATGACTCCATGTATATTTGGTCTTTTTCTAAAAAATTATATATTTGCTCTTTTCCAATTGGATTTAGTCTAATTTGATCGAAGTATCTGATTATTTCAGGTCCCATGATGGTGGAATCTTTCTCGTTGTTTGAGTAATCCTTGCTATTTGACCCTATATTGAGCATAAGAGCAAGAGTTCTGTTGATTTTTGTATTTTTGAAAGTTCTTATAGATATCGCATCTTTTTCTGCTACAAATAGGTAGTCATCATCAGTGTATTCTTCTCTAAGTTCATAAACTATTTCATTTATAGGGTCTTTGAAAGAATATTCGTCTGGATTTGCCAATATTTCTTTCATACGATCTCTTATGATAGCTGATATATTCATATCCCCTATGCTGGTAAATTTGGGCGCTTTGCCAGCTTCTGCTTTTTGAACTATTATTTTTTTATTCTTACTAAGAATTTGCTCAATTCTCCAAATAGATCCTGCCAAGTAAATATTTGTGTCAACTTGGATTTCTGGGCTAATTTCTAATTCTCCTATTTTTGCTTTATCATTATAAACTGTGTATACACCACCTGTTATAAATTGATTGTAAAAATTACCTCGACTCATAAGCTTTTCTATAGCACTTCCTGCTATTACTTCATTCTCCAATATCTCTATATATCCCTCTTTTGCCAAATGCTCGCCAATTTGTGCAAATTCTTCATCACTTATATCAGAAAATGTCGATAATGTTTTATTGAGGTGCTTGTATTCGTCAAGACTTAGTCCAAAATTTTCTAAAAGTGTTGAAAGTACTTGGTGGGCAAAAACATCATAGGCTTTGAGTGTATTTTCTGTTTTGTCCAATATTCCATCTTCATATAAGCTTATTGTAGCCAGGGATTCTAGCAAATCCCAAGGATTTGCAGATAATTGGTGGAGAATAGAAGTTTTTGTCTTTCTACCGCTTCTGCCAAGTCTTTGAGCTAAGGATAGGACAGAATGACTTGGTCCATATTGGCATACGCTTGTAACCGCACCAATATCTATACCAAGTTCTAAAGTTGATGTTGCACATATTACAAATTTCTCCATCCTAGCTTCCTTGGCAAAGTCTTCAATTTCTTTTCTCCTATTTTTACTTACTGATGAATGGTGGGCAAAAACTCTAATATCTTTGCCACTTTCCTTAAATTCTTGGCCAAGTTTAACAGCAAAAGTTTCAACCTTATCCCTGGAATTGGGAAAAACTAACATGGACCCATCATCAGAATAGTCACCTATCTTTTTGATCGCATCTGTTGAAATAGTTTCTGATGGAAAGTAGTCAATTGTCACTTCTAAATCATTTCTAGATTTATCGACTATGATATTTGTATCTCTTCCATTTTCAAAAAAGTTTTTGGCTAAGTCATAATTATCTTCACCAATGGTTGCAGAAAGTCCAATCATTCTTGGGCTATCATAAGTATAACGTAAGATTCGTGTAAGCAAGGACTTTAACTGAAGACCCCTATTACCTGATAAGAAGCTATGAATTTCATCTACTATGATTACTTCAAGATCTTTGAGAAGATTTTTTGCAAGATCTGATTTACCAGATAGGAGTGCTTCTATAGATTCTGGTGTGATTAGGACAATACCCCTAGGATTTTCTATTAAGGCATCTTTTTTACTCTTGCTAGCTTCGCCGTGCCAAGCAGTTATAGCTATGTCCATATCTAAGCACATATCATTTATTCGCTTAAATTGGTCATTGATTAGAGCTATTAGTGGCGAGATATACAAAATTTTAAGCCCATGATTAAAGTTATAAATCGAACTTATAGCTGGCAAAAAGGCAGCTTCAGTTTTGCCCTGGGCAGTTGCAGCAGACAGGATTAGGTTGTTGTCATTGGCAAAGTATGTTTTGATGGCAGCATTTTGTATCCTTGTAAGTTTTGGCCAGCCTTTTTCGTGGATATAAAACCTTAAGTCCCTATTTAATAGTGAGTAAGCATCTGTCATATTATTTCAATCTCATCGTCTTTATCGTCTGGATCTTTAATAACATCAACTATATTTTTAAATTTCATAGATAAAACATCAGAAATCTCTACATCAGGATTTTGCCTTTTTAAATCAAGAATTTCTATAAAATCCTTTATCACAGCACGTGGGGTTAAGAATTCATCAGCTCCAGGCCTATTGAGTTGACCTTCCATATAGGTAATTATCTCATCATGGCTTATAGTAATAGCTTCTTTATAATTTACATTGTAAATATTTACCAAATTTTCTAAGAGTGTGTAGATTTCTTCGTTGGAAAGTGGCTTTAGTCCTAGAACAGTTCTATTGGTGTTTATAAGTTTACTATCCATGCTATCTTCGCTACCAAGTCGTCCCTTTAAGGCTCCGTAAGAGGACATTCCCCTGTTCTCATCAAAGACTGTTTTTCTTGTAGCTCCAAAGTTTACAAATAGGCCTCTAGCTTCATTGGACTTTGTTTCGTTATAAATATTTAAAATTCTTTCGTAGTTTCTCTCACGACTTAGAGCATAAGGAAGTTTGTAGAGGTTGACCGCCTCATCGAAGTTTACTACGAAACCAGCAAAACCAATCTCAAGGAAAAGTTCACTCATATTTTTAAGGGCATCAAACCAATTATCATCTGTTATTATTTGATTGATACCAAGGATTTTTTTAGCCTCTGTTTTTGTAGTAATATCCCCTCTAAGCCATCTGATGGCATTAGTTTTAAGAAGCCTATTATCTGAGATGAAACCCTCATAGTACTTGCTAAGAGCTTGGCCAAATTCATAAGATAGTCCAACAGCCTTAAACCTGGCTAGAGTATTTAATATTTCATTTATAACTTGATCTTCCTTTGCTCCCTTTAAAACTTCAATAACATCTATTGAATTATCACTTGCGATCTTATTTGCCAATTGGTTAATCCATTCCTCTATGATAATTTCAAGGACATTCCCAGTTCTTTGAGTTTTCGTTTTTATATTGTCTATAATCTCCGTGTATAGGGCGACAGCTTTTCTATCTGTGGCATAAAATCTTCTCGATGGAGTAAGGTCTAGGCTTGAAACAGCGAAGTTTTTGCCAAGAGCGATTTGTTCAATAGTTGCTAGCATGAAGCTTTTACCAGATCCAAAGTCCCCTACCCAAAACCTTATATCAGAACCACCATCAGTGATATTATCCAAAATTTTGATAAGTTCATCAACTTCACTATTCCTACCTACTAGAAGATGTTGGACTCCCATATTGGGAACAACACCACCTTCTAAGGATTTTATAATAGTATTCGCTTCTTTGGGATTAATTCTTGTTGCCATCTAAGTACTCCTTTATCATTTCAACATAAAAAGGGTCAATAATAACATTATCATCTTCAATCATTAAGGCTTGGTCGCCTATATAATCAAAAAGTTCATCATTTATCTTTCCTAGGAAGGTGTTTGTAGTTATCTGATCAGCTAGAGCAAAGTCAGAAATCTCTTCTTTGCTCATAGAGCCTTTTTCTAAAATCTTTTTTAAAATCTCATGGTATTTCCCACCATTATCTAGGTTTTCTTCTTTTGGATCTTCTGGAAAATCTTCTTCTGGCTTATCATCATCCAAGAATTCGTTGACCATACTGATAGTTTTACTAAGATTATCCCTAGACCTGTCAATCCTATTTATATCAACTTCTATCCTTTTTAATTTGTTTTTATTTAGAGATTTTATTTCTTCATAAGTGGCTAAATCCATATTTCTTGACTCTACCAAGGATATAAAATCGTCAACGTTATCAGCTTTTATTATTTCAAATAATATATTTTCGTGTGATTTTTTATTATAATCAAGTTTGTATATATAAAATAAGGCAATTATCCTATCTTCTGCATTATCTGATTTTACAATTACTTCTAAAATCTTTGGGAATTTATCCAATCTAGATATTTCCTCCATAAAAGAAATTTTCCCTTTTAAATCAAGCCTTTCCATATAATTAACATAGTCTTTTATTTTGCCAGGATTTACTTTTAGATGATCTTCATAAATCTTGTTAATAAAGTTAGGGTCTATGGTTTTTATATAGGATTTTTGAGTTTTTTCTATAAATTCTAAGAGGTCCCCACCGTCAAATTCCACTAAGTTTTCTTCTGCCTTAGCTTGATTGCTCTTGTTAAAGAAAGTAAAAACTTCCCTTATGTTTTTCTCACTTATGATTAGGATACTTTCTAGGGCAAGCTTTGATTGCTTGTAAGGCTTCATAATTCTAATAAGACTATTGCTATCGATCTCATCATTGTCAAAAATTTTCCTTAGAGTAAATAAATACATATCAAGAAGAAGTTTCACAACTTGAGGATTTTTCCACAGGACATTGTTGCGCTTAGATATTTGATTGATAGCTATTTCCTCATCTTTTGATATATTATATTTTTCTCTTATAAGCCCATCTTTATCCCACCAAGTTGAAACCTTATTATTGTCAGTAAGATTAAAGTATTCTCTAGTTTCCTTATCAGGTTTTTTAAGATTCTTAGAAAGCTCCAGTGCTCTGGCTTCAAGCAAATACCTAGCCTTTTTTGATATGGAATCTTCAATGATTTGATATGATTTTTCTGCAGATTTATTATAAAGAGGGTTATAAAAACTTAAGACAGTGTTTTCTGCAATAAGATAAATTGTATAATATATATCATAGGAAAATTGCTCACGCCTTAACCTTGATACCAATCTAGCAATGCTTGTACCTTCTTTGTTTAAGTGATATTCCAAGATATCACATAAGTCAGCATAGGTCTTCAAGGAGGCAATATTAACTTGACTTACTCTCATGGCAGGATTTTTGTAATATCGGTCAAGCTTTAATATCCAATACTTGTAATCTTTGATGAGAGGTTTTTCATTGAAATTTTCTTTAGGTATTTTTTCTTCCTTATCTAGGCTTATATCAATCACACCTTTTAGATTTGATGAATCTATTGTTCTTTTAATAGTCTTATTTTCTCCCTTAGATAATTTACTCAGGTCAATAAGCATTCCATTAATCACCTTTTTTATATCATCAAAATCCATAAGCCCCCCTCCTTTTTACCTTTACTTATCATTATACTTTGACTTATAATAAACTTCCTTAAATTTAACAATCTTCAAAAAGTCTATTTGATAAGAAAATATCAGCTTTTTTTACAAGTATTACTTGCAAAATGATTACTTACTTTATATGATAGAAGTGTAAATAAATATATTAGGAGGAAATATGCAAAATAAAAAATCAAAATTATTATTTACAGTTGCTTTTGCTACAGCATTTTCCGTTACAAGCTTGTTTGCTGGATTTAATCCTGCTTATGCAGCAAGTTTGACTGAGGCGGAAAAAGTAGAATTTGAAAATTCATACTTTAATAACAGCGTTGTGAAAAAAGCAAGCGAAATGTTACTAAAAAAAGCACCATCTACAACAGCAAATATCAAAGATACTCTTAACCAACAAATCGTAGAATCAGATGCACTTCTTGCAGAAAGTAAAGATTTAATTGAAACTATCAGGCCAGAAAGAGCTAACGAATCCAAAACAATTAAAGATTTGGATCAATCAGTTTTTGATAACCAAGTTTATCAAGAAGCAATATTTATGCTCTTTGACCTAACTCCAAAGACAGTTGAATCTATCAAAGGTTCCCTAACAGAACTATTAAATTCATCTATCCCAGAAAATAACGAAGCTACTAATCTTCTTTATTCTATGCGTGGCTTAAAACAAATCAGCATAATCCACTACAATGACACACACGGCAGAGTAGAAGAAAACGCTAAAAACGGTGAAATCGGCTATGCTAAAATTAAAACTTTCTATGATTACAAAAATGTAAATAATAATGCCCTCCTCCTAGATGCTGGAGATACATTACACGGAACAATTTTTGCAAATATTGCCCAAGGACAAAGTGTTGTTGAAGCAGTTAATAAAATGGGGCTTACAGCTATGACAGCTGGTAACCACGACTTTAACTACGGATACAAGAGACTTTTAGAATTAAAAGACCTTGCTAATTACCCAATCCTTGGCTCTAATGTAGTTGATGAGAATGGCAATCAAATCCTTGACGGCAGCCAAATAGTTGAAATAAATGGTGTAAAAGTTGGTATATTCGGACTTTCCACTCCAGAAACCAAGACAAAGTCTTCTCCAGTAAATACCGAAGGATTGACATTTGAAGATCCAGTAGAAGTTGCAAAAATGGAAGTGGAAAACCTAAAATCTAACGGCGCTGACATAGTTGTTTGCCTATCTCACCTTGGTATAGATGAAGAAAGTGAAGATACATCTACTAAAGTAGCTGACAATGTTGATGGAATTGATTTAATCATAGACGGTCACTCTCACAGCCAACTTGACGAAGGAAAAATCGAAAAAACAACCCTTATTGCACAAACAGGAGCACACGGCTACAACCTTGGTGAAGTGACACTACTTGTAGACAAAGATAATAAAGTCAATGCAAAATTTGCTAAGCTCCATCCTTACAAAAAAATGCAACACATCAATGCTAACCAAGAAATTCTTGATGTAATTAATAAATACAGTGAAGCAAACAAAGATGTATTAAGCCAAAAAGTTGGTATGACAGATGTAGACCTTGACGGTGTTCGTGGCAATGTTAGAACAAAAGAAACTAACTTAGGAGATTTCATCGCTGATGCTATGAAAGAATCAATTGGTGCAGATATTACAATCACAAATGGTGGCGGCATAAGAGATTCAATAGTAAAAGGTGACATTACAAAAGGTGATGTACTTACAGTATTCCCATTCACCAACTTCCTAGTAAAAATCGAGGTTACAGGTGCAGATATCTTAGCTGCCCTAGAACACGGTCTAACAGATACTCCAAACGAAGCTGGTAAGTTCCCACAAATAGCTGGTATGACTGTAAAATATGATTCAAGCAAAGAAGCTGGTAGTAAAGTAACAGAAGTATTAGTTAATGGCGAAGCTCTTGATCCAAACAAAACATACTCAGTTGCAACAAACGACTTTATGGCAATTGGTGGAGATGGATACGAAATGTTTAAAGGTAAAACAAGAAGCGAAGAAAGAGGACTTATCTCTGATATCTTCGAAGAAGCTATCAAGGCAAATGGTACTATAAAGCCTGGCACAGATGGCAGAATGACAGATATAAGCAAATAGTTAGTAAAAGCTCTTATGAAAATAGGAGCTTTTTTGTTTTATTTATGATTTATATATAACTTTGACATTTGACCTTTTTAGAAATATAATTATCATCACAAAGGAAGAAAGGAGATTACGATGAATAAAAAACTATTAGCATTAGCTTTAGCAGGTACATTCGCATTTGCAGGTTGTGGAAACAACGCTGAAGAAAAACCAGCAGAAACAAAAACAGAACCAGCAGTAGAAGAACCAGCAAAAGACGAAGCTGACAAAGCAGCTGACGATGCAGCTGAAAAAGCTGATGACGCAGCAAAAGAAGCTGACGATGCAGCTGAAAAAGCTGATGATGCAGCAAAAGATGCAACAGACGCTGACGATGCAGCTGATGACGCAAACGGAAATAACTAATTTAAATAATAAATCAAAAACAAAGAGCTAGCAAGTTTTGCTAGCTCCTTTATTTTGTCCTTATCTTACAATTGTATGCATTGTATCATAGTTCATGGATTCTGCTATTCCCATCAGATACCTATCATCTTCTGAAATATCATCCTTTTGCCCATATAGGTATTCATCTATCACATAGGCCCTATTAAGCAGGCCATAATCATCAAAAATCGTACCTACCCAGGTGGTGTGATAAGTAGTATTTAAGATCTTTGCTTTTGTATCATTTTCTCCTTTATAGATTATTGTATCAACCAAAAGACCGTGCTCTACCCTATAGTCACCATCAAAATTATTGTGATTTTGATTAGAAACAAGATTACCTAGTGAATAATAAATTATTCCCTTTCTACCATCCTTAGCCTCATATTCTTCCCTTGGTTGGATTACGTGGGGATGGTTGCCAATAACCATATCTGCGCCCCAATCAATCATATCGTGGGCAAGTTCGATTTGATACTCTTCAGGGTAGGATTGGTATTCAACTCCCCAGTGAGGATAAATTATTATGAATTCTGCTCCATCCTTGATAGCATTAGAAATATCTCTTCTTATCAGAACACTATCAATCATATTTACTTTTGCTAGTTTATCAGCAGAATCTAGCAAGTATTCAAAACCATTTAATTGTTCGGCATAAGCAAGTATTCCTACCTTAATCCCATTTATATCCTTTATCAAATAGTTTTTATCTGTGCTATTTTTTTGTGTACCAACATTTTCTATACCAGCTTTATTTATTGCTTCAATTGTATAGTCCAAACCATCTAGACCAGTATCCATACAATGGTTATTTGCAGTTGTTATAACATCTACCCCAATATCACTTAAGGCTCTAAAAATATCCTCATTTGAATTAAATGTAGGATATCCTGAAGGTTCTAGGTCTGGATGAGTTGTAAATTCGCAATTTACCATGAAATAATCAGACTTTGCTACATAATCTTTTAACTTTTCAAAAGGCCTATCGTAGTTATATTCACCAGATCCATAGTTTCTAGCGTAATTATCAAAGTTAATGTGAGGTAATACATCACCAGCAAAAAATAAACGAGCCATCTTTACATCTTGACTTTGTGTTTCTAAGCTTTCTGCATTGGCTATGTTTAAATTGGCGAATGAAAATATACTCAGAAAACTTATAATAATGAATTTTTTAATTTTTTTCATAAGTAACCTTCCTAATAGGGTTTTATTTATTATATCACGGTTTTGTGGGAAATAAAAAACTGACCACAATATCTTTCGATATTATAATCAGTTTTATCTTGATTGATTATATACTTATTTTATCTATCTGGATTTTCATATCCTTTTTCTACGATTTGTTCACCATCACAAGTGTTGATTCTTTTACCTTCAAATTCGACAATACCACAGTTTTCGCCGTTGCTCATTGGAACGTCTTCGTTTGATTTTTTCGTTGCTGTTTGATTATCACCAGCTTCAAAAACTTTTTTTTCATTATCTACTGCCATAATATCCTCCTATGAATATTTAATTATTCTCTTATAGTCATTTTACCCATTTTTATGAAAATCACACAAAAAAAGACCCAACCGGGTCCTTTTCTAGTGTGTTGCTCCACCTGTAATATCCAAATCTTTCTTGTCATCGTATTTTACAATTGCTCTAATAGCTGCATTTAAACCTCTTACAATATCATCTAGGCTCATAGATGCTGTGTTAGGCTTGTCTAAAACTTGTTCTGTCAAAAATGGTACGTGGATAAATCCTGCTTTTATATCTCCATATTTTTCTGCTAGGTATAAGTCTTGGTACATAATGTGGTTACATACAAAAGTACCCGCTGAGTTTGATACACTTGCTGGAATGTTTTCCTTTTTAATTTCTTCCACCATAGCCTTGATTGGTAGGCTTGCAAAATATGCTGGAGCACCATCTTCTCTTATTTTTACATCTATTGGTTGGTTGCCTTCGTTATCTTCAATACGAGCATCATCTTCGTTGATTGCAACACGTTCTACTGTTATACCATATCTTCCGCCAGCTTGGCCAACTGAAAGGATTACATCTGGTTTTACTTCTTTGATTTTTGCTTCAACTACATCGCTAGCCTTGTGAAATACTGTTGGTATTTCAAGCTTTATTACCTCTGCTCCTTCGATATTATCATCTATTCTTTTTACAGATTCGATTGCTGGATTTGTTTCTTCTCCACCGAATGGATCAAATCCTGTTACTAATATTTTCATAATTACCTCCTAAAAGGCCCAAAATCTCATCAATAGTATATGAACTACAATCATAAGTATAGAGAATAGTGCCTGTTCTTTTATTACCCCATTTTTATCATCCATCTCTAGCAATCCTACAGGAAGCACATTAAAGTTTCCTGCCATAGGTGTAAGAAGAGTACCACAATAGCCTGCTGTCATAGCTAGGGCTGCTGCTATAGCTGGGTCTGCTCCTTGAGCTATAACAAATGGAACTCCAATTCCTGCTGTAATCACAGTGAAGGCAGCAAAAGCGTTGCCCATGATAGCTGTAAATATAACCATGCCTAGAACATAAGCAATAGACCCAGTCCATGGAGAAATAGTTGGTATCATACCACCGATTATTGATGCTATTACATCACCTACTCCTGCTGCTGCAAAGATCGCTCCAAGAGCTGCAAGTAATTGTGGAAGTATTGCAACTGCTCCAACTTGTTGGACCATCCTATCTGATTGTTTCATCATTCCTGCAAAATTTGTTTTTGTCATAATCATTATAATTACTAGAGCTACAATTGCAGTAAAACCAAGGATTGATGAGCTTGATTCTGGAATAAGTTTTGCTAATATTATAGCAAGAACTGCCATAACAATCACTGGTATGAAAATCTTGTTACCAAGTCTATTTGATCCTTCAACTTCTGTAGCTTCATCATTAGTTATGGCTCCTTTGACTACAATACCATTGATTAGAGAAATAATACCTATTACTACTACAAGTGCACCTGATACCATTGGTGGGATTAGCTTACCAAAGGCAAATAATACACCAAGTATTATCCAGAAAGTCATAGTTGTAGCTTTCTTATCATTGTCCTCTGCTCTAAAAACTCTGTAAGCAGTATAGAAAAATTGTAGGCCAATTAATACATAAATAAATTCCAAAAATTTCGCAAAGAATTCTTCAGCTGGCATTCCAAATATTGTCATTATTTGCCCCCTTTCATTCTCTTGTCATCAATGATGTTTTTGATAACACCGAGTACTAAACAGATTATAGCAATTGGTAGTGACTTGCCTGCAATATCAGCATTTGTCACAGGATATCCCAGGGACTCCATCTGCCCAACTATTAGTAGGACCCCGCCTGCACCAATAAAGGTATTTTGAGCAAAGAAGTTACCAAAGTTTTCCATGGCAGCTGCTCTAGATTTTAACTTCTCGCTGTCTTTTTTCTCTAATTTGCCATTTTGTTTCTCATATGAGGCCTCTGCCATTGGGAAGATGATTGGTCTTACAAATTGAACAAGGCCATAGATTCTCATTGAGAAAAATCCTGCAAGTTCCCTAAATAGTAGGTATACACTATACAAAGCTCCTGGTGAAAGGTTGTCGCGTTGTTTAACTATTTTTTCCGCAGATTGTTTTAGTCCAAATTGTTCTGATAAGCCTATTACCGGCAAGGTAATTATAAATAAGGTTACTATTCTCTGGTTGACAAATTCTTCGCCTAGTATACTAAGAAATTCTCCTATAGAAATGCCTGATACTAAAGCTGTGATAAATCCTGATAAAATAACTGTAAATACAATATTTAACTTAAAAATAAATCCAAGTACAATTATCAGAATACCAATTAGTTTTAAATATTCCATATTAATCCTCCTATAAAATATTTATATAATCTTAAAATGAAAACCAGAAAATGTCAATAATTATAATTTTATTTTAATTGTTTTTCACCATTAACATTATAGAATCTTCTAGGTTTTTTGTTAAGATTTTAACCTCTTGTAGCATATTTAGAAAATAAATACTACAGTATAATTATATTAAATATAAAGTCTAAATACAATAATAAAGAATATTATTTAAGGGAGGGAAAAATGAATTTTAAGGAAATTAGTGGAAGAGACTTAGAAAACAACTTGGATTCTTATATTATTTATGATGTTAGAAGCAAAGAAGAATACAAACTTGGTCATATCAAGGGAGCAATTAACACTCCCTACGATGAAGTTGCAGCTAATATTGATAAGTTCAAAAATTTAGATAAACCAATAGTCCTGCATTGTAGGACCAATAATCGCAGTTCCTATGCTGGATCAATCTTGCAAGCTGCAGGTATTGATGATATAACTATTGCACCAGGAGTTGCAAATTACGATTATAAATTAACAAAATAAGGAGCTGTTGCAAAACTATGAATGACTTTCGTCCCATTGCTAGAGGGTTCTTGTGGGAAATTTTTAGCATAGCCTGCCGGCTCATGGAGGCAAAATTTTCCTCAAGGTTCCTCTAGTGATTTGGGACGATTCATTCATTCTGCAACAGCCCCTCCTTTATCTACATATTAAAAAATTCTAATATATCTTCATAAACTATAGACCTATCTTCCTCATTAAGTATTTCGTGACGCATATGATCATACACTACATTATCAAAATTAGTATAGCCTGCTTTTTTAAGGGTATTAATACTATCTTCAAGGCCCTTATCAGATCCTGTGACTATGTCATCTGAGCCTGTTGCAGATAAAATCGAAAGATCTGGGTTTTTCACCATATATCTTCTAACTTTTGACATCTTATTATTCATATCAATAATTGTAACCACACCACGCTCTAAGAAAGTTTGAACTCTTTGCTTATCATTTCTCTTGTCGATAACATTGTCCATATTATAGGAAATCCAAGTATCATCACCCTTAGAACCTGGCAAAAGTGGGCTTAAAATAGCCGGCTGGTATTTATTGAAATAAAAGGTAATTATATTACCTAGAAACAAGCCAAATGCAGCTACTTTACTATGTTCAACAGTTCCAGTAAGAACAAGCTTATCTATAGTGTCGTCATATTTTTGTAGGTAAAGTCTTGATATCATAGAACCCATAGAGTGCCCAATCATATAAACTTTTAGACCTGGGTGGGTCTCCCTAGCAAATGAATTTACGGCATATACGTCATTTACGACTTCTTCTGTAAGTCTCATATAGCCTGTTGGATACTTTTCAGAAATACTCTTACCATGTCCTCTATGATCGTGGGCTATGACAGTAAATCCATTGGCATTTAGAAATTTTATAAAATCTATGTAATTATAAGAATGTTCTGCCATACCATGGATTATGTGTACTATTGCCTTTGGATCAGCTACTTCATAGAGTCTTATAAAGATATCGTGACCATCGTAATTTGTGAGATAAATCTCTTGGTGATCATCAAAATTTCTCTTATTTCTTATAAAATATTTTCTAGTATTTTTGACCTTTTCAAAGTCTCTAGTAATTTTATAGTAATAAAATTGAGGAAATAGAATCAATAATGCTATTATAATCCAAATTGTTGTTGCACTCATAATTCAACCTCCATCTTTTTAACATTGATAGCTGATGGCCCCCTTGGCCCATCTTCTCGATCAAAACTTACCCTATCACCTTCATCTAGTTTTTTGTAGTCATCATCAGATATAATACTTGTAAAGTGTACAAAATAATCTATATCATCATCTGACTTGATAAAACCATATCCTTTTTTATTATCAAAAAATTTAACTATTCCACTTTCCATATCATTTCCTTACTGCTTGAAATAGGATGCGCATTGTTTCATCATCTACAATGTCCATGTTATCTTCGTCAAACATTTTGACATCAGCAAATCCATTTTGAGCCAAAAGATTTTTAATGTAATATCTTTCATATACTCTCTCTTGTTGATATTCATAAATTCTTTTGTAGGATCCATCTTCATTTTCCACAAAAAAGTTTAGATGCATGTCAACTAAGTCATCTTCCATGAAATTATCCCGGGTATAAAATATATCCTCGTATTCATAGACGTAGCAGTTTGAACCAAAGATTTCTCGCATCTTATACTCGGAATTGATATCTAGAATTAAGAGTCCATTCTCTTTTAGGTTTTTGTAGCAATTTGCTATTAATTTCTCCAAGTCTTTAGGATTTGTCACGTAGTTTATAGAATCTAGGAGTATTACTATCAGGTCGTAGGCTCCAGAATTTTCATATTCTACCATGTCATAGTAAATCAAATTGACATTGTCATTGTCATATTTTTCTGCAAATACATTTAACATATCTGTTGATATGTCTAGGGCATCTATTTCTTTAAATTCATCAAAGAAAAAATTTGTAAGCATGCCAGAGCCTGCTGCAAGCTCTAGCATCTTATCTTTTTTTATATTATGTTTTTCTACCAAGCTTAAGATATTTTGAGCGTATTTCTCATATTCTATATCAAAGCTTAGTTTGTCATATATATAGGAAAAATCTTCATACATTACTTATCTCTAATCTCTTCTAGTGATATCTTAGTTTTTTCTAGTAAATCTTCATAGTTGGCAAGTTTTTCCCTCTCTTCATTTACTACAGCTTCTGGCGCTTTTTTTACGAAGTTTTCGTTATTTAGTTTGCCTCTTGCTCTTTTAATCTCGCTTTCTAATCTCTTGATTTCATCGTTTAGACGAGCTCTTTCTTTATCATAATCCATCAAATCATCAAGACTCATTAAAACTCTAAATTCATTAAATACTAGATTTACCAGGCCATCCTTATCGCTACCATATTCATCTTTTAGTAATACTTTTACATCACTAGAATTAGCTAGGTTTACAAATTGGTCCTTGACTTCATCGAGCAAAGCCTTATAGGAATCATTTTCTGCAAGAATTATTAGATCTTGCTTGGTTTTTGCACCAACATTTAGGGTTGCTCTTTGGTTTCTAATTGCTGTGATAGCTTCAATAGCAGAATTTACAGTTGCTTCTTCGTTAATGAATTCAAATTCTTCATTAAATTGTGGCCATTGTTCGATTATCAGCATATCTTTCTTGTCAGGAAGGGCTGAATAAATCTCTTCTGTTATAAATGGCATAAACGGATGAAGCAAGGCAATCATTTTGTTTAGAACATATAGTAAAACTTTCTTTACATCTGCCTTAGCTTCTTCGTCTTCTCCGTATAATCTTAGCTTAGCAAATTCTATATACCAATCGCAGTATTCTTCCCAGATGAAGTTTTCTATCCTAGAAGCTGCAAGACCTATTTCGTAATTTTCGAGATTTTTTGTAACTTCTTCGATTACATTATTTAGGCGCTTTAGTATCCACTTGTCCTCAAGTTCTAGATTATTAATTGTTGAGAAGGCTAAATCGTCGCCTTCTTCTATGTTCATTAGAACAAAACGACTTGCATTCCAAAGTTTGTTGGCAAAGTTTCTGCTTGCTACAATTCTTTTCTCATCATAGCGCATATCATTACCCGGGCTATTTCCTGTGATTAGAGTAAATCTTAGGGCATCAGCACCATATTGGTCTACTACTTCTATTGGATCAACTCCATTTCCCAAAGATTTACTCATCTTGCGTCCTTGTGGATCACGGATAAGTCCTGTAAATAACACGTGGTCAAAAGGCACTTTGCCTGTTGTGTAAAGGGATGAGAATACCATTCTGATTACCCAGAAAAATATTATGTCATAGCCTGTTACAAGGATATCTGTTGGGAAGAAATAATCTAGCTTCTCATTTTCTTCTGGCCAACCAAGTGTTGCAAATGGCCAAAGAGCAGATGAGAACCAAGTATCTAGTGTATCTTCTTCTTGGGTCACGTGAATTCCATCAAGCATCCCATTTTCATCTGGCTCGTCTTCTGATACTATTATTTCACCATCATCAGTGTAGTATACAGGTAATCTATGTCCCCACCATAGTTGACGAGATATAGTCCAATCGCGAATGTTGTTTAGCCAGTTCATGTAGGTTTTGCCAAGTGATTCTGGTATTAGCTTAAGGTCTTCTTTTTCATAGGCGTCTATTGCCATCTTAGCAAGGCCATCCATTTTTACAAACCATTGTTTGGATATAAGTGGTTCTATAACAACATTTGTCCTCTCACTGTAACCTACTGCATGAGTTAGGGTTTCGATTTTTTCTAAATATCCTTCTTTTTCAAGCTCATCTACTAAAGCCTTACGAGCCTCATATCTTTCTAGTCCAGAATATTTGCCATATCCATCTTTTATATGTCCCTTTGTGTCAATTACAACGCATTGACCAAGATTATGACGTTCTCCAACTTCAAAGTCGTTTGGATCGTGAGATGGGGTTATCTTAACACAACCTGTGCCATATTCCATATCAACATAGGAATCTTCTATTATTGGCAATTTCCTACCTACAATTGGAAGTATTACATTTTTGCCTATTTTATCCTTAAATCTAGGATCTTCTGGGTTTACAGCAACTGCAAGGTCGCCAAACATAGTTTCTGGACGAGTAGTTGCAATTGTTATATATTCATCGCTATCTTCAAAGAAGTATTTGATGTACCAAAGATTTCCTTCTTTTTCCTCATGGTAAACTTCTGCATCTGATATAGCTGTTTCTGCTTCTACATCCCAGTTTACAATCCTGTTACCTTGATATATTAGCCCATCATCGTACATTTTTTTGAAAACTTTTTTGACTGCACGAGTTAGATTTTTATCCATAGTAAAACTATCGTACTCCCAATCGCAAGAAACACCTATGGTTCTAAGCTGCTTTTTGATTGTTCCACCGTATTTATCTGTCCAAGCCCAGGCTTCTTCTAAAAACTTATCACGGCCAAGTTCTTTTTTTGTATGACCTTCGCTCCTAATTTTTCCTACAACTTTTGCTTCTGTAGATATAGAAGCATGGTCTGTACCAGGAATCCACAAGGCTTCAAAACCTGCCATTCTCTTATAACGAATGATTATATCCTGGATAGTGTTGTTTAAGGCATGGCCTAGGTGAAGTTGTCCTGTTACATTTGGTGGTGGCATTACTATTGTAAATGGCTTCTTGTCTTTGTTTACATCGGCCTTAAAATATCCACCATCTTCCCATTTGTGATAAATTTCTTTTTCAAATCCTAAAGGATTATATTTTGTGTCCATAATTTTCTCCTTAAAAAAAGTGGCAAGGCAATAGCTCTAGGACGAGTTATCGCGTTACCACCTAAATTTCTTTTTAATAAAAAAGACTCTCTTATGCACTTATGCGTGCCACATGAAATATGAATAAAAGCAACATTCAAAGGGTCAATTTAAAGATTTGCACCAACCATCTTCTCTCTTAAAAATCTTGCCTTCTACTCCTCTTTTAATATTTCCTATTAACTAAAAATATTATATTTCATTTATCTTTTTTGTCAAAAACTTTTACTTCTATGAAAATATTTGCAAGAATACACATATAAAATCTTTGCATGAAATTCTATTTTATGGTATTTGTTAATTTTTTTGCCAGCAATTGTTTTCATATTTTTATTTTGTGTTATAATATCAATAGGGTTAGAGAAAGGTGAAATTTATGGAATTATTTGTTTACATTATTTCCGATACAGATGGGGTAGGTATTACTCAACTATCCAGAAATGCTATGGAAAAATTTAATGTTACTTATAAAGAAAACTTATATATAAATATCCATGATGAAAACGCTCTTAGAAATATACTCGAAGATGTTGGCAAAGATCGAGGTTTAAAGATTATTTTTAATTCTCTAAACAACCCAGGCCATAACAAAGCCCTAAAAGAATTCTGCAAGGACTATTTAATCTTATCAATCGACTTTACATCCTATTCACTAAATAAAATTAGCAATTATCTAGGTATTAACCCTACTAATGAGGAATATTTGGAAGATGATAAGATGCTACATAGTTCAAAAAGAATTGACGCTATTGATTTTGCTATCAAATATGACGATGGCAAAGATTTTAGAGGGCTAGAATATTGTGATATTTGTATAGTTGGAGTTTCAAGATCATCTAAGACCCCACTTTCAGTATATCTTGCTAGTATAGGCTACAAAGTTTCCAACGTTCCACTTGTTTTAAACTCTAAGGTTCCAAAGGAACTTTTTGAGATCGATTCTAATAAAATCTTTGGTTTAACTATGGATTATAATAGATTGGTTCAAATTAGAGAAGCTAGACTAAATGTTATGCATTTATCAAAAAGCTCAACTTATAGTGACGAAGAATACATCAAGAAAGAACTAGCCTATGCTGAAGAAATAATGAGAGATTTGGATTGTAAAATTATAGATGTAACTAATCAATCAATAGAAGAAACTTCAGATTATATCATCAGTAATATTGAAAAAGTTATTAATTGAAAGGAGATAATATGGCTGATAAATTTGTTTATAATTTTAATGAAGGAAACAAGGAGATGAGAGCCTTACTTGGTGGTAAGGGTGCTAACTTGGCTGAAATGACCAATTTAGGTATACCTGTTCCATACGGATTTACCATCACAACAGAAGCTTGTACAAGATTTTACAAAGAAGATAAGGCTTTATGGGAAAGCTTAAACGAAGAAGTAACAAATCACATCAAAGACTTAGAAGCTGCTAACGAAAAAACATTTGGTTCTACTGAAGATCCACTATTAGTTTCAGTAAGAAGTGGTGCACCAATTTCTATGCCAGGTATGATGGATACAATCCTTAACTTAGGTTTAAACGATCAAGCTGTTATTGGTCTTGCTAAAAAAACTGATAACGAAAGATTTGCTTACGACTCATACAGACGTTTTATCCAAATGTTTTCAGACGTTGCAATGGAACTTGACAAAAACAACTTCGAAAAACTTCTTACAGCTAAGAAAAAAGCAAAAGGTGTAGAACTTGATACAGACCTTGATAGCAATGACCTTAAAGAATTAGTTGAAGAATATAAAGCAAAATATAAAGAATTAAAAGGCGAAGATTTCCCACAAGAACCAAGAGAACAACTAGACCTTGCAATATCAGCTGTATTTAGATCTTGGGGTAACGAACGTGCTATCCTTTATAGAAAATTAAATGACATAGATGATGCAATGGGTACAGCAGTTAACGTTCAAACCATGGTATATGGTAACATGGGCGATACATCTGGTACAGGTGTAGCATTCTCCAGAAACCCAGCTACAGGTGAAAACCGACTATTTGGTGAATACCTAATCAACGCTCAAGGTGAAGACGTAGTTGCTGGTGTTAGAACTCCACAAGAAATTCACACCCTAGAAAAAGCAATGCCTGAAGTTTATGAAGAATTTGCTGCAACAGCTAAAAAACTTGAAGACCACTACCAAGACATGCAAGATATGGAATTTACCATCCAAGAAGGTAAATTATTCCTACTTCAAACTAGAAATGGTAAGAGAACAGCTCAAGCTGCAGTTCAAGTAGCAGTTGACCTTGTAAATGAAGGACTATTAGACAAAAAAGAAGCGGTATTAAGAGTAAACCCAAAAGACTTAGACGGTCTACTCCACCCTACATTTACAAATAAAGCTAAGGATTCAAATGAAGCAGCTGCAACAGGACTTGCTGCATCTCCAGGAGCTGCAGTTGGTAAGATTTCATTTACTGCAAAAGACGCTGCAAAGAGAGCATCTGAAGGTGAACAAGTTATACTAGTTCGTGAAGAAACATCACCAGAAGACCTTGAAGGTATGGTATCTGCTCAAGGTATACTAACAGCTCGTGGTGGTATGACAAGTCACGCTGCAGTAGTAGCTCGTGGTATGGGTAAATGCTGTGTATCTGGAGCAAGCGACATCCACGTTGACGAAGACGAAGGAATCATGAGAATTGGTGAAAATATCTATACTAAAGAAGATACAATCTCTATCGATGGTTCTACAGGTAAGGTTTATATTGGAAATCTTGAAACTCAATCTCCACAATTAGAAGGTAACTTCGAAACATTTATGGGATGGGTTGACGAATATAGAGACATGAAAATTAGAACAAATGCCGATACACCAAGAGATGTAAAACAAGCTCTAGAATTTGGTGCAGAAGGTATTGGTCTATGCCGTACAGAACACATGTTCTTCAAAGAAGACAGAATCTTCCAAGTAAGGAAAATGATTCTTGCAGCAGATATTGAAACTAGAGAAGCAGCACTTGATAAAATCCTTCCAATGCAAGAAGATGACTTCTATCAAATCTACTCACTAATGGGCGAAAGACCAGTTACAGTAAGACTTCTAGATCCACCACTACACGAATTCTTACCAAGAGGAGAAGCAGAAATCAAAGATCTAGCTCATGACTTAGGTATTGAACCAAACCGTGTACGTGAAAGAATTGCTGAACTAGAGGAAGTTAACCCAATGCTAGGATTCAGAGGTCTAAGACTAGGTGTAAGATATCCAGAAATATCTAAAATGCAAGCTCGTGCTATAATCCAAGCTGCTATCCACTGCCATGAAGATGGAATCAAAGTTATACCAGAAATAATGATTCCACTTTCAAATGATGTTCGTGAATTAAAATACGTTATAGACGAAGTAAAAGATGAAATCGAAAAAGTATTTGAAGAAAAGGGTACAAAAATTGACTACCTAGTAGGTACAATGATTGAAATCCCAAGAGCTGCAATAACAGCTGACGAAATAGCTCAAATCACTGACTTCTTCAGCTTCGGTACAAACGACTTGACACAAATGACCTTTGGCCTTTCAAGAGATGATGCTGGTAAGTTCTTGCCACTATATCTAGAAAAAGATATCTATGAAAAAGATCCATTCCAAGTACTAGATCAAAAAGGCGTTGGTTTCTTAGTAGAAACTGCTGTTGAAAAAGGACTAAGCACAAACAAAGACCTACACTTAGGTATTTGTGGTGAGCACGGTGGTGAACCTAACACTGTAAAATACCTATACAATGTTGGACTTGACTACGCTTCATGCTCTCCATTTAGAGTTCCAATAGCAAAACTAGCTGCTGCACAAGCTTCTATAGAAAAAGAAAACAAATAAAAAATAGCCAGTAAATTTTGAAGTGAACCAATAATTTAGGTTCACTTCATTTTTTATGACTATTTTAAATGCTTTCTGTATAGTTTTACTAATAGAGTATTTCCATCTAAATTAATATAAGCATCATCCATCAAGTATCCTATAGTCTTAAATTCCTCCATATCTGCAGTATTCATCAAACCTTCGTAATAATGGTCGTACTCACTTACTCTGGGATTCATAAATACACTTTCTAGCGCCCATGTATCGACATTTCTAGGATTAACTTGGCCTTCTACTACAATCTTTGTCCTTTCTTCATCTATTGAAATATCAACATTTATATGAGAGTATTCGTGGTAAGTATAGTACTGCATTATAAGATCTACTATTCTACGTGCGTTTTCTCTTTCTTTATTCATCCTTATACCTCTCAATTAAATTTCTAAATAATGGTACCAAAACTGCAGCAACAAATCCTCCTGCAAGTCCATTATTATATAAGTTTATGCCACCGTGAATAAAACCAACATTTGTAGCAACAGCCTTATGTGAGAATCCTGCAAAAAGACCGGCTAATATTCCAAACTCTCCAGCAATAGGTGCAATCGTAGTTGAAAATAGAGCTGTTAATATGGCTGGTGTTCCAGAAGGATCATACTTATTAAAAATACTAGCTATTAGAACTCCAAGCATTATAGGTAGGATATTTTTAGGATGTTTACCAAAAACACTAAATCCCATGACAGTGAGTATACCTCCTAATATTGGTCCATTTATAACTCCCCCACAGATTTTGACGTATAATATAGCAATAATTCCAGTTATGCCAACATTAAAAATTACCAAGTATTTATTAAATAAAATAGTGAAGTCGCTTACTAGTCTACCACTTTGTTTGAGCAATTTACCGTAACCCTTTAGTCCTTTGTTTTTTACCAGACCATAGCATGCAAATATAGTACATATGATTAATAAAAACACTAAAGGATACAAATCACTGCCTGTATATATTATATTAACTTCTGGAATAAGCCTATCAAACATCCTCAAATTCCCAGCAATGATTATTCCTATTATACCAAGGCTAAATCCAACATTGTATAGTGAATACCCATCATGAAAGCCAATCATATTTGCTGAAATAGGAATTATTATAAAACCTACCAAGATACCGACAATAGTGCCTAAGATAATGCCTGTGATTATGTTAAAATTTAATCCAAAGTAAAACAAAGATACTACTGGGCTAATGCCTGTTACAAAACACATAACATGCATATAATTTGATACTTCTAGATTTTTATACTTACAATATAAGTAGACTCCCAACATTAATGGAATTGTATTTAAAATATTCTTACCAAAAAAAGAAAATCCCAGCACAGTAAATAAGCCAGATATGAGGGCACCTGTAAGCCTTGCCCCACTTTTATCAGCAACAAAAGCAGAAAAAACTAGCATCAAACCAGCGTTTACAAAGGCTGCCCCCATTCCTCCTATTTCCATATAATCAGAAACTAAAACAGATGGAGAAGTCAGAATATTGATAATCCCTTGGTATATATTTGTAAAAGAATCTAAAGATAGACCAAATAGAACAAATATCAAACTTGCTAAATAAAAATCTCTATACCTAAAATCACTCAGTCGACTCATCTGTATCCTCATTATTTAACTCGTATTTTTCTAAAAAATCTTTTACTATTTCCATATACTTACTATTATCATCTTTTGGGAACGAAGCATGTTTGTAACCATCCACTAGTTTAAGTTCTTTTTTATCATGGCTTATTGCTTTGTACAAATCCTCTGCCATATATGGAGGCGTCAATGTATCGTTATTTGAATTTGTAATAAGAACTGGCTTTGTTACGTTTTTGATCCACTTTAAACCATCAAAATCACTAAACTTAACGCCAAGAGCAAATCTAGAATACCAATCTCCTGCCGCCATTAGATATGACATAGGTATATCTTGATCTTTTGTAGCATCTTCCATCACTTCTTTAAGTAGGATTCTGCCATCAGATATAGAAGAATCCAAAATCAAATAATCTATATAATAATCCTCGCGACCTGCAGCAATAATGCTTGTAAGTCCCCCATACGATTCTCCCCACAAAATTGACTTGGCATCTTCGTATTTATCCTTATATTGTGGAACTATATAAGATAAAACAGCAAGAGTATCATCAGATTCTAGAACTCCAAAAGTATTGTAATCTGCCATATTTTCGCCTGAATTTCTTTGATCATAGGCAAGAACATCATAACCAATATCCAAAAACCCTTCTACCAAAAAAGCCATAGATTCTTTTGTTCCACCCATGCCGTGAACAAGGATAGCTATGTTATGATTGCCTTCTTTTTGAGCTAAAAAAGCTGGTACTTTTATATCTGAATTATCCTTTGAAATGTATAGCTTAGAAATCTTATACTTATCCAAAATTTCATCATAGGATTTTTTGCTATAGGAAATATTTTCTATGGTCTCATCTCGAGAACTAGCATTGCTGTAACCTTGGAAAACTTGCCTACCAACAAAGGCTGAAAGGGCTAAGAAAGCAAGAACTACTAGTCCTAGTAAAGCTAGAAGAATATTTTTTACAATTTTTTTCATATTTTACTCCAAACATACAATTGATTTCAATTAGATTATAACAACAAGATATTCTATTAGCTATATTATATAAAATTTAATATTTATTGACAATATAATAAAATTTATATATCATAGTAGTAACTAGTTACTATTATAGGAGGACTGATATGGAAAACATAAAAAATAAGCAATTCATATTTGCAAATATTTTTATCATTGCAAATAGGCTTCAAACTGCATGTGAAAAAATCCAAACAGATATAACAATGAAGCAATGGCTTATGCTTGCAATCGCATCATCAACAGATGGTATCCAAAGCCTAAGTGAAATAGGCAGGCTAATGGGTTGTTCTAGGCAAAACATTAGAAAACTTGCAAATCCCCTAATAAAAGAAGATTACATAAGGCTTGTAAAAGGCGATAATAATTCTATAAACATAATTCCTACTGAAAAATTTGAAAGTTATTCAAAAAAAATGGAAGATAGAAATCTTATGACCTTAAATTTACTTTTTGAAAATTTCACCCAATCAGAATTAGTAGAAGCATGTAAATTTATAGGTAAATTTTATGAGGGCCTGGAGAAGGTTGAAAAATATGGAGAAGATTTAAATGAAGGGAAGTAAAAATATAATTATGGTAGTTTTGGGAATTTTAATTATAGTAATTGGAATTTTTCTAATTTATTTTAACATATCCTATTCCCCACTTAAAAATAATTTTAATAATGATTTTAAGGCTTTAGATACTGGTACGAAGAAGAAAAATGAATATTTTACTAAAGAAGATTTCTCAGATTTTCCTAATCCTATAGTAAAATATATGGAAAATAATGGTTTTATAGGTAAACAAAAAATGGACTATGCATATATGGAATATAAAAATGTCAACTTTGCTCAAAGCCCTGATCGTAAATTAAAGATAGACTATAGCCAGTACAATTTTGCCCATAGTCCAAACCGTATAGCTCTTGTGGAAAGTGGTATCTATGGTATTCCTTTTGAGGGTTATGACTACTACATAGATAGTAGAGGTGGCATGCATGGTATGCTTGGAAAAATGTTAACTCTATTTCACCAAAAAGGTGACAAAATGGACCAGGGGGCACTTTGTACATATCTTTCTGAATCTTTGTTTGTACCTTCTAGTATTTTATATAACAAGAATATCAGTTTTGAAGAAATAGATCCATTTAATGTTAAAGCTAGCATTACAGATAACGGGGTTACTGTAAGTGGTGTTTTTACCTTTAATGAAAATTATGAAATGACCAGATTTTATACTGAAGATAGGCCTGCTATCAAAGATGATGGGAGTGTAGATTATATTCCTTGGTCTGCAAATATACTTTCATATAAGAAATATAACCAAGGAATCAATTTTATCGACCATGTTCAAATTATTTGGCACTATCCTGAGGATGATTTTGTGTATTTTGATGGTAGCATAGACAAGTTAATATTTAAATAAAAAATAAGCCTCTATGGACTTATTTTTTATATCCAACCATTCTTTTATCTCCCCAATAAAATACTGCCAAGGTTCCTGGACCTATGTGGCTACCTATGGTTGGGCCTATATTTGAAACTTTGATTTCCTGATCTAGTTTTTTAAACTTTTCTTTAATTAATTCTATTAGTTCTTCTACTATCTCTATATTATCAGCATGGGATATATAAATCTGATCATTATAATCTAGGCCATTCATGGCATTTGTTGCCATTTTATCCACTATAGTTTTTAATAGCTTTTTTCTGGTCCTAATTTTTGAAGTAACAATCATGTGGCCAGTCTCATCAACTTCTATAAGGGGACTTATGTGGAGCATACCACCTATTGAGGCAGCAGTTTTTGATATCCTGCCTCCCCTAGCAACATATTCTAAGTTTTCATTTGAAGTGTAATTTATTACATGTCTTTTATTATTTTCAGCCCATTCATATAAGCTATCTATATCCATGCCTTCTTTTTTTAGCTGGGCAAGTTTTGCAGTAAGCATGCCAAAACCAGCTGATGCCATCAAAGAATCTACAGCATACATCTTTCTTTCTGGAAACTCTTCTTTTAGCAATTCAAATGCATGAACTAAAGAATCAAATTGGCTGGACATGCCAGATGAAAGGCATAAGTGAATGATATCTTTGCCATTTTCAAGTATCGGTTTAAAATATTCTACATAGGCATTGGTATTTATCCTAGATGTGCTAGGACGTGCGCCCTTTCTCATATTGTAATAAAAAACTTTCATATCTAAACTTTGGCCAAAATCATCAAGGTATACTTGGCCATTTAATTCATAGTTCGCATTAATAATACTAACATCAAGTTGATCAACAAAAACAGGATCTAAGTCTATGGTTGATTCAGAGCTTAAAACATAATCTGACATGAAATCCCCCTTTTCAGATTCATTTCAATACCTAATATTTTATCACAATTTGCAAATTAGTCTATATAAACAGTATTATATGTTGGTATAATTTATATATAGTATAGTATTTTAAAAGGAAAGGAATAATATGCATTATACAGGACAAGTATATAGACCACCCTTAGAAGCTTATACCCCACTTTTAGAAGTAACTTACGGGTGCTCACATAACAAATGTGCCTTTTGCACAATGTACAACAAAACAAAATTTGGCATCTCACCATTAGAAGATGTTGAAGAAGATATAATAGAACTTTCAAAATCGCCTATGAGAGCATTTAAACCAATGGATAGGATATATTTATTAAATGGAGATCCATTTGTCTTGGATACTGAAAGGCTGCTTACAATCTCTCAATTAATAAAAAAACATATGCCAGAAGTAGAGACTATTACAGCTTATTGCTCCTTTTATAATTTAGAAAACAAGACTAAAGAAGATATGATTAAGCTAAAAGATGCTGGTTACAATGAACTGTGGTTTGGTGTTGAGACCGGTTATCAAAAAGTCTTAGAATATATCAATAAAGGAACTGATTTGGATGGATATTACAGGGGCCTAGATAAGATGAAGGCTGCTGGAATCGACTACCATGCAATAATCATGCAAGGCATAGCTGGAGCTGGAAAATCAAAAGAAAATGCAATTGAAACTGCCAAAGTACTAAATTACTATCCTCCACTTGGAGTATATGTGATGAGTACTGCTGTTATGGAAAATTCTCCCCTATATTATATGAGAGAACGTGGAGAATTTGTAGAAACTACAAACAGAGAAAATTTAGAAGAGCAAATTTGTTTGCTTGAAAACCTAGACTTGCCAGATACAGTACTTTACTCATCTGGCCACATGGTAAATATGGTAAATGTCAGTGGTCATTTGGATAAAAAAGATAAAATGATTGGCAAATTAAAAAACGCCCTAGAAACTATAGATCCAGAAATATTAGATATGACCAACCAAAGAATTGCCATGTAAACTCCCGCTAGCTACGGGAGTTTTTCATATCTATGATGACAGCTATTACAATAGAAATAATAGATCCAATTATAGCTCCAAGGGCTGGAGTAAATATAATCATTGAAAAAACTGTAATTAATAAGGTATAAAGGGGTTTTAAACCAACACTTTTACCTAAAAGAATAGGTTGTAGGATTTGCTCTATTAAAAATGTTAGAACAAAAACTATTATCAAAATAAAGGCTAGCTTTGTATTTGATGATATCAAAGAAATTACAGCCCAGGGAATAAGAATGATTCCACTTCCTAAAACTGGTAGCATATCAACAGCTGCAATAACAAATGCAACAAGGCCAAAGTATGGTACTTGACCAACATAAAGTCCAATCAAAAGCAAAACAAAACATACAGCTGATGTTATCAAAGATGATTTTATATATTCTCTTATTCCAATTCCCGTCTTTCTCAAAAATTCTTTAAATAATTCCATTTTCTTCCTCTAGATTCTTTATAATTTCAGAATTTGCTATATTCTTTTCAAAACTTATACCGTTAACTTCTATAACAAAATAATCGACTTTTATTTGGACACTTGGATAGAAATGAGCTAATGAAACTTTAATATCCCCTATTGTCTTATCGTATTCCTCCGTAAATAATCCCTTTACAATGTACTGAGCAAAGGGGTAATGAATCTTATCATCATCCATATAAGCTAGTCCAAGCTCAAATGGTTTTTCTATGTCTATACCTAAAGAGTCAAAATACTTTGATAAATGCTCATAAGTTTTTCTAATATTTTGCCTATAAATTTTGCAATAAATACAATTACATATGTCATAAAAGCTTTTATAAAACAATATATTATCATTATAGTTAATATTCATATTTCCCTCACTTAAAGTAAGTATACCTCTTTATTTGTTAAAAAAATTTTACAATTTAATAAACTTTAAATCCAAAAAATATTGTATAATATTATTGAATTTAATTTTAGGAGGAATTATGAAATTGAAAAAGTCATTTTCATTAGCTTTATGCTTAATGACTGCACTTACATTTGCTTCTTGTGGCAATAATAACTCTGCAAACACTGAAAACCAGCCAGCAGAAACAAAACAAAGTGAAAGTGCAAATGTAGAAGAAAACAAAGAGAACGATAAAAAAGCTAATAAGGATTCTGAAAATAAAAATGATGAAAAAGATGAATCTACTGCTTCTCAAAAAATTGACAAATTAACTGTACAATTTGTTCCATCTCGTGAACCTGAAGAAATTATTACCGCAACAGAACCACTAAAAGATATGCTAAAAGAAGAGCTTTCTAAAGAAGGTTATGATGTGGCAGATGTAGACATATCAGTTGGTACATCTTTTGAAGCAACAGGTGAAGCTATGAGTGCTGGAACTGTTGATATTGGATTTATCCCAGGTGGAACCTACGTAACTTATGATGATGGAGTTGAAGCTATCCTTACAGCAACAAGAAATGGTCTATCAATAGAATCAGATAATCCAAAAGAATGGAATGATAAAGCACCAACAGAAAAAGTAGAAGATCAAGTTACTTTCTACAGGGGACTCATTCTTGCTGGCCCATCTGAAAAAGGTAAAGAACTTGCTGCAAAAGTTAATAATGGCGAAGAACTTACTTGGGAAGACCTTAACTCTGCAAATTGGGCAATTATGGGACCTACATCACCAGCAGGTTACCTATATCCTTCCCTATGGCTAAAAAATAATTACGATCATACAATTACAGACCTATCAAATGCAGTACAAGCTGACTCTTACCCTTCATCATTTGCTAGACTTGCTACAGGTCAATTAGATGTTTTAGTAACTTACGCAGATGCAAGACTTGATTTTGTAGATAAATGGAAAAGTGAATTTGGTGGTAAAGATGATATATTCAAAGATGTACAAGTTATTGGTGTAACTGACAAGATGATGAATGATACAATATCTGTATCAGAAACTTCCGAAAAAATGACACCAGAACTAATCTCTGCCCTCCAAGATGCTTTTATCAATATAGGAAATACAGAAGAAGGTAAGGAAGTTATATCCATCTATACTCACAATGGATACGAAAAAGCTAACCCTTCTGACTATGATTCAGAACGTGAAGTTCAAAAGATGGCTAGAGATAAATAGTAACTAATAAATTTAAAAGCTAATAAGACCTATACCCAAAGGGGTTTTAGGTCTTATTTTTTACTAAAGGATTATAATGATAGAATTTATAAATGTTTCAAAGACATATGAAGGTGGATTTCTAGCCCTAAAGGATATCAACCTAAGCATCCCAGATGGACAATTTGTATCAATAATAGGTTCTTCAGGAGCTGGCAAGTCAACCCTCATACGCACAATAAATAAAATGCACGATATATCAAATGGTAGTCTTCTTGTAGATGGTAAAGATATATCCAAATTAAAAGGACAAGATCTCCGTGATTATCGCCGAACCATAGGTATGGTCTTCCAAGACTTTAATCTCGTAGAGAGGATTAGTGCCCAAAAAAATGTTCTAGCAAGTTTTGTTCCAGACCTTAACTTTTTCCAAAAACTTTTTGGTCTATACACAAAAGAAATGAAAATAAAATCTCTAGAAGCTTTGGATAGTGTCGATATTTTAGAAAAGGCTTATTCTAGAACAGATGCCCTTTCTGGTGGTCAAAAACAAAGAGTTGCCCTAGCTCGCACTATAGCTCAAAATCCAAAGATAATTCTTGCTGATGAACCAATTGCAAGTCTTGACCCAGTATCTAGCCGCCAAGTAATGAACTATTTCAAAAAGCTTAACCGCGAAAAGAAAATTACAATTCTAGTAAATATCCACGATGTTGAAACCGCCTTGGAATTTTCGGATAGAATTCTTGGCATTAGACATGGAGAGCTTGTATTTGATGGTCCAGCTAGTGAAGTTGATGCAGAGGTCATAAGAAATATATATGGCCAAGATCCAAAAGATATAGTTGTGGAGTAATATATGGGAAAATTATTTAAGCCTAGAAGCCTAACTCTTTCAAATGGAAAAGTAGTAGAAGAAGAAAAGTCAAATTCTTTGCTTATATCTCTAATTCTCCTAATTTTCTTAATTATTTCCCTTAGGGTTACAGGTTTTAATACTTCAATACTTGCTCGAAATGGTCATAATTTAATGGTAATATTAAAAGACTTATTTAATCCAGAGTGGGAATATCTACCAAAGGTGATAGGTCCAACTTTTGATACCATAAAAATGTCATTGTTTGGTTCATTTTTAGGAGCCCTTATTGCCCTTCCATTTGCATTCTTGGCTTCGTCAAATATGATAACAAGCAAAATCATCAACTGGATTTTCAAATTTCTATTTACTCTATTTAGAACACTACCTACCCTTGTAATTGCACTGATAGCAACTTATGTTTTTGGCCTAGGAACCCTAGCTGGTACTGTGGCAATTTTTATTTTTTCTTTTGCCTATGTAGGTAAGATAATGTATGAAGAGATTGAAACCCAAAATTTAGGTGCATATGAGGCTATGATTTCTATGGGTTATAGTAAGCCTATGGCCTTTTTAAAGGGGATCATACCATCAATTATGGCAACATATATATCCACTTCTCTATTTAATTTTGAAGGAAATGTACGTTATGCTTCAATATTAGGATATGTTGGTGCTGGAGGCCTTGGCCTTTTGATTAATGAAAATATTGGATGGCGTGATTATAACAGGGTTGGAGCAATATTATTTGCCCTGGTAATTACTGTATTTATTATAGAGTTAATCTCTAGAACTATAAGAAAGAAACTTTCTTAGGAGACTCTCATGGATATAAAAATAGAAAAAGTTTTAAAAGAAGAGCCAAATTATAGGCTTGTTCGTACAATTTTATCAGTTATTACCATTGGGATTTTAGTATGGTCTTCTAGTGTGATGGATTTTTCCAATACAAGTTCAAAGGGTATAGAGATTATAAAATCTATAATCGGTGGTTTGCTTAGCCCAGATTTTAGCCTTTTAGGTAATTTTGCAAAGGGAGGCTTATGGTATTTGGTTTTTGAAACCATATGTATAGCCTTTGTTGGAACTTTGATAGGAGCTTTAATCTCTCTTCCTCTAGCGTTCCTCTCATCACATAACATTGTTCCAAGGGTAATTGCAGAAATTTTTAAGCTCTTAATCCTACTTATAAGAACCATACCAGCCATAGTTTATGGTCTTATGTTTATTAGAGTTACAGGTCCTGGACCCTTTGCTGGGGTTATGACTATGACATTTATATCAATAGGCATGCTTACAAAATTATTCCAAGAAACTATAGCAAATATCGATACTTCTATACTTGAAGCATTCGAATCACTTGGTATAGGCAGATGGGGTAAAATTCGTTTCGGTATATTTCCCCAACTATTTGCAAGCTTCCTATCTACAATTATATATAGGTTTGATATGAATATAAGAGATGCAACAACCCTAGGTCTTGTTGGTGCTGGAGGAATTGGTGCACCACTTATATTTGCCATCAATTCTTATAGGTGGAATGAAGTTGGGATAATCTTATTAAGCTTGATGATCTTAGTTTTAATTGTAGAATTACTTTCAACTCGATTGAGAAAAAGACTATCCTATGGCTATTAAGGGGTTTTATGAAACTAACAATAATAGAAACATCAGATGTTCACTCATATATTTCAACTGACTCTTTTAAAGTAAGGGGTCAAAAAGAGCAACACTCGCTTTCAAGGGCAAAGACATATTTGGATAAAGTACGAAACGAAAACAAAAATGTGATTTATATAGACAACGGGGATAATATCCAAGGATCTCCCCTTGCTAGTTTATATCACAGAACTAATAGCATTGAAAATTTGAGCAAGTCCTATAACCTTTTAAAACCCGATGCTATAGTCTTAGGAAACCATGATTTTAATTACGGAAAAGACTATCTTAATTCATATATAAGCCATCTATCATGCCCAGTTTTATCAGCAAACACCATACAAATTGATGATCAGATTCTTGATATCAAGCCTTATATAATTAAAGAATTTTCTAATATCAAGGTTGGCATTCTTGGTCTTGTAACACAATATATCCCCCACTGGGAAAATCCTAAAAATATTGAGGGACTTAAGTTCCAATCAGCTCTCGAAACAGCTAAGTATTATGTGCCATATTTAAAACAGAAAGAAGCTTGTGATATTGTCATTATCTCTTACCATGGAGGTTTCGCCAAGGATTTAGAAAGTGGAGTAAATATTTACCAAGAAACAGGGGAAAATGAGGGATATGATTTACTATATTCAGGACTTGATTTTGATGTTCTTCTAACAGGGCATAATCACCAAGAAATAAGTGGTATCTATAATGACAAGATCGTTTTACAACCAGGCTATGCTGCTTCTAAACTTGGAGAAGTAATTTTTGAAATAGATGAAGATAAAAAAATAAAAGACACTCAGGTTAACTTAGTAAATCTAGGCGACTTTAATCCTAGCCAAGAATTGGAAGATATGATACTGGAAGATATGTCTAAGACCCAGGATTTCCTAGATGCTACTTGTGGCAAGTTACTTACTAATGCACAAATAAAATCAGTTCTAGACGCACAATTACATGGCCACCCTTATATAAGTCTAGTTAATCAAATTCAAATGCATTACACACAAACTGATATAGGAGGAGCTTGCATATTTTTGCCTGATGCCAAAGGTCTTTATGGCGAAGTCTCTATGAGAAATATTATTTCAAACTATATGTTTAATAATACTCTTATGAAGGTTGAGGTAAGTGGCAAAGAATTCAAACAAATTCTTGAATTTAATTCTCATTATTTTGATATAGATGGTCATGGAAATATAGTTATAAATCCAGAATATTTCCTATATAACTACGATATATATTCCGGAGTTGATTACAGCTTTGATATTTCAAAGCCAAGAGGTCAAAGGCTAGTAAGTGCTATCTATAAGAATCACGAGATTACTGACGACGAGAAAATCACCTTTGCAACTAATAGTTATAGGGCTATAGGCGGAGGAGATTTCCCCGTTTTAGATGGATCTCAAATAATCTGGGAATCAAGTCAAGATATTCCACAGTTTATTTTTGATTATATAGAAGAGAAAAAAATAGTAGAAATCAACGATTACCCAAGTGTAAATGTGATAGGTTAATAAAATAGCCATAGGATTATCTCCACAATCCTATGGCTAATTTTTTGGTTATATATTTTTATCTATTTTTTCGATTTTGAAGATTTTTGCAAAAGTCCAAACTATACCAAAAGTTAATATTACATGTCCAAGACCAGAAATTCCTGAAAGGGCAGCCTGTTTTACTATTTCTTCTCCATTTGATGTTACTTCATAAATTCCAATAAGCTCCATTGAAATTAAAGTAAGTATTAATCCTGTTAGATAGATCAAATATGGTTTTTTGACTACTGATATTTTTTCTATGTCATAATTTCTAAACAATAGGTAAATAACTAAAATAGTCAAGAATCCAAGGACTAGAGTGTGGGTGTGAACTATGGACATATAAGTCTCTCCTTCAAAATCCATATATTTTGTAAATTCCCTATAAAATGCACCTGCAATTAGTCCCATAATAAGGAAGGTAAATGATGTTGCCAGTAATGACTTTGCATTAAATTCTCCCACAAAGTATTTATATCCAAGTATAACTATAAATAAGTAAGCAAGAGTTTTTGGCATCATTAGTGCCCCAACTGCAGGAATTGTATCAGCAAAGAGTACTACAGGTATATAAAATGCAAAGCTAAGTAAGATTAACCACCACATATTTTTAAGTCCTGGTTGTGATTTTTCCTTGTATGACCAGATTATTAATAATATTCCCATTATTAAAAATGGTATATTTCTGTATATACCCCAGGCATATGACTCATTTGCTCCACCCCAATTATTTTGTGGCATTAACACTAGGACAATTCTAACAATTGCAAGGGCAAATATTAGATTTCTTTTATTATTGTTAGTATCCCCGCTTTGAGACCTATAAAAATAATAATATAAAACATAAAATATTGTCATTGTAATACTTGTGACAAATTTGCCCCAAGATAGTGCACTGATATTTGCCTCAAAGCCTCCTGGAGAAAAGTGTGATACCACTCTTGGTAGTAAGTGGAAACTGTCTCCAAGTCCCAAAAGTATTGCCATAATACCAAATAATTTTGCTTCTTTACTATTTTCCAATAGTAATCTTATTCCTAAGGCTACTACTATGGCTAAGTAGCCTATATCAAATAAACTTTCACCTATTTGCATTAAAAATTCCTTTCTTAATCCAATCCATGTGGATTTTATATTTTTCTATAAAAGTGACTTTGTCCCATTCTTCTCTAAAATTTCTTTCAACTAGGCTATGTACGACAGCTCGAAAAAAATATATCTTCTCCAAATCAACATTCATCTTATCTGCCTTATCAACAACCTTGTCATAATTTTGGTGGCAGTTAATCCAGTCTTCATTTAAGCTCTCATTCCAGAATAAAAACCTATTTTTATAAAGGTTGTAGCATTCATCTTTGAAAATATTGTCAGCAATATTTAATCCAAAATCATTTAGTGAAGTAATAATGTCTCCATCATTTTTCATAAGTGATGTCATAAAAAGCATATGCATATCGTGAGTTTTTTTATCAAGTATATAAAAATAGCTATCCTCTAGGTCTTCAAAATACTGATAAAAACTTCCTCTTGCAATTCCAAGTCTTTCCACAATAGCCTTTACGCTGACTTTTTCAAATGGTTTTTCAGAAAATTCTGATATCAAAACTTCAGTAATCTTTGATTTTTTATCCTGGTCTAAATTATAAAAAGTTTCCTTTGGCAAAAATACCTCCTTATAAATGACAGTGTGTCACCAGAATATTATAAGTGACACTGTGTCACTTGTCAAGTAAAAAAATAAGGAAGTTAATCCTTATTTTTGTTTTTGTCATCTTTTGTCATTAAAGTTCCAACTAGTACTCCAACTATTAGCCCAAGCCCTACTCCCATTGTGATATTATTTCTAATAGATCCTATTGCTGCTCCAAAAACAAGCCCAAGGGCTACACATGTACTAAATTTACTATTCATATTTCCTCCTAATTTATAATTCTTTCTTAAAGCAAATAATCCTATTTACCTCTTCAAATCCAATAGATAAATGAAAGGCTAAACTGTCTTTGTTAGTAAGCGTACAATCACTAGCAAATTCTTTTATTCCCTTATCTTTTACCCATTTTTCACAAGCTTCTACTAAATCTCTAGCGTAGTTGTTTTTCCTATATTCATCTTCTACATATATACCCTCTAGGTATCCAACGGGGCTTGTTTCACACCCTTCTACATAATCATATCTAATAGAAACATTAGCAAATCCAACTGGCTTATCATCTACGTATTTAATAAAAGAAGCCATATTGGGATCATCTGCAAATTCTTCGAATTCCTTTACAAGGTCATAAAGATTATTATCTTCCCAAATTTTCATAGCCATTTTTCCAAGTACTTTTGAATCTTTTTTTTTAGCTTTTTTTATCATAATACCCTCAATTTAGTTATTAGTTTATCTTAAGTCTAAAATCATATAATCAGTATCATAGTACATACCATCAATTTTCATATCTGCTGGCAATACGCCTGTTTTTTTAAATCCAAATTTATCGTATAGGTTAATCGCCCTTTTATTACAGTTTATTACCTTAAGTTCAATAATTTCAAGATTTATATCTTTTGCAAAATTGATAAGACTTTTCATCAGTAAACTTCCCACACCTTTATTCCGATATTTTTTCTTAACGATTATACCAAGCATTCCCTTATGTTTCATTCTTTCTGATTTATTAGTAGAAATATTTCCAATACCTATTATTTCTTTATCCAGCTCAGCTACTAAAAATATAGATCTATCTGATATTGTAGTATTTTCCAATATTTTTCTTTCTTCTTCAACTGATAAAGATAATCCCTCACTTCCATAAGTCATATAATCAGTCTCTCCACCTACAATCTTGCAATATTCTAATATATTTTCTGCATCATATCCAATAGCTTCTCTAATTATGAGATTTCTCATATTTCTACTCCATAATATATTTATAGTAAATACTTTATATAAATCTGACAAGGGTTCCAAGAATCCCACATATCTGGAAAACACTCAAGCTCGACATATCCCATTGCCTTATAAAATTCATTTGTAGTATCATACTCAAGGTAGTGACCACTTTGAACAGTCTTAACTTGGGAATATGTAAATCCGGATTCAATAGCAAGATTCTCGTAAGCATCATTTAATTTTTTTCCAACTCCTATCCTGTGGAATTCTTTTTTAATCCCCATTACAAATATATCAGCAGTATCATCACTTGTTGCATTCATTACTATAAATCCAGCAAGTTTATCATCTACATAGGCCACAAGATATGGCATATCTTTGGAGTCAGATATATAACTTTCGGTAGATTCTGGCAATCCAAACCATTCTGGCAGGCTATAAAGAATTTCCCTAGCAACAGTCTCCTTTTGCTTATAATTTTTTACTTCTATTACTTTTATTTCCATCTATAAATACCTTTTTTTAGAATAAATCAATGTTAGAAAAGAAGCTAGCCTGGTTGCCATTTTCTCTTATTAAATCCATCAAATCTGTCACTTTAAGCCAAATAGTTGCTGTATTTTCATTTGGGTGGCAGGCTATTAATTGGTCCTCCTTGTCAAAATACTTGTCTAGATAAAATTCTACTTTATGGTCTTTGTCGTTTAATATACTTAGTGGACTTACTGAACCTTGGACAACTTTTAGAACTTCGGATAATTGTTCATCGTCAGCAAAGTTTAGAGATTTGATTCCATGATCTTTTTTGAATTTTTTAAGATTCGCTTTTTTATCCCCATGAACAGTTATTAAATAATATTTATCATTCTTTTTGTCATAAACAAATACATTTTTGGCATCAGCATTAGTTACAGGCAAATCCATGCCTACCAAGTCGTCCATAGAAAAGACTGGCTCATGATCTAATCTCACATATTCAATTCCCTTTGAATCCAAAAATTTAAATACTTCTTCTTTGTTCATTTTTACCTCCTACATATTATCCTTGACACCAACGGCAATAATTCTTGATTCTGCTCTCTTTTCTCCACGAACTTCCATGGTCATATTTACTATTGCTTTTCTGTCGGTAAGTTCTTCCAAAGTTGATATTACAGTTATTTTTTCATTCATTGGTACTGGTTTTTTGAAATCTACTTCAAGCCTTGCGGTTATATATCTTCCTATTACAGTTTCTTCTGTAAGGTCTAATCCCTTGTTTTTGTGATTGAAGTATGCTGCTGAAGCAGTACCATGGCAATCAAATATCATGGCTATCATACCACCAAAGAGGTTTTGAGGTACTCCTCCCGTAAATTTCTCATCAGGAATAACCTTACAAATCACACTTTTCCCATCTTCGCTTGGATAAGATTTCAAATGCATACCAGCTTCATTTTGTGGTCCACAACCCCAACAATGTTGGAAACGTTCCCCGTAGGTGTCTTGGATAGCTACTTTGTTTTGTTTTTCTTCTTTCATATTCTCCCTCTTCTAATTTTATCTTATATATGTTTTTAATGGACAAGTTTTATTATTATCTGTCATTCCCATGGCTTGGTAAAAATAATTTGACCTGGCATCTTCAGCATCAGTTATTAGCAAAAATGTTCGTACATCTTTGAAATGATTAGAGGCTAGGGTATATAGTTTTTTTCCTATTCCTTGCCTATAATAATTAGGATCTACTATTAAATCTTGTATAAATACTATATGTTCTCCATCACCTACACATCTGATAAATCCGGCAAGTAATCCATCGTCAAATGCTCCAAGTACATATATTGAATTTTCAAATGATCTTTTTAGTTTTTCTACATCATCAAGATAGGCTGTCCATCCGTTTTTTTCATAGATACTTAACACTTGATTTATCAGTTCAGTATCAAATGTTTGATAATTTATTTCATCCATTTTCATCTTCCAAGCCTATATGTCTCATATTCATCAAGTGACTCACCCTTTATCCACTTTGTTGCCATTGTTGCTCCTATTTTCGAGTAAACAGTACCATTTCCACCTACACCACATATTACAAAAATATCATCATTTTCTGGATCTATTCCCATGTATGGTAAGTTGTCCTTGCTTATACCAAAAAGTGCTGCGTAGGAATATTCAACATCTAGGTCATATTTATCAACCAGCATTGAATTAGCTCCTTTTATTAAATCTCTATCTCTTTTTCCAACATCTTTATCTTTGATATTGTCTGATTTTTCGTCAAATCCACCTATCATTAATCTACCTTCGAATGTTTTCTTAAAGTATGTATATGCATCTTTGACTTCCCATACGAGCAGATCTTCATAGTTTTTTTCTTCTAATACTTGACTTACTCCTACATAGGTTTTATAAAGTTCCATATTTTCTAGGTTTTTCTTAAATTGATCAGGTGGATTGTAACCCGTTGCAATTACAATCTTTTTGTAAGATTTATTTATTTTCTGTCCGCCTATTTCAAGGCTAACAATGTTTTCATCATTTATCTTCTCACATTTTATAAATTTTAGACCCTCTACAATTTCTAAATTATAATTATCAACAGCAGTTTTTAGTAAACGAAGTACAAAAGCATATGGATTTAGGTTAATATCTGGTCCACATAATAGGCCACCATATGCTTTCAAATTGTAATCAGCAAGCTGGTCATAGTTTAAATATTTAACATCATAACCAATTTCTTTTTGCATCTTTGTTTCATCTTTGACGTCAGAAGCTTTTTTCATCTCCGTAGCCAAAATTATGCTGTTTTCTTGGATAAAATTTTCTTGGTCAATATTTACCAATTCATCGTTAATTTTAATTAAATGATCTACTGCCTTTTTTGATTGATTGTAAAATCTAATTGCCGCATCCTCTCCAATTTGATCAGCAAATTTTTTGACACCTTGGTCTGACATATATTGGATAAGACCAGTGTTTGCAGAAGTTGATCCATTTGCTATCCTGCCTTGATCAATTAATGTCACTTTATAACCAGCTTTTGATAGTTCATAAGCTGACAAGGCACCAGACATACCTGAACCTACTACAAGTACATCCGTATTAGGCTCAAAATTATTGTGGATCTCTAAGAAAATATCCTCAGTATTTGCAGGCCAAAATAAATTTCCTTTGTGTAATTTCATAAATCCTCTTTTATAATATTTTATTTAACGTTTGCATAATCTTCTTACTCAAATTATTATCTAAAATACCAGTTTTAACCCCGTCGACTAATAAATCTATTAATTCTTGTGGAGGCGCAATTCCTTCATTTGCCATATATTCCATCATATCTAGCATTTGCAACACCTCATCATCACTAATTACATCAGAATCATAAGTCTCATCTGGCAACTGTGAATCTAGATAGTCAAACAATTCATTTTTTACTTCATCTAAATCTATTAAATTATCTTTGACCAATATTTTAATATTACTACTAGCACAAATTTCTTTAAGTAGATTAAAGGTTCTTTGGTCTGGTACATTGATTACTTCTGGGATTAAATCTATATTTAATAACATTTCAAAAAAACTATTTGCAATCTCATTTGGATTCTTAGTGTAGTCTTCCACAGGTTCTGTACTAATTGCTTGACCACTTATCTTATCTACAGCCAACAAAGTTTGAGGATAATAGGGCACAAAATCACTATTTTCTATAGCTTCTGGTAAAACCAGCAACTGACATTCCATTTGTCCAGATTTTTTGGATTTTTTAATCTTCTTTAAGGTAGATATATCGATTATATTTGCTACAGGATAAATATTTTCCTTATTCCAATCAACATTCACGCTATCCTTAGCTTTGTAACTTTCACCTTCTTTTTCAAGAAGTACAATACTAGGCTTATCATAAATGCTACAAATATCTAAATGATCTGCGTTTGTATTGGCTAATATTTTTGACAAATCAATACTAGCACTAATAGCTTGCTCTATATAACTATAATCTTTCTCATTATCAAATTGTTTTAGTGGCGAAAATTTTTCTGATTTTCTAAAATATGGAAATGTAAATGATCCTGTTATTTTTATACCATGTTCTTTTTTATACTTCCTAACTGCTTTTACTTCATTAGGATTCAAGTCACCCATATTACCAAAAATTAGTTGATGATTTTCCAAAAGTAATGTTGAAACAAAATAATCATAATCTGAATAATCCATGTTATTATCTATAATTTTTACAAATTTTAATAAATTCTCATCACCAATTGTAAGATTTATAGCATTATATTCATTTCCTGCTCCCATGATATTAATAAAACCTATTTGACCATCAAAAAGTTTTATTGCAAAAAATTGGTCTTCAGATATCTTCTTCCATAGCTTAGTTTTTCTGTATTTATAGGCGAGTTCGTAAAGTTTGTCCATAATTGTTCCTTTAACTTTTTCTAATCAGTGTTTTTTTATAAGATTTTTCTAGGTTAAGTATTTTTTTGACATCATACATAGAAACTTCTTCTAATGATTTGTGTGCCCAATTAGGCTTGTTATCTTTGTCTATAATCTTTGCTCTAATACCTTCATTTATTCTCTTTTCTTTCATTGAATTTTGGATTATCCTTAGATCTCTATCTATAACTTCTTCATATGTTAGGTTTTTATCAGAAAAATATTTTTCAAATTGAAGAGCCAAGCTAAAAGGATCTCTTTCATTTAAAATAGCAAGTGTATTTTTTGCGAAATCATCATTATTTTCATTTTCCTTAAGGTCATCAAATATTTCTTCAATGCTTGGATGGGAAAAATACTTGTCAATTTTTTCCATGTTTTTATCTATCTTGCTTTCTTCTAATTCCTGGCCAAAACTTTCAATACTTTTAGTAAATTGATTAAAAAGGTCCTTGCCATCATAATCTTTGGAAAGTGTAAAAAGATTATTAATAACATCTTCATAGTCGCTAGATTTTATATAAATATCTGCAAAACCGTACTTTATCAAATCAGAAGCTTCTAGACTTGCTCCACACAAACCAACATATTGTCCTAAAGCCTGTGGTAAGCTTGCTATAAATTTGCCTACACCCACATCTGGAGCAAAGCCTAGGCTTGTCTCAGGCATGGCCCAATTTATATTTTCCTCAACAATAATAAAATCAGAATTAATGCTAAGGCCTATACCTCCTCCCATGGTTACTCCAAACCAATGGCTAATAATAGGCTTCTTATAGGATGCTACATACTTATCAAGGTCGAACTCATTTTTCAAGAGTCCATCTTTTTCGTAAACAGAATCATTAACAAGATAATCGTAGTACATAGATTTAAGGTCACCACCTGCAGAAAAACCTTTATCTATAAGGCTGTCAAAAAGTACTGCCTTAACCTCATCATCTTGCTCAAACTTTTTTAAAATGTCTCTGATTCTATTAATAGAATTATCGTCCAGTGAATTCAATTGTTTGGGTCTATCTAAATAAATTATTCCAATGTTTTCTTTTATTTTTTCTTTAATCATTGTTCATCCTCAGTATTTTTCTCTATTAACAAAATTTGTCTTTATAGATAATATCTACCCTTAAAGGTCTATTTATATTGATAATTGGATAATTATATTAAATCAGGCGCAAAAAAGCCTCACTCTTATCAAAAGCGAAGCCTAATTAATTTTTATTTTGTTGTTTCAAGTACTATATTTATTGCCTTATCTATGTTAGTATTAGGGTTTAAGAATGCCAGCCTTAGGATTACTTCCCCATCTATACTTGATGGTATGCATAAGATTTTGCCTTCTAGAGCCAAATCATTTGACCATTTTGTATAATCGGTAAGCTCCCAGCCCTTTCTTTTAAATACGACTATTGATAAAGTTGGATCCATCAGTAGTTCCAAGTGGTCACTATCCTTTATTGCTTGTGCACATTTTTTTGCATTATCTAAGCATTTCTCAATAGCTTGAGAGTATTTTTTGCTACCATAGGTCACTAGTGAATACCATAGTGGAAGTCCTCTGGTTCTTCTGGATAGATGTATAGCCATATCAGATGGATTGCTTTGGCTGTGATCAACTCCTTCTAGATACTCTGCATGTTGTGAAAAAGTATTGTAAACTCTCTTAGGATCTTTATAAATCAAACAACAGCAATCGTATGGAGCAAACAACCACTTATGTGGATCTACAATGAATGAGTCAGCATCTTCTATTCCCTTATATAAGTCCCTTACACTTGGAGCTAATATTCCTGCTCCACCATAAGCACCATCTATGTGTAACCAAATATCATGTTTTTTGCAAACCTTGCTAATAGAATCAATATCATCAATTGTTCCTGTGTTTGTAGTACCACAAGTTGCAACAACTGCAAATACTCCATCATTATCTTCAATCAATTTCTTAACAGATTCGCCAGTCATTCTACCCTTATCATCAGTATCAGCAATTAAAACATCTACATCCAATACCTTTGCTATAGTTCTCACTGATGAATGAGTATCTTTTGAAATAATTAATTTGTAGCCATCACTAGGTCTTCCCTTTGGATAAATATTTTCATCTTTCCATTTATTTTTTGCATTATCTCTAGCACAAGCTAAGGCAGAAAGATTGCCGTAAGTACCACCAGACACAAAAGTACCAATAGCTTCCTCTGGCCAGTCAAGATTTTTTTTAAGCCAATCCACCACTTGGTTTTCAGCATAAATAGCACCAGCCCCATTTTCCCAGATACCACCAAAAACATTAGCTGCAGATACAACCTCATCAAAGGCAACAGCTGCCTTGGTAGGAGCACATGGGATATAGGCAAAATTCATAGGATCATCTGCTGAGCGAGTAGCCTTATTTAGAGTTTCAAAAATATCTAATGCTTTCTTTGGTCCAATACCATCCTCTGTTATAGTATCGCCAACACTATGTCTCAACTCCATGGCTGAAAGAGCAGTAGTTTTTGGATCCGATCCAGAAACAGTTCTCTCCTTAGCCCAATTCAATGCTAATTCTACAGATTCATCTTCATAATTCCAAAATTTATTATCCATAATTCACCTCTAGTATTAAGATTTATAGTTCTAAAATAACCTCTACTAGTAAAATACATAAAAATTTAAAACTACGCAAGCACACGGTATGAATCACTAAAGTAAACTACCAAAATATAACCTTTATTTATGTGGTTTTAATGAATTAATATAAAATAATTTCAGAAAACTACTACAAATTATAACACTATTTCTAATATAAACTAACCTATAAATATTATTGTGCAATAACTAACAAATCATCTATAAATTTTATTCTATACCAGCATCCTTAATAACACCCTTGATGATTTCTTGTTCTTTTAAGGGTTTTGTAGTAGTTGTGAAATCTTCTTTGACAACAATATCTGGCTTTGTCTTGTCTAATTCGTTTATAGAACCCGATTCTGTAAGGCCTAAGCCGTCTGAAAATCTTAATACATAACCTGTTCTTGGTAGATCCACTTGTAATGGGTCAAATCCTATTCCATCGCCTCCAGTTCTTGTGCCAACTAATGTTGCAATTTTCGTTTCTTTGCAAAATGATGCTAACATTTCCGCTGATGAATACACGCCTTCGTCTACCAATAGATAAATATTACCCTTAAAACCAATAGTATTCTCAGCTGCTTCTACATAATCTTCATAGGATAGGTAATAATCAAAGTCCTTTAGAATCTCTTTTGTCTTTTCATCATAATCAGAATTTTCTACAAAATATTCAATATCAGATCTATAGCCCTCTTGTTTTATAGCTTTACTATTAATCTTGCCTGATTTTATAAAGCTATAGTTTATTGTTTGGTAATCATTATCTAAAATTTTTGGAAGCAAAAACTCTTGCCAATATCTGGAGTCTCCTCCTCCGTTTCCCCTGATGTCTATTATTAAATTAGGGTAATCTTTAATCTCTAGCAAGAAATCATCTAAAACTTCCTCGTCTTTTTTTCTATACAGATCTTCCAGCATAGAATTTATTTTCATATAGGCTAACTTATCTTTTAAAATTATATCAGTTGTTAAGTTAGCTACATCTGAAGAATCCTCTCCTGCATAGTTCATATTTTCCTTTATATAATCTTTTATACTTTGGTTATTAATATTGTATCTTTTTCTAACATTTTCTTTTTCGTATATTTTTGAAAAATCATGGCGCCAATCAGAATTTGGAGTGTGATAATAGCTTATGTATAAGCTTTTTGCAAATGATTCATCTATTAAACTAGTGTGCCTATTGTTTAGCTCTGCTAAAACATCATTCATCCTATTATAAAAATCCCAATCGTTTTTGGATTCTCTTATGTAATTCTCGTACTCTTCTTTGTTATCAAGCCAATCTATGCCATACGCTATCTTATTAATTTCAAAAAATGGATAATATGTCTTTAATGTGTCATAAGCATAGTCAAAATCATACAAATAATCTTCTGTACTAAGGTCAAATTCTGTATCGTCTATTTCTTTTAAATTTATAGTATTTATATCATTTTCTTTATTTTGATTAATATTATTTACAAATGTTATTAGTATAACTACTACAGGTATTATTAATAGCAATTTTCTTTTTTTCATATAATCTCCTGGCAAATCATTAGATGATTTTACATTATAATTATAATAAATTTACAGGCATAATAAAAGCAAGCACTCAATCAAAAGCAAGGTGCTTGCCAAATATATCTATTTAATATTGTGTTTTTCCATTCTCTCTTTAAAAAGATCTGTTATTATTTTTTCTAACTCTTCACGTTCTTTTTCTGGCAATGCTCCTGGTTTCTTGGCCACTTCATACAATTCAGGATTCTCATTTGCTATTTTTTCTACTGCCTTAGTTGTTGCATGTCCTCTCACAAAAAATGGTATTTTCTTAATCCACTCTTCTGGTACAAGCGCCAAAATTTTTTTGCTTGCTTCTTTGTCTGTAAGTTTAGCTGTAGAGAGTCCTTTTTCAATTTGTTCTTGTTCTATTTTGGTAAAATCTGTTTTTTTCATATATCCTCCGTATAGTTAATTATATAAGCTTTATCTATTTTGTAAAGTTTAAATATAATGAAAAGTATATTGTTATAGGTCTTCTATATCCATCACTGTAACATTATTATCTAATAAAATTTGCGCAAAGATACCCTGACCTTTTATAAGATTGCCTGTAAAAGAACCATCATATATATTATTTACCCCACAAGATGGGCTTCTAGATTGGAGAATTACTAAGCCCACTTGATTATCAATAACTTTGTCTAAAGCTATTTGGGCACCTTTTTTGAACTCATAGTCTACTGACCTGCCATTTTCCAATTTGACTACTCCACCAACAATTTCTGCCGGCTTTCTTGGCGTAGGTAGACCTCCAAGCACTTCTGGGCAGATGCTTATAACTTGGTGGTTTCTTAAGAATTCTACTAATTTCTTGCTATAGTTATTTCCCCCATTGTATTTACAATTTTCTCCTAATAAGCATGCGCTGACTGCAATTTTCATAATATAACTTCTTTCATCAATATTTTTTTCACTAAGCTATTTTTTATTAACTACAAACCTACATTTTGGAAAGTTTGAGCAACCGATAAATTTCCCGTATTTACCGTTTCTTTCAACTAATTGTCCACCACATCTTGGGCAAATATGTTGTTTTATTTTTTTATCATTATCCCTCTTAATCTTTTTAATATCTCTAACATGTGAGAAATCACTTTGATGTGATTGATTTTTTTCTATTATTTTTTCAATATTTCTCACTTCATCAAAAGATATTATTTCTTCGGTGGATAAGGATTTAATAACATCACTTACATATGCTATTTTACAGACTTTCGAATTATTAACCTCAATTGAATCTAAGTTAGCTTCTCCAGAAAAGGCAATTATAGAATGATATACCATATTGGGGTAATGTAGACTTAATATTTCTTCCAGCGATTTTATATGGGCATAGTTTTGAAAAATAGGATTCATAAAATAATATTTTTTACCTGCTAGGTACTGGGTCCATTGGTTTGAGAATTCTTTACCATAAATCTTGCCCTTATATCCCTTTGTCTCTATACAAAATATTCCATAGCAAGAGATTACAATGTGATCAATTTGAGTAGTCTTCGTGTTATCACTTGGGTTCTTGAGCTTTATATCGTGAAGTTTTATATATTTATCCTTGTCTAGATTTTTTATAGAAAATGCCGTGGCTATCTCTCCCATATCCCCTTTAAATTTAGATTTGAAAACAGTAATTAGTAAAATGCATCCTATAAAAAATCCAATCGCAAATTTAAGTTCCATAGTATCTACTAATTTACTTCTTGTCTACTATTAGTCTCATTTTTATATGGGCTATACCATCAAGTAAAAATTCATCAGATATTTGTACAAAGCCTAGATTTTCATAGAATTTTTTGGCATAAGTTTGGGCTTCTAAGTAGATTGCATCGGCGTCAAAAAATTCTTTTGCTGCGATAATCCCTTCTTTTAATACCAACGTTCCAAGACCCTGGCGTCTATTCTTTGCTATGACTCTGCCTATTGCAACATCTTCACTTTCAATTCCTCTGTCTAAAACACGTAGATATGCTACAATTTCATCTCCATCTTTTATGTAAACGTGTATGGCCTCTTGGTCAAGATTATCAATCTCTGGGTAAAGGCATGTTTGTTCTAGGACAAATACATCAAACCTGAGCTTCAAAATTTCATACAATTCATTAGCATCAAGATTACTAAAACGTTTTCTATAAGTTTGCATAAATTAGTCCTCCCTCTTATACTTCTTCAATCTGAGCATATAAAACGTCTACTACCTTAGAAAATATATCAGTTGGCAATTTTTCAACATATTTAAATCCCCTTGCCTTTAAGTCTAGAGTCTTCATATGTTCACATAGTATGACTCCACTTGTTTCTGTTCTGTCATCTAAACGAACATGCAAGGGAAAATTGTTATCGGTATTAGTTATTGGACAGGCAATTACCAAGTTAGTTTTTTCATTAAAAAAATTATTGCTTACAATTAAGGCCGGTCCATAACCAGCTTGTTCATGTCCTTTTTGGGGATTAAAGTTGACCTTTATTATATCACCTTGATCTACCATATTTCATCTCCAATAGGATCTCCCCAATCAATTTCTAAGCTTTCATAATTTCCATCAAATCCTTCGAATAAATCCAAAATATTTTTTCTGGAATCAATTTTTTCAATTAATATTTTATTACCATCCGTTTTAAGTTCTAGTTCATCTTTTTCGTTAATATCAAGTTCATCAAGAATTACTTTGGGTATTCTAATTCCTTGGCTATTTCCCCATTTTTGCAATTTAACAGTCATGGTATTTCCTCCTATGTTTGTATATACTTAGTATATACCTAATTAGAGAATAGTCAATATAAAACAAATAAAAAACCCGCCAATTAATCATCAGACGAGTTTTTTAAAAATCTTAGCCAAGCATAATTTTTTCTAGTTCAAGTGGTTCGATGTATTGGTCACCCTTGTAGGCTCTCATATTTCCACCAGATATTTCATCTATTAGAGCAACTTTGCCATCTTTTATTCTACCAAATTCAAATTTGATATCATATAGGTCTAGTCCTTTTTTAGCTAATTCTTCTTTAACTATTTCTCCAATGTTTAGAGCTAAGTCAGTGAGTTCTTCGTATTCTTCTTCTGTCATAATATTTAGTAATGCTAGGGCATCTTTTGTGATTAGTGGGTCGTTTCTGTCGTCATCTTTTAAAGTGATCTCTACATATGGATCGATTTTTGTACCATTTTCTATATATTTGCCATATCTTCTGATGAAGGATCCTACTGCGTAGTATCTTACTATTACTTCTACACCTTGACCAAATACTTCTGCTTTTTTGACAACTGCTTCGTTTTTGTCTAGGTCAGCTGATACAAAGTGGGTTGTTAGTCCCTTATCATTTAGCTTTTCATAGAAGAATTTTGTCATGGCTACTGCTTGGTGGCCTGCACCCTCCATGGTAAGTCCAACGCTATTTGCACCTGGGTCAAATACACCATCATTACCTGTTACATCATCTTTAAATTTTAGTAAATATTCTTCATCATTTAGTTTATAAACATCTTTTGTTTTGCCTGTGTATACTTTTTCCATATTATTCTCCTTATAAATTAATTTTAATATCCTTGTTTCCCTCAGTAACCTGACCTATTTTTATAGCTTCATTGCCCAATATTTCCATAGTTTTCATCTCATCTTCTGGACTTACAAATACCACCATGCCTATGCCCATGTTAAAGGTATGGTACATTTCCTCAGTGTCTATTTCGCCCCATTCTTGGATTTTACTAAATATTGGATCTATTTCAAATTCGCCAAGGTCAAATTCTACTGACAAATCATCACTTAGTACTCTTGGTACATTCTCATATAGGCCACCGCCTGTAATATTGGCTATAGCCTTAACTTCTATATTTTCAGTAAGGTCTTTAATTTCTTTTGCATAAATTTTTGTTGGTGTAAGTAACTTTTCTCCAATACTTTGATTTTCATAATATTGGTCAGATAAGTTTATACCAGCTTGGTCTAAAGCTGCTCTCACTAGAGAAAATCCATTACTATGGATACCTGATGACTTCAAAGCTATGGCTACATCGCCCACTTCTAAACTTTCTCCGGTAATTATCTTATCCCTATCAACTATTCCTACTGCAAAACCTGCTAGATCATAGTCATCTTCCTTGTATATACCAGGCATTTCTGCAGTTTCTCCACCAATTAGTGCTGCTCCTGACTTTTGACAACCTTGAGCAACCCCACTTACTAAATCTGCCATTTTATTTGGGTTTAGTTTGCCAGTAGCTATATAATCTAGGAAAAATAATGGCTTTGCACCTTGGCAAATAATGTCGTTTATACACATAGCTACGCAATCTATGCCAACTGTGTCGTGTCTGTCCATTTCCATGGCAAGTTTTATTTTTGTCCCAACTCCATCTGTACCACTTAATAAGACAGGATTTTTCATGCCAGTTAAATCTGGAAGAAAGGCTCCTGCAAAACCACCTATGTCGGTTAGTACTTCTCTGCCATGAGTTTTCTTCACAATTTGTTTGATAAGCTCTACTTCCTCATAGCCCTTTTCTTTATCTACTCCAGCATCTTTATATGTGAGTTTTGCCATTATATTTCCTCAAGATTTTTGTCATCTTCTATGACTTTATCCAGCATTTCTTTCTTGTGATCTTTTAATTTTTGAGAAAGATTTTCATCAGATAGAGCCAAGATTTGAATTGCTAGTAGGGCTGCATTATCTCCACCATTTATAGCAACAGTTGCAACAGGTACTCCTTTTGGCATTTGTACCATTGATAAAAGTGCGTCTAGTCCTGCAGTATTTGTTCCGCCGACTGGAAGGCCAATTACTGGCTTAATAGTCATTCCAGCCATAACTCCAGCAAGATGAGCCGCCATGCCTGCTATACCTATATAAATTTTTGCATCATCTGCTGCCATTGTTTTTTCTAGGACATCTAGGGCACGGTGAGCAGAAATTACTGATACTTGGTAATCTATATCAAATTTCTTTAATATTTTAGTAACTTTTTTGGCAATTTCAACATCGCTTGCTGAACCCATTATAACTCTAACATCTGTCATTTTTTCCTCCTAGTTTTTGCTATAGTTTGGTGACTCTCTTGTAATTGTGATATTGTGTGGGTGGTTTTCTATGAGTGAAGCTGAAGAAATCTTGATAAATTTAGCTTTTTCATAAAGCTCTTTTAAGTCTTTGCTTCCTACATAACCCATACCAGATTTTAGTCCACCTAGTAATTGGTATACTACTTCTCCTACAGGACCCTTGTAGGCTACCCTACCTTCAACGCCTTCAGGAACGTATTTTTTGGTATTTGTTTGAAAATACCTATCTCCAGATCCATCTTTCATTGCAGCGAGGGATCCCATACCACGGTATTCCTTGTATTGTCTACCTTCAAATAATATTGTCTCACCAGGTGATTCTTCAGTACCTGCAAATAGGGATCCGGCCATTACTACTGATGCACCGCAAGCAAGAGCTTTAGTAATATCACCAGAATATTTGATACCACCATCTGCAATCACTGGTATGTCATATTTTTTGGCTTCATTTACACAGTTAATTATCGCTGTTATTTGTGGTACCCCTATACCTGTAACAACCCTAGTTGTACAAATAGATCCAGGTCCTATACCTACTTTTACAGCATCTACCCCAGCTTTTATCAAATCACGTGTTGCATCAGCTGTTGCAACATTGCCTGCTATGATTTGCAAGTCAGGATATTTTTCTTTCAAATTTTTGATAGCATTTATTACATTTCTAGAATGTCCGTGTGCTGTATCCACGGTTATTACATCGACATTAGCCTTTACAAGAGCATCAACTCTTTCAAGCATATCATTGGTAATACCTACTGCTGCTCCTACAACTAGCCTGTTGTTTTCATCTCTGGCTGAATTTGGATATTGTCTAGACTTTTCTATGTCTTTTATAGTTATAAGGCCTTTTAGTTTATTATCCCCATCTACAATTGGTAGTTTCTCTACTTTAGCTGATTCCATAAGCTTGATAGCTTCTTGCATCTTGATACCTTCATAACCTAAAACTAGATTATCCTTTGTCATAATTCCATCGATTTTAACACTTGGGTCATCTTGGAATCTCACATCTCTATTGGTTAGGATTCCCTTTAGATACATTTCCTTATCAACTATAGGCACACCGGATATCCTATAATTTTTCATAATGTCTAAGGCATCTTGCAAGATATTGTCTGGATATAGATAAAAAGGATCAGTTATAACTCCATGTTCTGATCTTTTTACAACGTCAACTTGTCTTGCTTGCTCTTCTATTGACATATTTTTGTGGATAATACCTATACCACCTTGTCTTGCCATAGCTATTGCCATTTGAGACTCTGTAACTGTATCCATGCCAGCTGACATCATTGGTATATTTAGTTTGATTTTTTGGGTTAAATAAGTTTGTGTGTCAACTTCATTTGGCAATACTTCTGATGGTCCTGGGACTAATAGAACATCATCAAATGTTAATCCTTCTCCTAAAAATTTCATTAATATTCCTTTCTAAAATAATTCACTGCATTTTCAAAAATTGCTTCTCTATCTACATCATAAACATTCTTGTATAGGTCATCATCCAACCTTTCGGCATGGCCCATCCTTCCTAGGATTTTGCCATCTTTGGATAAAATTCCTTCGATGTTATAATTAGATCCATTTGCTGATGATTCATATACAGAAAATATTTGATCATTCGCTAAAAGTTCTTTTAGTTTTTCTTCACTTACTACAAATCTTCCTTCTCCATGGGAAATAGGAATTCTATAAGTTTTGTCTAAATCAACTCCGACGGTCCAAGGACTGTTATTTGTCAATGTCTTGGTGTTGACAAAAGTTGAGATGTGACGTGAGCAAGTATTGTTAATAAGTGTTGGATCATCGTGATCTGGTATCATGACTTTACCATAAGGCAAAAGGCCTGTTTTGACCAAAGCTTGGAAGCCATTACAAATTCCTAAGATTAAGCCGTCATTTTCATTTAATAAGTAGTCAATTGCTTTTGATATCTTTTCATTGCGTATTATATTTGCCAAAAACTTAGCTGACCCATCTGGTTCATCTCCAAGTGAGAATCCACCAGGGATTACGAATATCTGTGACTTCCTTAATTCTTTATCAAGATTATCTATAGATTCTTTAATATCAGCTTCATTTTGATTTTTAAACACTAGTATATTTGCATCAGCACCAGCATCTACTAGTGTTTTTTGAGTATCCCATTCACAGTTAGTGCCAGGTGCTGCCAAGATTAGGGCTCTTGGTTTTTCACAAGGCTTTTCTGATTTAAGCTTTCTATGAGCTTTTCCAGGATGTAATTTCTGGTAGTATACCTCTTCATATCCTGGGAAAATTTCATCGAGACTATGAACATAGGAATCATATAGCCTATCTTTATCCAATTTTTGACCATTTACGATGATATCTTCGCTAAAATCTCCTATATTTTCTATAAAATCACGGTCATCTTTGTATTCTACAACAAAGGATCCAAACATAGGATTGTATAGGTTGTCATAATCTATAGTAAATCCAGTATTTCCAACTGCTTGTTCATAAATATCTGCTAGAAGTCCTTTTCTAGTCAAGGCAATAGCTGAAATAATATTGCCTTCTCTTATATCTTTTATAAGTTTATTGTAATTATTTTCCAATTCTTCTAAGTCTAAAGTGCCATCTTCTTTATAAGAGGTTCTTATAAGTCCAAGTTTGCATTTACCTTTTAGATCATTAGTAATAATATTTTCGATATCCTCAGTAGTTACAGCAAAGGAAATCAATGTAGGTGGAACCTTTATATCCTCAAAAGTGCCACTCATGGAATCTTTTCCACCAATTGGTGGGATTTCAAAGAAACTTGTAACTTCAAAGGCACCTATGAGAGCTTTTAATGGTTTTGACCAAGCCTTGGCACTATCCATCTTTTCATAAAATTCTTGGAAAGATAGCCTTATTTGATTTAGGTCAGAACCTGCAGCAACTAGCTTGGATATGGACTCAACCACTGCATAATATCCACCTAAATATTGGCTTGCACTAGAAAGATTGGGATCAAAGCCATAAGTCATAAGAGAAGCTGTTTTTGAAATGCCTTCTCTTACTGGGATCCTTGCTGCCATAACTTGGGATGGATTAAGAAGTTTTTTACCACCAAGTGGGTTTAAAACAGTATTCTTACCTACAGTTGAATCAAACATTTCTATTAGATTTTTCTTTGAAGCTATATCTAGGCTTGCTACTTTTTCATAAAACTTACTTGGATCATCATCTTTTTGACTAATAAGTTCAGGTAAAGATTCGCTCACTACTTGGACTTTTTCTGACCTATCAGCACCATTGGTATTGATGAAATCATAGGAAAGTTTGGCTATTACCTCATCCTCATAATACATAGTCATAGTATTATTATCAGTTACCCTTGCCACTAGAGTTGCTTCTAAGTTTTCACTTTTTGCAAGCTCCATAAATCTTTCTTTGTCAACACTATCAATTAATACTGCCATTCTCTCTTGAGACTCTGAGATAGCAATTTCGAATGGTTTTAGACCTTGGTATTTTAGTGGAACTTTGTCCAAGTGAATATCAATACCATCAGCTAGCTCACCTATAGCAACTGCTACACCTCCAGCTCCAAAGTCGTTACATTTTTTGATGAGTTTAGCAGCTTGTGGATTTCTAAATAACCTTTGGATTTTTCGCTCTTCTGGAGCATTACCCTTTTGAACTTGGGCAGATTCCGTTTGAATTGATGTTACCTTGTGAGATTTGGAAGATCCTGTTGCTCCGCCTATACCATCTCTGCCAGTTTTTCCTCCGAGTAATATTACAATGTCACCTGGCTTAGGTTCTAGCCTTTTTACATTTTCTGCTGGAGCTGCTGCAATTACCGCACCACATTCCATTCTTTTGGCCTTGTAACCCTCATTGTAGAACTCATCAACCAAACCTGTTGCAAGTCCTATTTGGTTGCCATAGGAAGAATAGCCAAGGGCTGCTTCGTGGGTAATCTTTGCTTGTGGGAGTTTGCCCTCTAAGGTTTGATCATAGGATTCTTTGATATTTCCTGCTCCAGATAATCTCATAGCTTGGTAGACATAGGCTCTTCCTGAAAGTGGGTCACGGATTGCTCCACCTAGACAAGTAGATGCTCCTCCAAAAGGTTCTATCTCTGTTGGGTGGTTGTGGGTTTCGTTTTTAAACATTAATAGATAATCTTCCAGACTTTCTTTGCCATCTCTTTGGACTTTAACCTTGGTATAAATAGAGCAAGCGTTGATTTCTTCAGATACTTCTAGGTCAGCAAAATTATCATTGGCCCTCATATATTTGGCAAGAATTGTACCAAAACTCATTAGATTAATTGGTTTTTTGATATCAAGTACCCTTCTCATTTGTATATATTTTTCAAATGAATCTCTGATTGCCTCATCTAATAGAGTAGCTGTATCAAATTCTATATCTAAAAATGTGTTAAATGTAGTATGTCTACAGTGGTCTGACCAATAAGTATCCAAGATCTTCATCTCGGTTTCGTTTGGATCACGACCTTCTTTGGCAAAATATTCTCTTACAAGTCTTATATCATCAAGGCTCATTGCCATGGAATTTTCTTCTAAAAATTTACTTAAGCTACTATCGTCAAAATTTCTAAAGCCACTAAAAACAATATTTTCCAAATTCTTATGATTATCTGATTTGAGTGTTGTTGGAATACCTAACAAGTTAACTTTTTGAGAATCAACAGGATTTATTAAGAATTCCTCAATCCTTTCTAAATCCTCGTCGTTAGCCCCAGATATTTCATAAACTGTCGAAGCTTTTACTAATAAATTAGAATCATCTATTATCAAAGAAGCTGTATCTATTACACCTTTTTCTCTAGGATTGAATTGACCTGGCAAATATTGGCTTACTATTGTTTTTCCAAAAGATGCTTGTAATTTGATAGCCTGATCATAAGCATAAACTTCATCAACTGGTGCTTCTGCCAGGACCTGATATAATAGCTTATCTAGATTCTCATCATTTGTTTCAAGGTCATATCTTTTGTAAATTTTGATGTCATCTAAGCCTATGCCCAAAGAATTTTTTATCTTTGTCTTAAGATTTCTGGATGCAAAATCATATTTGTCTTTTCTTTTTACATATACTCTTTTTACTGATGGACCAATATCTTTTCTGTAGTATTTATTCTCAAAATTTACTTTGCCAGCATCTTGGTAAACTTCCCTTATTGCTTGATCAAAAGTATCAGCTTTTGCAACTATATTTAATACTCTGCCTCCAGAAGTTAGTATTTTGCCATTTTCTTCTCTTGTTCCAGCATGGTATATTGTAGATTCTATCCCATCTTCAAATAATATTTCTTTATCTTTTTCATAAGATCCTGGATAACCATTAGATGCTAAGACTAAGCAAACTGCTTTCCTATCATTTATCTTAAGATTAATATCTTTTAGCCTTCTTTCAGACGTTGCTATTAATAAATCAAGTATGTCATTATCAATTAGTTCTAAAACCACTTGGGTTTCCGGATCTCCAAATCTAACATTGAACTCCAAAACATAGATACCAGATTCATTTATCATAAATCCTATGAATAAAACTCCTCTGTAGTCAATATTTTCCATGTTAAAGCCATCAATAATATTTGGAAGAATTTCTTTTTCGATTTTTTCTGTATAAGCTTCTGCTTCTATATTTGGTGCATAGGTCCCCATGCCACCAGTGTTTGGACCAACTTCTTTTTCAAATATTTTCTTGTGGTCTTTGCTTGTTGGTAATGGAATTATGGTTTGAGAATCTGTCAGACATAGTAGACTCATCTCGAAGCCATCTATATATTCTTCTATAATTACTTTTCCATCTTTGGTAATAATTTCATCAAGAGTATTAGTAAGATCTTCTACGTTATCTATTATTGATACACCCTTACCAGCAGCTAAACCATCTCTTTTTAAAACTACTTTGCCATTTTTTTCTAATAAATTTTTACCATAATTTTCTGCTTCTTTTTTATCTTCTGTGTTAAGATAAGCTGCAGTTTTTATATGGTATTTATTTAGAAACTCTTTGGTAAATCCCTTGCTTGATTCAAACTTAGAAGCCTTTTTATTTACACCAAATATTTTAAGATTATTTTTTTCAAACTCATCTACTATTCCTTGGCATAAGGGCAATTCTGGTCCAACTATAGTAAAGTCAATCTCATTATTTTTTGCAAAATCTACAAGCTTTTCAATATCATCTACTTCTATATCTATGTTTTCTCCAATATCAGAAGTACCACCATTTCCTGGTGCAAAGTAGATTTTTCTATCATTTGCTGAAATTTTCTTGCCAAGGGCGTGTTCACGACCCCCAGAACCAATAATCAGTATATTCATCAATGATTCTCCTTAATGTTTAAAGTGACGAGACTTGCTAAATACCATGGACATACCGTATTCATTACATTTGTCTATAGAGTCCTTATCTTTTATAGAACCACCTGGTTGAATGATAGATCTTATGCCCATTTCATGAGCAAGTTCTACTGTATCTGGGAATGGGAAAAATGCATCTGAGCCGAGTACTGCCTCTGAAAAATCCCTATCCTTAAAGTGGTCTCTTATGGATTCTAAGGCCCATACTCTTGATTGTTGGCCAGCACCGCAGCCTAGGGTTTGCATATCTTTTGCCACTACAATAGCATTTGATTTGACGTATTTTACAACCTTTTGAGCAAATAGTAGGTCCTTTATCTCATCTTCTGTTGGTTTATTCTCAGTTACAATTTCTACTTCATCCTCACCAAAATCTTTGCCTTGGATTAGGACTTTGCCATTTAGGTATCTGATTTCTTCCCTAACTGTTTCGTTGTCAAAGTTTACTCTTACTAACCTTACATTTTTCTTTTGTGTTAATATTTCGAAAGCTTCGTCAGTAAAGTCGCTTGCAGCAATTATTTCTAGGAAAATTTCATGCATTTTGCTAGCTGTTTTCCCATCAACTACTCCGTTGACTGCGACAATACCCCCAAAGATCGATTGGCTGTCACATTCAAATGCTTTGATGTATGATTCATAGATGCTATCTTTTTGAGCAACACCACATGGAGATTGGTGCTTTAATGCTACAACTGCATTTTCTCCTAATTCTTGGGCCAATTCTAGGGCAGGATTAAGGTCATTGTAGTTGTTATAACTCATCTCCTTGCCATGAATTACTTCCATATTTTCCATAAGACCTTTGACAAATGGGTCGTTATAGAGTGCAGCTTCCTGGCCAGGATTTTCTCCATATCTTAGATCGCTTTCTTTTTCAAAACCGTAGGTCTTGTATTTAGAGTCTTTGCCAGTTAACTTTTGAAAATATCTTGCTATTACAGAATCATAAAAGGCTGTAAGGCTATAGGCTTTCATGGCTAATCCTTGCCTATAGTCAAGGTCTATATCATTGTTTTTAAGTCTTTCCAATAATTCATCATAATCTGCTGGGTCTGTTACTATTAGGACGTCCTTGTGGTTTTTGGCAGCAGATCTGACCATAGATGGACCACCAATATCGATATTTTCTATAATGTCATCAGGGTTTCCCTTCTCAAGTGCCTTTTGGAATTGGTAAAGATTTACAACAACTATATCAATTGGCTTGATATCAAGGTCATTTATTGTATCTACATGACTTTTTTCATCTCTTTTGTAGAGGATACCCCCATGAACATATGGAGAAAGTGTCTTTACTCTACCTTCCAATATCTCTGGAAAGTTTGTTATCTGATCAATTTCAATTGCATCAACACCTGCATCTGTTATTTTTTTGTATGTACCACCAGTTGATACGATTTCTATTCCCAAATCGCTTAGACCTTTTGCTAAGTTTTCTATACCTGTCTTATCTGTTACTGAAATTAATGCGCGCACTCTTCCTCCTCCAATTTTTTAATAACTTCTTTTAGCGTCTTGTGTTCCACCTTCAATACTTCACTTGCAATTTCTTTAGGATTCTTGCAATTACTGATGTCAACTTTCTTTTGCACTATGATATCGCCATCATCTAAGTTTTCGTTGACATAGTGGACGGTTACTCCACTTATTTTTTCCTTGTTGGCAAATACAGCCTCATGAACGTGAATTCCATAAAATCCCTTGCCACCGTATTTTGGCAATAAGGATGGGTGAATGTTTATAACTTTAAAGTTATCCAGTATCTTTTTACTGATTTTAACTAGATAACCTGCCAATACTAACAGATCGATATCATAATTTTTTAGTGTATCAATGATTTCATCCTCGTTCTTGCTGATTAGATAATCTATGTTGTTATCCCTTGCATGTCTTAAGCCCGGTGCATCCTTATTAGCTACTATTATTTTTATTTGGCTTTCAAAATATCCGCAATTTTGTGCATCTATTAAGGCTTTGAGATTTGACCCACCACCAGAAATAAAAACTGCTAAATTCATATTTTTTCCTTAACAACTGGATAAGATCCAGTAAAACAAGCTGTACAATAATTATCAGGATTATTAGTCAACTTCAAAATATTTTCCAATGATAGAAATTCCAGGCTATCAGCACCGATTTTTTTCCTTATATCATCAATTGACATTTTTGCTGCTATAAGCTTATCTTTATCAGGAGTATCTACTCCATAATAGCAAGGATTGATAAATGGTGGAGAGGTTACCCTCAAGTGGACTTCCTTTGCTCCGGCCTTTCTTATCCTTTCGATAAGCTTTTCGCTGGTGGTTCCCCTTACTATAGAATCATCAACCAAGACTATCCTTTTGCCATCTATGACTGATTTTTGTGGATTAAGTTTTAGTCTTACAGCAAGTTCTCTCTCTTTTTGATTAGACTTTATAAAGGTCCTACCCATATACCTATTTTTAACTAGACCTGCTGCAAAAGGTATGCCAGATCTTTGGGAAAAGCCTATTGCTGATGGAGTTCCTGAATCTGGTACTGGGCAAACCAAATCAGCTTCTACAGGAGCTTGGTCATACAAGAGCTCTCCACTGCGTCTTCTAAACATATAGGCATTAGTATTTTCAATATTAGCATCTGGCCTTGCTGTATAAACATATTCGAAGATGCAAGATTTATAGGAAGCTTTTTCATCCATTGGATAAGATTTGATGCCATCTTTATCTACAACAACAATCTCACCTGCTTTGACATCTCTATAATTATCAATGTCTAGTATTTCAATAGCTGCATTTTCACTTGCTATTACTACATTTTCATCATCAAAACCTATCATTAAAGGCCTTATACCATTGTAATCTCTGAAGCCAACTATTTTATCTGGCATACAAAGAACACAAGAATATGCTCCTTTGATATCTTCCATGGCCCTTCTTACTGCCTTTACAATATCGCCTTCAAAATATCTAGCTATGAGAAATAAAATAAGTTCACTATCTGTTTGGGTATGAAAAACCATACCATTATTTTCTTCCTTGCTTTTTAGACCATAATAATTTATCAAATTGCCATCGTGGGCAATGGAAAGTTCATTATCTTTAACAAAACTTAGCAAAGGTTCGACATTATAGTCTCTATTGCAACCCTCTGGTGCACTTCTAACATGGCCTATGCCAATTTTCCCATCGTGGTATTTAAGATTATTATCATTAAAAACCTCATTGACCAAACCCATTGCTTTGACTCTATACAGATGAGATCCATCAGATATGTTAATACCTGCTGAATCTTGTCCCCTATGCTGAATAGAGCTTAATGAATAAAAAAGTTTTTGTACAACACTATCGTTCGATTTTATTGCAACTACGCCACTCATAGAATCCTACCCTCCTTGCTTTTTCAACAATATTACATACATAAAAAGAGAACCCTAGACAGGGTTCTCTTTTAAAGCATGGCAAAATACGCCAATTGGAAATCTTAATTTTTTGATGTAGGCAAAGATAGGGTATGAAAGTTCTAAAAAAACACTTCTATTAGCAAATGTCATAATGTTTAGACACTCATTGTTCATAATACCCCTCCATCTATCCCTTAAATTTTTATATAAGACTATTATAAATATTTTTAAAAAAATTTCAAGTCTAAATTTATATTATTTTGCAATATAGGTAAATTTTCTATAAATTAAAATAGACCAACAATCTCATTATTATCATCTAAATCAATATTATAAGCATTGGCTGCCTTAGGTAGGCCTGGCATAGTTAGAACATTTCCAGTATAAACTACCAAAAATCCTGCTCCTGCATTGACCCTAATATCTCTAATATTTATTTCATAATCATCACATGTAATATTTATCTTATCATCATCTGATAGAGAATATGGAGTTTTAGCTATACAAATAGGTAAATTAGAATATCCTAGTTTTTCTATTTTTTTGATTTCTTTTTCACATTTTTTACTATAAACTACTCCCTTGGACCTATAAATTTCCTTGGCAATAGTTTCGATTTTCTCTTTTATAGGCAAATCAAGTTCATATAAGTATTTAAAATCATTGTCATTTTCACATAGATCAACAACTTTTTGAGCTAGGTCGACTCCACCTTGGGCACCATCAGTAAATACTGTGGTTTCAATAGCATCAACTCCCAGTGTTTGTGTCAATTCTTTGAGTAACTTAATCTCATCATCTGTATCAGTTGCAAATTTATTAATGGCAACCACAATATTTTTGCCGAACTTTTTCATATTTTCAATGTGGATTCTTAGGTTTTTAAATCCGATTTTTAGATAATCCAAGTTTTCATCTGCTAGATTGTCAAAATCCATTCCTGCATGGTATTTTAAAGATCTGATAGAAGTAACGATTACGGTTGCATCTGGACTAAGTCCACCTAGTCGACATTTTATGTCGTTAAATTTCTCAGCTCCCAAGTCTGCGCCAAATCCTGCTTCTGTAACAGCATAGTCAGCAATGCCCAAAGCAGTTTTTGTCGCAAGTAGAGAGTTGCATCCATGAGCTATATTTGCAAATGGTCCACCGTGAATTATTGCTGGAGTGTTTTCTGTTGTTTGAACTAGATTTGCCTTTAGGGCATCTTTCATTACAACTGCAACAGATCCTGTAGCTCTGATGTCATCAACTGTAACAGGCTTATTGTCGTAGTCAAAGGCAACAATCATTTTGCTTACCCTGTCTTTGAAATCTTCAATACTTGTTGCAAGGCACAAAACAGCCATCATTTCTGTAGCAACAGTTATATCAAATTTGTCCTCACGAGTAACGCCGTCAGTCCTATTACCCATTCCAATTACAATATTTCTCAAAGCTCTATCGTTAAGGTCAACACATCTTCTCCAAACAATTTGTTTTGGATCAATGTTTTTTTCGTTGCCTTGGTAGATATGATTATCCAAAATTGCAGCAACTAGATTTACAGCAGATGTTATAGCATGAAAGTCTCCAGTAAAGTGCAAGTTTATCTCATCCATCGGTAAAACTTGGCTGTAGCCACCACCTGCAGCACCGCCTTTTCTACCAAAAGAAGGTCCCATAGATGGTTCCCTTAAAACTGAAATGGCATTCTTGCCGATCTTGTTTAAAGCCATTGATAAGCCTATATTTAGAGTTGTTTTTCCTTCTCCACTTGGAGTTGGATTAGTAGCAGTAACTAAGATCAACTTAGAATTTTCTTTTTTCTTATTTGCATATTCTAAGCCTAACTTAGCCTTGTATTTGCCATACTTCTCATAGTCACTAATGCCCAAATCATGGCAAAGGTCATCAATATCCCTAAGTTCAATCTCTTTTGCAATTTCAATATCAGTCTTCATAAACCAGCCTTTCTCTAATATGTATTATTTAAGCAACAAACGTTTGACTTTAATATACCATATGCTTTTAAATTTTAAAATAATGTGTGTGATTAATGTATAATTGTGATTTTAGATAAAAATATGGCTTCTAGTATTTATTTAAATCCTAAAAGCCATTTATTCCAATATATTATTAAATTGTTCTTATAAGTTCTACTGTTGGTTTATCAAGGATTCTCTTTAAGGAGAAATGATAGATTAACAAGTTTGCAGCGTATACAACTATCGAAAATCCTAAGAACGCAAGGTGATTGTAGTATTTTAAGAATACGTAAAAATTATATCTAGATGAAATTATTGACATGATTGTAATAACAAAAAAGGTCACTAATATTGCTAAAGCAAATGATTTTATTTGTTCAAATACAAATTCTTGTTTTAATAATTTTTCTAAATCAGTTTTTTCCATTCCTATAGAATACAGGTTGCCTATTTCTTTTTTTCTTGCCATCAAACTAGAATTTATAGAAGCATATCCATTTGTGAAATTTAGTGCAAGAATTATAGCTGCTAGGATAAAGTTTATGCTTAAAAGACCACCCAAGAATTTATCATCCTCCTCACTCCTATCACTGTCACTATAAACTTCATAGCTTTCATCAGTTCTAGGATTCTTATCCAAAAAATTCTTAATAGATTCTTTGCTATCAGAAATTTGATCAGGATTTACATCCATTTTTAGAGTAAAAGGATAATTTACTAGATTTCCATTCCCAGTAGACTCCAATAGTTTAAAGTAGGTATCAAAATCTGTAAAAATGTAGGCACCACCTCGATTAATTTTTAATGTTATATCTTTTAAATCATCTATATTCTTGCTTATATCAATAGATGTTTTCTGTCCGCTAGCTGTTATTAAGTCTAATTTTTTAGGGTCTTTGAAAAACTTAACCATCTTAGCATCTCTTAATGGCTCATTAGGGTTAGACTGGATCATATTATATAAAATAAATTCTCCTTTATTGCCTCCTAAGTTATTAAGGTCTTCTTCCCTTAGTCCTACAATATTTCCTGAAATTGAATTTTCTTCAGTATCACTATTATATTCTGAAAAAAATTCTTCCAAATTATTAGTAAAAAATTCTTCAGAAAATTCAAGATTATTTTCAATAGATAAATTTCTTTGCTGATAGATAAATGATTTTTTAGAATCAATTTTTTTATCAACTTCTATTAGATTATTAGGAAGAATAGGATCATTACTATAATAATCAACTGTCAAGTTATAATCATCTTGATAAAAGCCTAAATCTACCGCATAACTTGAAAAAGATATAAAAATAAATAAGACTGAAATTATCAAGACTCCTATTGTTGAAATATATGATTGAGACTTAATACTCGCAAGGTTATTTATCCTTAGTTCTTTAAAAATAGTACTAGCTCTTTTCTTTTTTGATTTTTTAAAGTTTATTAGACCCTTTAGACCATCTATAATCTCTATTTTCTTTATTTTCCTCAAGGTAATTGCAAGCGATATAAATATTATTAGTAAGGAAATCAATATTATAAGAAAGCTTAATATAATATTAAAGTCTACATAAGATGGAACATCAATACCCATATTACTATTAATTAGGCTAAAATATTTTTTAATTACTGCATAGCCTAAAATATGTCCTAGCAATAAGGGTAAGATTGATATAATAACCGCTTCTTTAAAAAGCAAAGAAAGTATTTGTGAATCTGTGCTTCCTATTGATTTATACATGGATAGGACCTTGATTTTCTCTAAAGACCATACTAAAAATATATTTTTATTAAAAAATACAAATATTCCTATGGCTAAAATCACAAGAAAAATTGTTGATAATTGTTTTAATATTCTTCCCACATTACTTTCATATAAGTTATAATAATCAACAATTGCTGGTTCAAATTCAACTTTAATTTTCCTACCTAGTTTATTTGACAAATCTTCTTCGATTATATCTTGATTGTCATAGGCTTTATAAAGTGATTTAAATCTTATGGCTGTAAGTTTATTTTCATAATTTGAGTTAATAAGAATATTTGCACCACTTATATTATTAGGATTATCCTTAATAATTCCAACTATTTTCATTTCCTTACTTGTTGTTTTTATAAATTCTTCATCACTTGTAGGCTTATATGTTGGATTTACAATTTTGCCATCTATTGTTCTCTTTCCGAATTCAACGTTTACTTTATCCAATATAGCTAAATTTTTGTTTTTTATAAGGCTCTCACTAAGGGCAATTTCATCTAAATTATTAGGATACCTTCCTTCTTTTAATTTATAATCACCCTTCATATTGGCAATAGCTTTGTCAAATAGAGATATGGCTAAAATCTTATCTTCAATTTTTCCAGATATGGAATCACTTGACTCGAAACCTGCCTCTTTAACATATTCATTACTATTTATAATAGGCAAGTCATTTTCTTTTATATCACCTTCTATAAAGGCATCTTCATAATATTCACTCCTAAATTCTCTATTTGTAAAAGATATGCTAGAAAATGAATAATAAAATATCACAGTGAAAAACAAGGAAACAATAAATACTGATATGAAAATAGGAAAATTCTTCTTATTCATGTTTCTCATCTCCCACAATTTTTCCATCAACAATGGTCACGATACGACCTGCCTCTAGGGCGATTTTTTCGTCGTGGGTGATTAGGATTATTGTTTGTTTTAAGGTCTTATTAAAATATTTAAAGATTTCAATTATTTCCTTGGAATTTTTCCTGTCTAGGTTGCCTGTTGGTTCATCTGCTAGGATTATTGATGGTTTGTAGATAATACTTCTCGCTATGGCAACTCTTTGTTGTTGACCTCCAGATAGTTCACTTGGAAAGGCATCAAGTTTACTTTCTATACCAAGTTTTCTAACAGTATCAAGCAAGATTTCTTCATTGATTTTTCTCTTATCCAATTTTAGGGGAAGCTCTATGTTATGCCTTACTGTTAAATTTTGGATTAGATTATAAAATTGATATATTAAACCTACTTTTCTCCTACGAAAAAGAGCTAGTTCCTTTGAAGTATACTGAGAAATATCATTACCTTCTATATAAACTTTGCCCTCACTTGGACTATCTACTCCTCCTATAATATGTAAAAGAGTTGATTTACCAGAACCACTAGGGCCTACAATGGCTACAAATTCTCCTCTTTCTATTGTAAGGTCAACTCCATCTAAGGCCACCACCTTGGAGTTTCCCTCTCCATATTCTTTTCTTAAATTTTCTACTTTTAAAATTTCCATACTTGCCTCCTTTTTCTTATCTTAAGGTAAGTATATAAAAGTAAAGTGATTTTTAGGTGACATTGTAAAATTTCATTTCAAATCTCGCTCCAGAATCTGTATTTGAGACAGAAATCTCCCCGTTATTTTTCTCGATAATTGTCTTTGCCATAGCAAGGCCTATGCCAAAACCATTTGAATCTGGTGTTTTATAAAAGCGTTTAAAGATTTTTTTGATATTTTCTTTTTCTATTCCTCCTCCATTATCTTCTATAATTAAGCTGGTATAGAGTGGATTTTTGTAAGATGAAATTGAAATTTTATCGCAAGATGGTCTATTATCAGCGTTCTTTAAGATATTGATTATAGCTTCTGCTAGCCAATAAAAATCTCCACAAATAAAATTATTTTTTAAACTTTCTTCTACATCTATGGTTTTCTTTAAGTCAAGGCTGTCCAGTGCATATGTAGTTAATTCTTCCAGACTAAATGTTTCTTTTTTCATCAAATCTTTGTTTGCATCAAGACTTGAAAGTTTTAACAAAATATCTGATAAAGAACTTAGCCTTAGAATTTGCCTTTTTAATATTTCTATATCACTATTAGCAGAGTAATCCCATTCCAAATTTTCTATAGAAAAAAGCATGGATGTGATTGGTGTTTTTATCTGATGTGCGATGTCTTCCAAGTATTCGATTTGTTTTTCGCTATTTTTAGTACTTCTTTCTTTAGCTTCCACTATTTCTATAAATAGCTTGTAAATTTTATCCTCCAAAATAGAAAAATCATCTTGTTTCATAGGAATCTTGTAATTTTGATTTTTCATATTGTCGATTAAATCTATAAGCTCATATATTCTTTTTTTCTTTCTTTTTTCTAGAATGTAATAAAGGAAAACTAGACTTCCTATCCAAAGTAAATAAATCATTTAATCCATCCTATAACCAATTCCTCTAACAGTAGTGATAATTTCTTTATCCAGTTTTTCTCTAATTCTTTTGATTGTTGACGTAAGAGTATTATCGTTTACAAACTTATCTCTATCCTCCCAAAACATTTCCAAAAGTTGACTTCTAGTATAGACTCTGTGCGGATTTTTGATAAACAAAAGTAGAATCTTATATTCAAGAGCTGTTAATTCCACGTCATCTCCCTTAAAATAAACTTTTGAATTATTTAAATCTATTTTTATATCCTTGTATGTAATAATTTTATCTTCATTTAGTGGAATAGTTCTTAAAACCGCATCAATTCTCGCCCTAAGAATAGCAAGGGAAAATGGCTTGGTTAGGTAATCATCTGCGCCTTGATCAAGAGATGCTATTATAAAATCTTCATCGTTTTTTACAGTAGTAACTATAACTCTGATATCTTTATCTTTTAACTTTCCAATCAAATACTGACCATCTTTGTCTGGTAGATTTATATCTAATAACGCACAATCGAAATTTATATCCATCTTATACAAGGCTTCATAATATGAAGACGCAAGATCAACTTCATATCCATTTTTTGATAAGTACTTTTTTATTTGTAGAGCAATTTCTTCATTGTCTTCTATAATTAATATATTTTTCATTTTTCCCTCTCAAAATTCTCTTATATCTTATTTTCAGTATACCATTAATAATATAATAAATTAATTATAAGATAGAGTCCGTATAATTGTGTAAAAAGAAAAGGTCATTTGAAACCTAAACTAGTACAATGTTTTCAACGACAAAAACCAACTAGGAGGAACAAATGACCCAATTACACTTTACAATTAATCAAGAAGAAATACAAAATTTAATTAATGAATCTGTAGATAATAAAATTGCTAAATCTATCTTAACAAAAGTTTTTAATGAACTTATGGAAAAAGAAAGAGACGAATACTTAGAAAATACAGCCTATCAAAGAGATCCTAGCAGAACTACTTATCGCAATGGATACTACGAACGTGACTATACAACAAAAATAGGAACATTAACTTTAAAAGTACCTAGAACAAGAGATGGTAAATTCTCGACAGAACTATTCGAAAGATATCAAAGAAATGAAAAAGCCCTACTTGCAACCATGCTAGAAATGTATATTCAAGGAGTATCAACAAGGAAAGTATCCAAGGTAATAGAAAACATGTGTGGTAAAACATATTCTAAATCCTTTGTATCATCCCTAACTAAAGAGTTAGACGAAGAAGTAAAACTATGGAGAAATAGTGACCTAAGTTCGATTAAATATCCTTATGTAATTGTAGATGTAGTATACATAAAAGTAAGAGAAAACAATCGAGTAGTATCAAAGGCCTGTCATATTGCAATAGGAATAAATGAAAAAGGAAATAGAGAAATAATAGGCTTAGACTTAAGCTCTAGCGAAAGTGAATACTCTTGGTCAAACTTCTTTGAATATTTAAAATCTAGAGGGCTATGCGGCCTTAAAATGGTCATATCAGACGCCCATAAAGGCCTAGTAAAAGCAATAAAAGAAACATTCGTAAATGTAATATGGCAAAGATGTCAGGTACATTTCTTAAGAAATATCCTATCAAAAGCACCAAAGAAAAACACTGAAGACTTTAGAACTGATATAAAAGCACTATTTAAAATCCAGGATATAAACATAGCAAGAAAAATGAAGGATGAGATCTTCTTAAAATACGAAAACGAAAAGAAATTTGAAAACTCATTAAACGCCTTAGATGAAGGATTTGAAGATACCTTTGCATACCTAGCTAATGATGTAATTCATAGTAGACTTAGATCAACAAATTGCTTAGAAAGATTAAACGAAGAAGTTAGAAGACGAGAAAAAGTAGTTAGAATATTCCCAAATGAAGAATCAGCTATACGATTAATAGGCGCAATCCTCATTGATATCAATGAGGATTGGATAACATCTTCTAAATTGTATATTAAAATGAAATAGTAATTATTGTGCTAGTAAATTTTACACAATATTATGGACTTGACTAATTATAATAATTGTAATATAATATAAGTAAAAAAGACCTACAATTGTGAGCTGAACCCATAAACTCGGAATAAACTTTAATAATATTTTAAGCGGAATGTAATTTGTATTCTACAGGTGACATTCCGTTTGAGACTGAGTAAAATTAAGACAAGCACCATTCCTATAGGAATGGTTAGACCGAAGACAAACCCCAGCATAAACTGGAGTTTGTCTTCGGTCTGAGACGATATTGCTATTGCATATCGTCTAAATTCTAATTTTAATACTATTTCATTTCATTTTCTTCTAGGTCCTTTATTCTTATACCTTATTCGTTTTTCCAACTTGTTCTTCCATTGGCGTTTGTCACTAAAACAAAAGCAGCTACATAGGATGGACTATTAAATAAATAGTTTTTATTCAACTTTCCATCTACAATTTCATTTTTATCTATACATTGCTCCCTCAATTCTTTTATCGATTTTAGGATGGCAAGAGAATCTATAGTTTCTATCATGCTATCTTTTAATACAACAAAACCCTCATCTGTTCTTTTTTAAAGACCCTTTTTTAAAAATTTGTGTTATTATATTATTAACAATATAAAGGAAGATGTAATGAAAAAGTTTTTGCTAATATGCGCCTTGGTCTTTGCCATTACAGGCTGTAATAACAAAGCAGGTCAAGCTGAAGGTGTAAAAATAAGCCAGCAAAAGACAGATGCAGATACGATAGAGTATTTTGGAGAAGATACGAATTTAGACCTTGCATATAATACTTACTCTCTAGAAGGACTTGACACAAGCAAGTTACAAATGAAATTATTTTCTATAAAAGACGGAGAAGTATTTGAGATTGCAGGTAGACCTGTAAATGCAACAAAGTCTAGTGCTTTAATAGGTCTGGGGTTTAATGAACATTCATATACACTCTCTAGGATAGATGACGGAGAAGTCGATAAAACATCAAGTTTTACGGCAGATTATAATATAGACAAAGACCAATTTAACAAAACCTATTGGCTAGATCAAGCTGATATTAAAGATAAAGAATCATGTATTCTCTTTGTAGGTATGTCTAAGGACGATAAGAAGGTCGATATAAAAAATATCACAGAAGATGACCTAAAAAAAATGAGTGAAGAAGATAAAGACTTAAAAATCCTAGCCTTTAAGCTTATCCTAGATAAAAAAGAAGAATGATTTTAAACCTTATTATTTCCTTATGAATTGGATGTTTAAGGAAAAAATAGCCTGTACCATAAATTGGCACAGGCTATTTTTTTATATTAAACTAATTGATTCACTCTCCATATAAATATCTAGTCTATCTACACACCCCTACGATTTTTACTATTAATATGTTCCCACAAGGTGTTTTTCTAATTGAAAAATAGCTTTTAAGATTTCTTTCAAAACCTTAAAAGCCATTGATTCCAACAATCTTATGACCTCTCATTGTATTTCCTTGACATCAATACTACACACTCACAACGGATTCAGTGGTCAGTATGGATAAATTTATTTTTTTTAAAGCCTCGTATGTGGGAATATGTCTACTAATCGATTAATTATAAACCACTCTAGATATTTTTATAGTTTCCATGCATACAAACTTTATTTCTGCAAGACCTTGAATTAATAGAACTTTCTGTTATATTATAAATAAGGAACAAGCCCTTGCCAAACATGATGGGGCTAATTTTTCGCAATCAAAAAACCCGACTTACTCTATTTTAAGAGTAGTGTCGGGTTCTGTTAATCTAATTATATATACTTTGAAGGCTTGTCAATTTTGTATTTCAACCTCAAGTCCAGATTTAAATACTACTTTTAATTTCCGAATTCAAACTTTTATGAATACTAATAGCAAAAGGAATTGTTATTATAGTTGTTATCAAATCTGAAACTGTTTGTGCATATATAACACCATTTAGTCCCATAAATTTAGGCAACAATAAAATGATAGGGATAAAAATTATTCCCTGTCTTAATGAATTTAGAAATACTCCCCCTAACGCCTTTCCCATAGACAAATATAAGGTAGAGTAGGTAAACTGAAATCCAAATGTTATAAACATAATGACACCTGCTCTTAATGCCGGCACTGCTATATTTAATACATTTTCATCAGTTCCAAATATAGATAATATGCTTGGTGCAAGCACATATATTATTAGCGTCCAAACTATGCAAAATACACTTGTCCATTTAATACTTGCCTTGATAGCCTCTCTTACTCTTTCATAATTCTTAGCTCCATAATTAAATCCGGCTAATGGTTGTAGTCCTTTCATATATCCGATTACAACATTTGTTCCTAATGTTACAATCCTAAGAACAATCCCCATTGCAGCTATTGCTTCTTCTCCATAAAAGGACGCTGCATAAGATATTTTGCTTATAGATATAGTTTGTAAAATTTGAAGTATTAACATGGAAATTCCTATCTTCAATACCTCTTTATAAATTGCAAGTGTAGGTTTAAAGTTAGGTAATTTTATCTCAATTAAGTTTTTATCTCCTATAAAATAAATGAGATACATTAGACTGGTTATCACTCTGGCTATTAGTGTCGCAATAGCTGCACCTCTAACTCCTAAATTAAATCCAAATATGAATATCGGATCCAAAACCATATTTGATATAGAGCCTAAAAGCATAGCTTTTAATGAAATTTTGGCAGCTCCTTGTGCAACGACCAAGTTACCGAGTGTTACATTGATTGCTCCCAAAATACCACCTACTATAAATATTCCTGTATAAGACTTAGAAATTTCCATAATAGATGGAATGGCTCCCATAAATTTCAAAACGCCCTCTAAATAGCAAAACAATGCAATAGCTGTAATTATCCCTAAAATCGCACTTGATATAAGAGCAACTGTTGCTATAATACTAGCTTCTTTTTTATTGTTTTCTCCAAGTAGCCTTGATATATAAGAACCTGCTCCTGCACCGAATGTTAATCCTATTCCTAAAAAGATAAGTTGAATTGGAAACGCAACTGAAACGGCAGCTACTGCCTCTTTCCCAAGACTGGACACAAAATAGGTGTCCACAACATTATATAAAGCAGCTACCAATAAACTGATAACCATAGGAATACCTAGCTTAAAAAGTGCTTTATCAATATTTTCTTCCTTTAAAATTTTTATTCTATTTTCATTCATTTAATCATCATCCTTTTCTCAATTTATAACTTCCAGTATTTATGCAACAAAAAAAGGCATAAATACAAAATAGTATCTGCCTTTTGCTTAATAATTTATAAAACAAAAGGCTACAGACAAAACATTGCCTATAGCCCTTTACATTTTAATTACATATCGAGAAATGTGTACAAAAACGAAGCCAACTAAATGACCTAATTCTTGTATTTCCCGATGAAATCTTAAATGCAATCTATTTGCTATACTCTGTACAATGTTTCATCGGTTTCATTTGTACAGAGTTAAGTTTGTTCTTAAGATGATTCTTAAAATGATTATTCACTACGCTTCCCCTTCAAATTTATATATTTTTATTTTACCATATAAATCAAAATTTATCAAACTCAGCTTGTCCTGCTACTTTGCTCGCTAATTGCAAGTCTAAATGAAACATTCTCGCTACAATATTTTTCTCCTCGTATATTATAGTTGTAGTAATAAATACTACATTTTGTTCTAAATCCCACTTTCTTATGGGATAATAATTGTATAGATAGAGGTCGTAGTTAACCTCCTTGTATGTGGGAATATATCTAATATAATTTAAAGATCAAATCCAAATTTGATAGTTACCAAAATCTAAGATTCCCTTCCCGTGTTTCAAATCTCCTCTTGATTCTAATAATCTAAAACCAGCCTCTATCTCATCAATTAATGAGCTTGTAATATTTAAATTATGATGACCAGGCAAAACTCTTTTAATATCATATTTTTGTATCTTTTTTATTGATTTAAAAAATAATATAGGATTAGTTGTAGGATAATAAGCGTATAGACAGCCTTTATAAATTAAATCTCCAGAATATAAGTATTTTCTTTCATGTTCATAAAAACAACAATGACCAGGAGAATGTCCTGGTGTATGTATAACCTCAATAGTTCTCCCGCCTAAATCAAATGTATAACCATCTTGAAAAACTATTTGTGGATTTACTTGGAAAATTTTATAGTCTTTAATATTAAAATCACAAGGAAAATTATGTGCTTTCTTTGTTAATTGCTTTTTTACAACTTCTAATGGAAGAGGAAATTTTTTTGAAAGCCATTCCTTTTCTTCTTTGTGAACACCAATACAATCAAAATATCTATGGCCACCAATGTGATCCCAATGAACATGTGTAGTAAAAACTGTAATTGATAAAGCTGTTAATTCTTCTACAACTTCTTTAATATTAGAAACACCGAGTCCTGTGTCTATTAAGAGTGCTTTATTTTCTCCACATAATAAGTAACTATGAGTTTCTTCCCAGTGTTTGTATTCACTTAATACAAATGTTTGAGAATCTATTTTTTCTATTGTAAACCAAGTGTCCATAACTGCTCCTTATTAACTCTTATCCACATTATCTAATTTTAAATTACATTGTACAGCCTTATCGGATATTATCCCATCATCTGAGATTAATTCATCTAAAGCAGTAGACCACATTCCTTTTAATATATTTTATTATCTAATCTATAATAATCTAACATCTCAAAGATTCCTTTCTATACTTTAATAAATTAATTGAAATGTAAATATATTGAGTTATATTTATAATTTAAATTTATTTTCTGATATATCTATAAAAAGAGTATAACTGTCTAAACCAACAGTTTCTTAACTCTCACTTCAATTATAGTGAACTTAATGTAAAATCTTGATGTGAGACTCTTCTCTACCTAATTGCTGCTACATTTTCCTTGATAAATAGGGTATGGATTATTTCACTTTGCTTAAAAGTACAGTAAAGATAACTTTTGATAGTTTAAAAAAATATAGTAGCTGGGAATAAATATGTAGCTATACTTCTATTCTTTATTATATCATTTTTAAGCAATAAATTGACGCTTAGATTTGTAAGTATCATAAGAGAAATTTCTATATCAAAATTCCTAAATCTAGCACATAGGCATAAAAAGTAGACATATCGTTACAATATTTCGGCTCATTTTGATATCATATGATCCCGATATATTTAATAGATTATCAAAATGTTAAAAAGGTAAGATAGACTAAAAACAGTATTTCTTACCTTTATTTTTCAATATTTTATAATATTCTGAAATTTAGAAAAATGTAAACACTATAACCATACCCAAAATAATTGAAATTACTGTCACCATTAAAGCTACAATAAAAAATATAGGTTTTGAAAAATTATATTTGCTAGTTAAAAGAGATAAAATAAGTCCGCCTATTGGTGCATATACTATGCCAAAGAAAGCAAGCACTAACATCAAGTCATCATAGAACTTAGTTAAAATAAATAATATTATAAGTGATATGATATATACTAAAAACGAGTACTTAATAAATTTTATCATTTTTATTTCCTTGATATTTAAAATTATTTACCAATAAAATCCATCATAATTCTAAGTAGATATTAATATTAAAAAATATATACCCAAATCCATAAATATAACTACCCTAAAGCATTCGTACGAAATATATAAGTTTCAGTTCATAGGAACATTTTTCTTATTAAGCTCAACAAACTGAGAATTATAAATCACAAAATCTTTGACATTAAATGCAACTTACAATAATCATCTTCAAACACAATTAGTTCATCTTTATAATTATTTTTAAGAAAAAATTCTAAATTTCCATTTGGAAAAATCCCAATTTCATCTGAAATTACAAGTACTCTTTTATACTTATTTTTTAAATAATCTTCTAAAGCCATTAATGGTGCAGACTTATAATCATAATCTTTATTTGATAAATAAATACATGTTATAAATGCAGTTTCCTCACTTCTTGGGATGTCGTATGGTACCACATTAGACGGAACAAACTCAACTCCACCTAATAACTGATTACCTGAAACATTAATGAACCCATAGACATCTTCATTCATTGAATTATACATTTTAATCTTACTACCACACCCCAAACAGTTGATCCTAGATGTGCATTGAGATGCAATATTATAATTTTCTTCAGTAATTGGCTTAATTGTTTTAGCTACACTTTCAGTACCTAGCTCTCGAATATACGGCTTTTCTACTGGAATTATTCCTGAAACAACCTGGTCCATGAATTTCTTCTTAATTGGCCCATAATATCTATTAATATCATTAATAATAGTTAAGAATGGAAAATATATTTTTTTATTTTTACAAGCTGATAAATCATTAGATATTTCATAAGTATTTATATTGACTTTACTTTTATATCTATGAATCAAATCTAATATTTCTGCACTAATCGGGCACATATTCCCCCAATAATAGAAATCTATTTTCATTTGGGCACCTCCACAAGTTTCTAAATTATACTAATTTAATAAATAACATTTTATAAGCCAAAGATAGTTGATATATAACAAATTTATTATTTCACAATATTGTATCTTATCATCAACACCACACTCTCGACAATATCTATTTTGTCCAAACTAAAGTCAATGTCATAATTTATAAGCGGAAGCTTGTAAAAACCCGATTTTATCCAAGTGTCTTTTTCTGTTTTTTCGTCATAGATTTGAATTTCTTCTATCAATTCATTAAGTGATCTCTTCTTGTCAATATCTGAAAGGACTGTATGAAGACTACTAAAATTAACAAGAATTTTATCAATATTATCAGAGCTTATTTTTTCTTAAAGGATTGTCTCTTACCCTTTTCTGCTACCGTTTAACTGCATTTCTGAATATTCTAAATGGTAATATATAGGATCAAGTATAAGATTTAAATCAGTATATTTTCTATCATATTGCATATCTTCAAAATTTAAAGAATCTATTTGAGTAATTATTGTTTCTACTTCTTTAATAAAATAATTCAGCTCTAATTTGTTTATTAAAAATACATTCCATCTGTGTTAAATTATATTTATCACAAAAAGAGCTAGTTATCATCTCAAATTATTTTGTCAACAAAAAAATATTTTATGTTCTATTGGAATTTTTTTAAGTATATTATGCACATATCTCTATCCGGTAATTCCTTCGTTGTAATCACTATTAATATATCGATGTTTTTAATTTATACTGCACTCACTAAAATATTCAGTTTTTAGATTCTTAAGATCAAACCTCTAATTTCTCCATAATACTAGATATATTTTTTATATTTTCTGATATATTATCAGTGTTTTTAGTATCACTCATGATTTTCCCATCTTTTAAAAAGATTACCCTATTTGCATATGCTGCAGCATTCATATCGTGAGTTACCATGATAATCATAGTATTGTCTTCATTTATATTCTTAAATATCTCCATTACACTCTTACTCATCTTTGAGTTTAATGCTCCTGTAGGCTCATCTGCAAATAATATCTTAGGACTGTTAATTAAAGCTCTAGCTATTGCTACTCTTTGATACTGGCCACCAGATAGATTACTCGGATTACTATATTTTATGTCCTCTATGCCGAGATCACTTAATAATCTATCAGCTTTCATTTCTATATCTTTTTTTGATTCTCTCTTTAGTTTTAATGCTGGATACATAATGTTGTCTAATACACAAAAGTTTTTTAATAGGTATGGTTTCTGAAAAACAAAGCCCATCTTAGATAGTCTGATATCTTCTAGATCCTCATCTTTTAGATCATTTAAGTCTCTAGAATCAAATATAATACTACCGCTATCTACTTTATCCATTCCGCTTATAGAATATAAAAGCGTAGATTTACCAGATCCAGAACTACCCATAATAGCTACAAACTCAGAATCCTCAACACTAAAACTTATATTATCTAATACCAGGTTATCAGCAAATTTTTTATATATATTTTTTATATCTATCATATGTTTTCACCTCTTATGTTGAGATTTTTTATGTTTCTAGCTCCTAAATATGTTGATATTATAAGAATAATAAACAATATAAGCACATATCTGAAATCAGCCAAAGTTACTTCTACATTTATCTTTGAAATTCCTAAATTTAAAATCGTAAATATTATACTTATGACAGAAGATATGGTAAGCAGAAGAACTAAAATAGCTATAACAAATCCCTTTAATCCAGAGAAAACACTAGCTAATATCTCCTCTTTTATTATCTCTTTGGTTTTTATGCCCATATGCTTTTTTGATAAAAAGTAATCGCTATATTTTATAACTCTAAGTTTTTCAAATAATATCACCACTATAAAAACAATCGAAAGTGCGATAATTGATACAATCAGAGATATATTTTTTAGTTCTCTAGCCACAGGGCCAAAAACCTGTTTAACCATCTCATCACTTTTATATATCTTGTAATTATCATATAGTAAATCTAAGTTTTTAAGACTACTTTTTAAATCTTCACTTATTTTCTCATAGTCACCATCTATATAAAATATAGATTTTTGAAAATCATAACCATTGAATCTATAACCAGTTTTAGCAGTCTTGCCACCACTAGTGATATCTTGATAGATCCCCACAATCTTTAGTCTTATATCTTTATCTGCTACATTTATATATATATCATCGCCTATACCTAGACCAAGTTCATCAGCTATCATATAAGATATTGCTATCTCTTTTTTGCCATTATATACATGTCTACCTTCTATATATTCTATGTTATGGGCTATATTATTTCCTATTTCTATCTGAGCAGATATGCTGTCAAGTTTATCATTCGTGATTTTTTGACGATATATATCACTAGTTTTATAATTTATATAATCACTATATTCATCTAGAATTTTTGATATCTGATGGATATTATCTTTACGACCTGACGTTTCATATATCTCTACGAAGGCTTCATTTTTCTCTATTCCCATATATGATAAAAACTCATCCCCATCGAATATATTGCTCATACTTGTCGGAAAAATCATAGCTATTGAGCTAGCAAATACGAGTAGAATTATAATCCCATATCCACTTTTTGAATTGTGAATAGGGATTGCTATATCTATAGGCATGTTAGGTAGTCTTTTTATTTTTTTATCACTACTTTTACTAAAACCTTTATTTTTTACCATGATGTCAACAACAGATAATTTTCTTATCTTTTTTAGTATAGCTTTGACAAATGTTGTTATTATTAAATACATTATTAAAGCTATAAGAATTGATATCATGTATCCTAGAAGTCCTATATCGATTCGTCCAAATATCCTCTCAATTCTACCAGTCATAAATTGTGTGAAAATATTAGATATTATATATCCAAATACAACGCCAACAAATGAGAGCAGCCTAAACTTATTTAGATATAGATTTCGAATATCCCTATATGATATTCCCATAGCCTTCATATTACCTATTACAAGCCTGTCTTCCTCTATCTCCATCATAATCACATATCTAAGCGAGACTAATGATATGATCATAAATATAATACCGGCTATTAAAAACATCAGAGAATTTAAGATATCTGTGATTGCACTTATAGTCACTATAAGATTATAAGTTACTGCTTGACCATTTTTAGGAAGTCCAGATTCTTCATAGCTGACTTGGTATCTATTTGCATAGTCAGGATCTTTAAAAATCGATTCTATCATATACTCAGTATCTTTAGAGTTTTTTAAAATATCATTATAATCGCTATCAGATAATAAAAATCTCACAGACCCCGCCATACTCGTATTCATCTGAGCATCATACATAATATTAGATACTTTATATTCTCTATATCCATCATCTGTTTTATATCTTAATGTATCTCCAACCTCTATGTCATAATCTTCTAGAAGTATCCTAGGAACAGCTATCTCTCCATCTTTTAGCTCTAGTATACTTTTATCCTTATCTAATAAATAATCAAACTTTTCACTTTGCTTAACTATAGATATATCTAATTTAAAATTTTCAAGGCTTGTATTACCTATGCTTTTATCTTTCTTAATTACATTAAAATCACTTCCATAGGCATTTATTAAAGTTATAACTTGAGAATCTTCTACATAATCTATATTCCTATTAAATTCTTCTATCTCATTTATATTTATATCACCCTTGTGAAGCTGTAAAAAATGTGGAGGCCTAGCTACTTCATATAGCGAAAAAATAGAGCTAAATAAAGAAAAACAAGTCAAAAACACAGATATAATAACCGATACTGAAAGCGATATAAACAATGTTATTATGATATTATTTTTAAAATTCTTTTTTAGATCATTTTTTAAAAATCTATATTCCATCTTTTTCCTCCATTTGATTTATATTTTTGTTTTTCAATGTAAAGGCAAAAACAATAGAAAATAGAATACCAACTATTATTAAAAGTAGGCCTATGCCTCTGCCTGGTCCTAGGCCTAAAACTTTTAAAAAAGTGTTCGATAATGTACCGTCCTCTCTCATCATAGGTTCAAAAACATTATCCACTAGAGGTCCTGATATTAGAAAGGCAGCTACAATTCCTATCTGAGTTAGAAATCCAATAATACCCCAGGCCCTACCTTGAAGGCTGTTAGGGATAGAGTTTCTTACGAGCGCATCAGCACTTGCATTGATAAATGGAAGAGTAATAAAAAACACAAAGATAAATATAACAATAAATATTAGTGAACTAGATAATCCAGCTAAAGATATAAAAATACCAGAAATTATCCCTGCTATTCCAAGAGATCTAGCATAGCTTAGCTTTATACCTCTTATTCCAATAAAACCACTTCCTACTAAAATCCCAATAGCACATATAGATTCAGCTATCCCAAGCATCTTCTCATTAGCAATATTTAATATCATCGGTCTTACTAGGACCTGAATAAAAGCCATCAAAAAACAAGCTAAAAACATAAGAAAAACCAGATTACTAACACCTTTATTGCCCCTTATTATTTGAAGACCATCTCTTAACTCTTTTATTATATTCTTTTCAGTTGTGGTTTTGTCTATTTCTTCTTCTATTATGTTTTCATCATTCTTTAAAGAGTTTCTGATTATTGCAAGTATAATAATTGTAAATAATACTGTGGATATATCTATAATTAAAATTAGATTTATGTTCGATTTAGCTAGGATGATACCAGCTAAAGCAGGCGATATCAATAATTTAGAACTAGCCGCCAGTTGCAATAGCCCACTAGCCTTATCATAGTTATCAGATGAGATTAGCTCTGTTACAGTCGATTTATATGCAGGTTCTAATATACCTAAAAATATTGAGCTGACCCCGATAGCTATAAATATGGGAACTATTGTATCAGACATATTAACACTGGTTTTAATAATATATAATATATAAAGTAGACATAATCCAGATAATACATCACCCATAATCATTAAAACCCTTCTATCATGTCTATCTGCTAATATACCACCTATAGGGTTTATCAATATAGCCGGCAAAAATGATATAAGACTTAACAAAGCAATATCAGATACTTTACCAGTGAAATTATATATATATAGCGATAGGGCAAAAGCTGTCATGCCGCTTCCTATATTTGATATCATTTCACCTATCCATAAAAGCATAAATTTTTTCATTCTAAGCCTCTCTAATCATAAAACTATAAATCGTATCAACATCTATGCCTAACATATTAGCTAAAAGCTCTATAAGTGCCCTAAATATAGATTCTTTTTCATCATTACTAAAATCAATAACACCATCATCTAATAGATTAATAGCAGAGCATAAAAATATGTACATACTTTCTTTTGGGTATTTACAAGAAAAAACATTAGATCTGTTACCCTCTTCTATGATTTTTTCAAAATATGGTGTAATATCTTTTAAAATGCTATTTAGGATCTTTTGATGTAGCAAAGCATTTTCAGGCTTATGCATATGATCTGTTATCATGTTATGATTTTCTACCTTAAGAGCTGATATAGCCATAAATAATTTTTCATCTGCTGATCTATCTAATGATGCAATCTCGCTAATGTTTTTTACAATCTCTGTGTTGACTTCATTAATCACCTGATCTAGTAGTTCTTCTTTTGATTTGAAATAGTGATAGAAAGTCCCCTTAGCTATACCAAGTCTTTTTATAAGATCATTAATGCTAGTATCTTCATATCCAATAGAAATAAACATTGACCTAGCCATATCTAATATCTCAGACCTTCTGTCTAAATATTCCATTCTTTCGCGTATTTTATTATTATCCATAAAACCATCCTCA